>JAYTUX010000255.1:0-21536 GCA_043744315.1 Betaproteobacteria bacterium | reverse complement strand
CCGTACGACTGGGTGATGGTTCGCGATTCGTTTTCACGCCTGTTCGATCTTCCGCCCCGTTCCGCGGAAAGTCTGCTCACGGAGAAGCATTTTGACATAGCGGCGTCATTGCAGGAGGTAACGAACGCCGTTGTCCGCCGCATGGCAGAGAACCTTCACCGGCAAACCGGCCAGAGTAAGCTCTGCATGGCGGGCGGGGTGGCGCTCAACTGCGTGGCCAACGGAAAAATCCTGCGCGATGGCGCGTTTGAAAAAATCTGGATTCAACCCGCGTCGGGCGATGCCGGCGGCGCGCTGGGTGCAGCACTGTCGGCGTATCACGGCCTGCTCAATGGGCCAAGAACGGTTTCTGCGGACAGGGATTCGATGCGCGGAAGTTATCTGGGGCCATCGTATTCACAGGCGGACATTGAAGCGGGCCTGACGGCGGCGGGTGCCCGCTTTGAAACGCTTACCGACGAGCGACTCATTTCGCAATGCGCGCAGGATCTGGCCGATGGCCGTGCGCTGGGCTGGTTTCAGGGACGAATGGAATTCGGTCCGCGTGCGCTGGGCGGGCGCTCTATTCTGGGTGACGCCCGTTCACCGACCATGCAAAAAACGCTCAATCTGAAAGTCAAATACCGGGAATCGTTTCGCCCGTTCGCGCCATCGGTTCTGCGCGAGGATGTGGCGGACTGGTTTGAACTCGATGGCGACAGCCCGTACATGTTGCTGGTCGCCGATGTCGTCATGCCGCGTCGCCGCGCGATGACGGACGCCGAGCAGGCGCTGTTCGGCATCGACAAACTCAATGTGCCGCGCTCGGAGTTGCCCGCGGTCACCCACGTCGATTATTCCGCCCGGATTCAGACTGTGCATCGCGACACCAACCCGCGCTACCACGCGCTGCTCGCCGAATTCAAACGGGTCACCGGTTGCCCGGTCATCATCAACACGTCGTTCAATGTGCGCGGCGAGCCGATCGTTTGCACACCGGCCGATGCCTTCCGCTGTTTCATGGGGAGCGACATCGAAAGTCTGGCGGTGGGCAATGCATACTTGCGAAAGTCGGATCAGGATCCCGCGCTGAAATTGGACTACAAAAACGCATTTGAACTGGATTGATTGGGGGCAAAAATCAATGTGTTCGTCGCGCGGCACTTTCACCACCAGGCAATTGGCGCGCGAGAAGCCATCATTCACCCGAAGTTTGGTCGATATTTGGTCGGCATTTAGTCGATAGACCGCGATCATTTTCAGATTTCTCATTCGCCTGTTTCTTCATTCGATATTCAAGAAACCCCGGAAATGTCATTGCCGCAAATTCTCATCACCGGTGGCACCGGATTTCTCGGTACGCATATGGTGCGCGCTTTTCTCGACGCGGGCAAAACCGTGCGCGTGCTCGATGTCGCCCCGCGACCCGATTGGGCCAATGATGTCGATTACGTTCAGGGCGGCGTTTGCGAACTCGAAACGGTGCGACGCGCCGTGCATGGTGTCGATAGCGTGGTACACGCGGCCTTTGCTTCACCCCGCCAATCGCCGCAAACCCTTCGCGCCGTCAACGTCGATGGTACGCGCCTCGTATATGAGGCTGCTCGCGCCGCAGGCGCGCGCCGATTTGTGTTGATCTCGTCAACCATTGTTGAAAGGTCGCCTCGTCCTCATCCCTTTCTGTCCGGTTCCGGTATGTCGCGGCTCGATAATTACCGTAAATGTCGAACGGCAGCCGAATCGTGGTTGATGCAACAGCAAAACGGCCCGTCGGTGGCCGCGGTACGGCCGAAAACGTTTCTCGGCCCCGGCAAGGTCGGCGCATTCGCGATGATGTTCGATGCGATACGCAGAGGCGATACGGTACCGGTGCTGGGCACAGGGACAAACCGCTATCAATTGCTGGATATTCGCGATATGGCAGAAGGCGTGCGGTTACTCGAGGGCAGTGAGAATTCGGGCGTATTTCACTTCGGCGCGGAAGAATACAATACGGTACGCGAGGATCTGCAGGCGCTGATCGAGCACGCTCGAACCGGCGCTACGCTGCGTTTTATGCCCGCGACTTTGTCAAAAACAGCGCTGCGAATAGTCGAACTCGCCGGGCTCACGCCGCTTTCCGAGTGGCATTACCACAGCGCAAACCAGCGCGATGGTGTCGCCGATATCCGCCGCGCGCAACAAGAGTTGGGCTGGCATCCGACGCGCAGCAACGTACAGGCGCTCACGGAGGCTTATGATGCCTACACTGCGGCGTTCAGCTCGGCGGTCGGCGTGGTCACCACGCATCCGTTGCCGTTTTCGCACAAAATTTTGCGAAGTGCTTTTCGATTGCTGGATCGTGGATGAGCGCTTGGATCGCGGCGGGTCAATAGGAAAATAAATGGGATTGCGAGGCTTGCGAGGATTGCGCATCGGTATCGACGGCGGCTGCTGGTCTAACTGGCGCGGCTATGGCCGCTATACGCGAAACCTGCTGTCCGCACTTGCCGCACGCGATGACGGCAATGAATATCTGATGTTCATGGACCGTGAAAGTGCCGCCGCGAATGATTTGCCGCCTGGCTTCAAAGCCGTGGTCGTGGACTTAAGCGAGGCGCCGGGCACGGCGGCATCGGCCGACGGTCGGCGCAGCATTGTCGATTTGTTGCGCATGTCGCGGGCCGTGGCGCAGCACCGTCTGGATGCGTTCTTCTTTCCCTCGGTGTACACCTATTTCCCGTTGATTTGGCCGGTGCCGACCATCGTCGCGATTCACGATGTGATCGCCGAACGCCACCCTGAAATGATTTTCCCCAACCCGCGCGCGCAATTTTTCTGGCGCGTAAAGCTCGCGTTGGCGCGCCGGCAGGCGCGGATGATTCTCACCGTGTCGGATCACGCCAAAGCCGGCATTTGCGAACAGTTCAAATTACCGGATCGCAAAGTGCGGGTGATTCTTGAAGCGCACGATCCGCTTTTTCGCGTCATGCCGGCAGCGCGCGATCCGGCCGACATCCTTGCGGGCCATGGCCTCACAAAGGGTTTGCGCTATCTCATTTATGTGGGCGGACTGAGTCCGCACAAAAATCTGAAAGTGTTGATCGAAGCGTTTCGCCGCATTGCGCTGCGCTTCCCGACGCTGCGCCTGTTGCTGGTGGGAAATTTTTCCGGCGATGTATTTTTTTCCGCCTATACCGAATTGAAACGCCAGGTCGAACAGAATGATTTGTCGAACCAGGTTTGCTTTACCGGGTTTGTTGATGACGCCAGCCTGATTGAGCTGCTGAATCGAGCGGAATTGCTGGTCATGCCGTCGCTGGAGGAAGGTTTTGGCTTGCCGGCTTTTGAAGCGGCCGCCTGTGGTACGCCTTCGGTAGTGAGTGAAGTGGGACCGGCCGCATCACTGCTGAAAGATGCGGTTGTCGCTTTTGCGCCGCACGATGTCGATGCGCTCACCAACGCACTCGACACCATTTTGGCCAATCCCGCACACCGGCAACAGATGGCGGCGGCCGCATTATCACGATCCGCTGAGTTTTCATGGCAGCGCGCCGCCGCAGAATTCTCTGCGCTGCTGCAAGAGGTCGCGCATTGAAATTTTGCATGGTCACCACGTTTTATCCGCCACACGCTTTCGGCGGCGATGGCGTATTCGTGTGGCGGCTCAGCAATTGCCTCGCTGCCGCCGGCCACACGGTGGAAGTGATTCACTGTCTCGACAGCTATCGCGCGGTCGGCGGGCAGGCGTTGCCGGCGGGATGGGAGAATCACCCCAACATTACCCTGCACAGTCTGCACAGCGGCGTCGGCACCTTATCGCCAATCGCGACCTATTTCACCGGCCGGCCCCATTTCAAATCGACACGGTTGCGCGAATTGCTGGCCGACGGCAAGTTCGATGTCATCCACTTCCACAATATTTCGCTGGTCGGTGGCCCGGCAATTCTTGCCTTTGGCGATGCGCTCAAACTCTATACGCTGCATGAGCATTGGCTGGTTTGCCCCACCCACGTGCTGTACAAATTCAATCGCGAGCCGTGCGAAAAACCGAGCTGCTTTGCCTGCACCCTCGCGCATCGCCGCCCACCACAATTGTGGCGCTACAGTGATTTGTTGAAACGCAGCCTGATGCATGTGGATAGTTTCATCGCTCCCAGCCGATTCACCCGGCAACGCCATCAAGACGGGGGCATTGACCGGCCGATGGTGCATCTTCCGCACGGGCTGGACGCAGCTTGGACCCTGCGATCAACGATGAGCCGTGCTGACGCCAAGGTACCCGAGCGCCCCTATTTTCTGTTTGTGGGCCGACTTGAAAAGCTCAAGGGTGCGCATACGCTGATTCCGCATTTCCTGAATCAACACGCAATCGATCTGCTAATTATCGGACAAGGCAATGAAGAGGCGCAGTTGCGACAACTCGCGGGTGACTCAACGCATATCCATTTTGCCGGTTGGCGACAGGGCGACATGTTGAAGGCGGCCTACGCGCATGCCATCGCAACGGTGGTTCCCTCGCTCACCTATGAAACATTCGGCCTGGTCGTGGTCGAGTCCTTCAGCCAAGGTACCCCCGCCATCGCGCATGATCTGGGCGCATTGCCCGAATTAATCGAGGCCAGCGGCGCGGGCTTTACGTACGCCAACGCCGATGAACTGGGCGTCGCTATCCAAACACTACAAAATGATGTCACGCTCAGAAAGAGCATGGGAGAAGCGGGGCGCAAGGCGTTTGAAATGCAGTGGACGGAAGCACAGCATCTTAAGGGCTACGTGGAATTGATTGCTCAATTGAACGCCCGCCGCACGATGAACCAAAACGTCGGTACGTGATTGCGTGTTTAAGTTGAGCAAATTCGTCTTGGGGCAAACTATTTTCCAACTAACCCAAATGGCATGCTGAAATAGCGCGCATAGGTGTTGCACTAATACTTGTCGGCCAACGTGTTGGCCGCGTCGAACGTCAAAACGGAAGGAAGCATTGCAATGGGAAGATTCCAGACAAAACGCGTACTTGTCACAGGTGGCGCCGGTTTCCTCGGTTCGCACTTATGCGAGCAACTTGTTAACCGGCATTACGATGTGCTGTGCGTGGACAATTTCTTCACTGGAAGCAAGGACAACATTCGACATTTGCTGGGTAACCCGCATTTTGAATTGATCCGTCACGACGTCACTTTTCCGCTCTATGTCGAAGTGGACGAAATTTACAATCTCGCCTGCCCGGCGTCACCCATCCACTATCAATATGACCCGGTACAAACCACCAAGACCAGCGTGCATGGCGCAATCAACATGCTGGGGTTGGCCAAGCGCGTCAAGGCGCGCATTTTGCAGGCCTCCACCAGCGAAGTTTATGGCGACCCGGAAGTTCATCCGCAAACCGAGGACTATTGGGGCCGCGTGAACCCGATTGGAATGCGCGCCTGTTACGACGAAGGCAAACGATGTGCGGAAACATTGTTTTTTGACTATTACCGGCAATACAAAGTCAGTATTAAAGTCGCGCGCATTTTCAATACCTACGGCCCCGGCATGCAGCCCAATGACGGTCGCGTGGTGTCGAACTTCATCATGCAGGCGTTGAAGAACGAGCCGATTACCGTGTACGGCGAAGGCCAGCAAACGCGTTCATTTTGCTATGTCGATGATCTGGTCGATGGCTTGATTTGCTTGATGGAAAGTCCGGCGGAACTGACCGGCCCCGTTAATCTGGGCAACCCGGGCGAATTCACCATTCTCGAATTGGCGCAACAGGTCATCGCGCTCACGGGATCGAAATCGAAAATCATTTTCAATCCTTTGCCTAGCGACGATCCGAAACAACGCAAGCCCGACATAACACTTGCACGCACGCAACTCGGTTGGGAACCGAAAATCAATTTGGCCGCCGGGCTCGGCGATACCATCGCCTATTTTCAACGCTTGTCACGCGTCGAATGATCGACAATTGTCCGACAATGATTTGATGCGCGTCCCGGCATTGCTCGATTGGGGCGGCGGCAGCAAAAATAAAACGGGCGGAATGGGTGAATGAATACACAACGAAGTGAGCCAATGCGACGCATTGCAACTCACGTATTTCTGGGCCTCGCCAGTGGCCTGCTGGTGTGGGGGTTTCTCCGGTATCTGAAAACCACCGATGTGAAATTCCAGATCAGTATGGCAACCGCCTACGGTTCACTTTTTTTGCTGGCCTTGTCGCTGTCCATCGGACCCTGGAATGTGCTGTTCCAAAAGGCAAATCCGCTCTCCAGTTATTTGCGGCGCGACATCAGCATTTGGGCCGGCATACTTGGCCTGGTCCATGTGGTCGCGGGCATTCAAGTGCATATGGGCGGAAAAATCTGGCCGTACTTCTTTCCCGGGCCGGAGGCGCGTGTCAATTTTCCATTGCGTCTCGATTGGTTTGGCCTCACCAATTACATGGGCTTGGTTGCCACGGTCATTCTGGTGATGCTGCTTTGCCTTTCCAACAATGTGTCGATTCGCGCGCTCGGCGGAACGCGCTGGAAATTTCTGCAGCGCTGGAACTACGCAGTCGCCGTGCTGACGATCTTTCACGCGTGGGTGTACCAGTTCATTGAGAATCGCTATGTCGTGTATGTTGTGGTGTTGACCATCGTGGCGCTCGTCGTTTTCAGCCTGCAGCTGGCGGGCTTCCGGCGCGCGCGTGGCAAGTCGCTGTTTTAAACGGAACGGACCGATGCAATCTACTTTCATGCCGCCGATGACAGGAAGACAGGATCACCCGATGGAATTCGGCAATCCGGGTCAGTTCGGCTGGTTGATTGTCGGCCTGTTTTTTTTCGCGCTGCTGCTTCGACTCACCTGCTTCACCGGATTGATCGCCTCGGACGATCTGACCTATTCCCGATTTGCGCAACAGATCGCGAGCGGTCAGTATGTTCTGGAATATCACCATTACGCGATCCGATTCGGCGTGATTCTGCCGGTAGGCATGGTTTACGCGCTGTTTGGCGTCAGCGAGTGGAGTACGATCATTGTGCCGCTGCTGACTTCGGCATCTTCCGTGGTGCTGTTGGCGCTGATTGCGACGCGGCTGTTCGGCGCTCGCGCGGGGCTGATTGCCGGGCTGCTGCTGGCGACCTTTCCACTGCAGCTTTATCACGCCACCATTTTGGTGCCGGAACCGATCGTTGAATTCTACGTCCTGCTCGCGGTGCTCATTCATGTGCGAACCGATGGGCGCGCCAGCGTGGCAATGGGCGCATTGGCCGGGGTGCTCATCGGTGTCGCCTACCTGACGAAAGAACCGGCGTTGTTTGTGGCACCTGCGCTATTTATCGATGCGGCATTGCGGCGCCGCTGGCGGCAGGCGTTTGGTATTGCCGCCGGCGTGGTCTCGGTGATTGCCCTTGAACACGCGTACTACCTGGCAATGACCGGTGACCTGTTGTTTCGCCCACACTCGATGGTCATTCACAACCAATACGTGACAGACAGCGGGCGCGAAATTTCTCCCGACTTGTTCAAACCCGGTCTACTCCACCGACTTTTCATTGAGTACCCGCGCATGATGCTGATACCGCGGTTGGACTTCGGCATTCATTCGCTGGTTGCGCTTATCCTGTCGGCGCTGGCGATGTTCCGTTTCCGCAAAGATCGACGCGCTCATTTCCTGTTGCTCTGGGCGGTTGTGCCCTGGCTTTATTTGAATTTCGGCACCACCAGCTTTACCTACTACATCCCGATTCCCGCCGCGCCGCGTTACATTGATTTCACTTATCCCCCGTTGTTCCTGCTCAGCGCATGGCTGCTCGTCGATATGCTTTCAAAGACCCGCGAATCAAATGCGGCAAGTCAAAAAAATGGGCACGTGCGATGGATTTACCCGCTACTGGCGTCGGTCATGCTGGTGGGTGCGGGTTGTGGTTTTGCGACCCGCGCGACCGGTTACAAGACCAGTCAAGTCGCCGTACTCAGAACCATCAACGAGAAGGTCAAACAGAGAAAAATCGACCGCGTCTGTTTCGACTTGGCCCTTGACAATGGGGTAAACGCGCGATTGCCGCGCGCCATGTTCATCCTGAGTGCGGGCAAAGTTCCGGTCTGCGAAAGTGCCACCGGCCGGATGGTGATTCGCGCCGATCAACTCGGCATTCCATATGCCGCCACGCTGGAGCCGTAGGCACTAAGGCGGCGTTGCTACTAACCGAGCCGCGCCCGCTGCGCCGCCATTCGGACCTCTGCAGGGTCTGTACCAACGACGAAGTGCCCATTGCGAACAAAGTATTCCATTTAGGCCAATCGCTTTTTCGCCTTTTCTGCCGCAAGCTTGACCTGGTGCGGGGCCGTCCCGCCCACATGATTGCGGCTCGCGACGGAACCTTCTGGCGATAGCACGCCGTACACATCATCGGCCACCAACGGCGAATAGCCGCGTAACACCTCCAGCGGCAATTCCGCCAAATCCTTGCCCAGCGCCTCCGCGTCTTTGACCGCGCGCGCGACAATTTCATGTGCATCGCGAAACGCCAAACCCTTTTTCACCAGATAGTCTGCAAAATCGGTGGCGGTGGCGAAGCCGCGTAACACGGCGGCGCGCATCCGTTCGGGTTTGACCTCGATTGCTGCCGCCAGGTCCGCCATGATGGCCAGCGAATCGCGCACCGTGTCGACCGTATCAAACAAGGGTTCCTTATCTTCCTGATTGTCCTTGTTGTAGGCGAGCGGCTGGCCTTTCATCAGTGTCAGCAATGCGACCAGATGGCCGTTGACTCGCCCGGTCTTGCCGCGAATCAGTTCGGGCACGTCGGGGTTTTTCTTCTGCGGCATGATGGAGCTGGAGTAACAAAACCGGTCGGGTAGGTTGATAAAATCGACGCTTTGGCTCATCCAGATAATGAGTTCTTCCGAAAACCGGGAGAGGTGTGTCATCACCAATGCGGCGGCAGAAACGAACTCGATGGCGAAATCGCGATCCGACACCGCATCCAGCGAATTTTCGCAAACGCCGTCGAAGCCCAACTCCTTCGCGACGAACTCGCGATCGATCGGATAACTGGTGCCGGCGAGCGCGGCGGCACCCAGCGGCAGGCGATTCACGCGCACACGACAATCACGCATTCTGGCTTCATCGCGCGCCAACATCTCAACATAGGCCATGACGTGGTGCCCAAACGTGACCGGTTGCGCGACTTGCAAATGAGTAAAGCCAGGCATGATGGTGTCAGCATGTTTTTCGGCCAATCCCACCAGTGCACGTTGCAGCGCACGCAGCGATCCGGTGATGCCGTCAATCTCGCCGCGCAACCAAAGGCGGATGTCGGTGGCAATCTGGTCGTTGCGCGAGCGGCCGGTGTGCAGCCGCTTGCCGGCATCACCGATGGCAACAATCAGGCGCGATTCGATGTTCATGTGCACATCTTCCAAATCGATTCGCCACTCAAAACGGCTTGCCGCGATATCTGCGGAAATAGTCGCCATGCCGCGCTCAATGGCGGCAAGATCAGCAGCCGAAATCACACCCTGTCGCGCCAGCATCTTGGCGTGGGCAAGCGAGCCCTGAATGTCAACGTCCGCCAGCCGTTGGTCAAACGTCACAGACGCGGTGAAGCGTTTGACCAGCTCGGCGACGGGCTCCGAAAAACGCCCGGAAAAATGGCCTGATGCATGCGAAGGTGCAGCCGAAGCGGAAGATGACTGGTCGTTTTTTTCTGACATGCGGCGTTGTCTTTCCCAGCGGTTTTGAATCACAATCGAGCGATGTCGAGTATAAAGCATCCCCCCGCCACCCCTGCTTCCGGTTTTGCCAGCGCGCAAGCGATTCCGGCACCCGCCGCGCGACTGCCTAATTTCTGCAACCTGGGCATCATGCTGCGCATGTTACTGGTGGTGAATGCACTCTGCATCGCGGCCGCCGTGGCGCGAGGGAATGGTCAGGATGTGTGGGAGCAGTTCCTGCTGATTTCGGTGGTCGCGCAGCCGGTGATCATCACGTCGTTATTGGTGTTCTGCGCATTGCGCCGACCCCTCGCCAAACTCGGCTACTGGCGTGGCGTTGCGGCCATCTTTGCCCTGGAAGCCTTGATCGGCGCGGGATTTTGGTACCTGTTGCAATCGATGCTGCCGTTTTCACAGCCGATTTCGCCGTGGCAGTACGCATTTTCGTTTGTATTTGTGACCAGCGTGGTGCTGCTGTATTTCGACCTGCGCGCGCGTTCGCTGTCGCCGGCATTGACCGAGGCGCGCCTGCAAGCACTGCAGGCGCGCATCCGTCCGCACTTTTTGTTCAACACCATCAATGCCGTCCTCTCGCTGATCCGTGCCGAGCCGAAGCAGGCGGAGCGGATGCTGGAAGACATGGCGGATTTGTTCCGCGTGCTGATGGCGGATAACCGCAAGCTGGTGCCGCTCGCGGATGAAATCGCTCTCTGCCGCAAATACCTCGCGATCGAACATATACGGCTCGGCGATCGCCTCACCGTGAAATGGAATATCGATGACATGCCCGAGGGTGCAATGGTGCCGCCGTTGATCTTGCAACCGTTGGTGGAAAACGCCGTCTATCACGGCATCGAGCCCAATGAGGGCGGCGGTGAAATCGCCATCGGCATCGGGCGCAAAGGCAAGCAGGTCGTCATCCGTCTGGCGAACCCCTACGATAGCCGCTCGACCCACGTGCCCGGCAACCGCATGGCGATCGCCAATATTCGCGAGCGACTGCAATTGCACTTCGACGCGGAAGCAAGCTTGAAAGCCGACATCGTGGCCGATCAATATGTGGTCACCATCGTAATGCCTGTCGAAAAACTGGAGGACTGAGCCATGCCGCAACCCGCCCGCATCCTGATCGTTGACGATGAAGCGCCGGCGCGGCGACGGTTACGCGATCTGCTCGACGATTGCCGCGAGCAATTCCCGCTCACCATCGCCGACGAGGCCGCCAACGGCGTGGAAGCCATCGACATCATCAACAAGGGTGGCATCGATATCGTACTCACCGACATTCGCATGCCCTTGATGGACGGCCTGGAAGTGGCGCGTCATGTGGCGCGACTCGATACGCCGCCAAAACTGATTTTCGTCACCGCGTTCGATCAATACGCAGTCAAGGCCTTCGAGTTGAACGCGGTCGATTACCTGCTGAAGCCGATCCGACAGGAACGCCTGCTGGTGGCACTTACCAAGGCGGTGGTCGTCAAGCCAGTGACCGCCGACGCGATATCGCAGTCGGCTCAATCACGCCGCCGCCACCTGTCGATCCACGAGCGCGGCAAGATCGTGCTGGTGCCGGTCGAAGACATTCTTTACCTGAAGGCCGAACTCAAATATGTGACGGTGCGCACCGCGCAAAAGGAATACCTGCTCGAAGAATCCCTCACGCGGCTCGAGGAAGAATTTGCCGGCCTGTTCACGCGCCTGCATCGCAACACGCTGGTGACGACCACCGCGGTCGCAGGATTTGAAAAAGCCGCCGATGGCGGCGGTGACGAGGGCGAGGGTGGCGGCGCGGGCGGTGTGCACTGGGTGGCCGTGATTCGCGGGGTGCCGGAGAAATTGGCGGTGAGTCGGCGGCAGCAGCATGTGGTGAAGGAGTTTTGAGGGTTCGGCGATCCGGCTGAAGCGTCTCCCACTTTAATTACAAGCTGTCATCCTGAGCGACGCGCAGCAACTTGTGATCGCAAGATACTTCGCGTCGCTCAGGATGACAACGTTAATTATTCGAGACTCGACGTGCGGATGCCGCCACATCAATTTTTACTCCGCTCGGAAATCAGGTCCGCTCCTTTAACTTCGCAAACGCTGCTGCCATTGTGCCGCCCGCGGCAGGAGGCGAACTCAAGGATGGGCGATGGTTTCCGGCACTTTTTGGCCGGAATGCCGCACCAGCACTAGGATTTAACGTCTTTTCCCGGGCTGGCGCGCTATCGTTCAGACGCATGGTCAACGCGATGCGTTTGCGTTTTGCGTCTACCTCCAGCACCTTTACTTTGACCACATCGCCCGCTTTCACCACGTCGCGCGGATCCTTCACATATTTTTCGGCGAGCGCGGAAATATGTACGAGGCCATCCTGATGCACACCGATATCGACGAACGCGCCAAACGCGGCCACGTTGGTGATAACGCCTTCGAGGATCATGCCGGGTTGCAGGTCGGAGAGTTGTTCGATGCCGTCCTGAAAGGTTGCGGTCTTGAATTCGGGGCGCGGATCGCGGCCGGGTTTTTCGAGTTCTTTCAGAATATCGTTGACGGTGGGTAGCCCAAATTTCTCATCCGCGTATTTCGTCGCGCACAATGTTTTCAGCAATGCGCCGTCGCCCATCACCGACTTCACGTCTTTCCGAATGTCGGCGAGAATTTTCTCGACCAGTGGATAGGCTTCCGGATGCACCGATGAGGCGTCGAGGGGATTGTCGCCGTTCGCGATACGCAAGAATCCCGCCGCCTGCTCAAAGGATTTGTCGCCCAATCGCGGCACGGTTTTCAAAGCGGCCCGCGATTTGAAGGCGCCATTTGTGTTGCGGTGATTGACGATATTGCCGGCAACCGATGCGCTCAAGCCCGACACCCGTGCCAGTAACGCGGCCGACGCCGTATTCACATCGACTCCCACTGCGTTTACGCAATCTTCGACCACGGCATCGAGTGCGCGGGCGAGGCGCGATTGATTGAGATCGTGCTGATACTGGCCGACGCCGATCGATTTCGGCTCGATCTTTACCAGCTCCGCCAGCGGATCCTGCAAACGCCGCGCGATCGACACGGCACCCCGCAACGAGACATCCAGATCGGGCAATTCTTTCGACGCAAATTCGGACGCCGAATAGACCGATGCACCGGCCTCCGACACGACGATCCTGGTCATCTTTTGCTCGGGCAGGCGCTTGATCAAATCGAGCGCGAGCTTGTCGGTTTCGCGTGAGGCGGTACCGTTGCCGATGGAAATCAAATCGACGCGGTGTTTTTTGGCCAAGACTGCCAACGCGTGCAATGCGCCCTCCCAATCGCGGCGCGGCTCGTGCGGATACACGGTCGCGGTTTCCAAAACCTGCCCGGTCGCATCGACCACCGCGATCTTGCAACCGGTGCGGATGCCGGGATCAATGCCCATGGTCGCGCGCGGCCCGGCGGGAGCCGCGAGCAACAAATCTTTAAGATTGCCCGCGAATACTTGTATCGCATCGTGCTCGGCTTTTTCGCGCAGGCTCGCCATCAATTCGGTTTCCATGTGCATCGAAACCTTGATGCGCCAGGTCCAGCGAACCACTTCAGTCAGCCATTTATCGGCAGGCCGTTTCTTGTCGACGATGCCGGCGTGGCCCGCGATCATGTTTTCGCAGGCGTTAAAAGGTGAACTCCAGGTCGGTTTCGCCTCGCCGATTTCCGAATCGAGCAGCAGTTTTGAAGCGAGAAACCCTTCGTTGCGGCCGCGAAAAATTGCCAGCGCACGATGCGAGGGAATGGTTTTCCAGGTCTCGCGGTAGTTGAAATAGTCAGAGAATTTGGCACCCGCTTCCTGTTGGCCCTCAATCACGGATGATTCGACCACGCCGTGGGCAACTAGATAATCGCGCACCCGTGCCAGCAGCGCCGCATCTTCGGCGAAGTGCTCCATCAGAATTTGTTTGGCACCTTCGAGAGCGACTTTCACATCCGGCACCACCGTGTCTTTTTCTTCCGATTTAAGCGGCTCGGTGCGCAAGAATTTTTGCGCTTCGATTTCTGGCGTGAGCAGCGGATTGGCGAGCAGCGCGTCAGCAAGTGGTTCCAGCCCCGCCTCGCGCGCGATCATCGCTTTGGTGCGGCGCTTTTGCTTGTACGGCAGGTACAAATCCTCCAGCGTGGTTTTGTCTTCCGCCGACGCGATCTTCGCCTTCAGTTCATCGGTCAGCTTGCCCTGCGCGGCAATATTGTCCAGAATCGCGCCGCGACGTTCTTCCAGCTCGCGCAGATAACGCAGCCGCTCATCGAGCAGGCGCAATTGAATATCGTCGAGCCCACCGGTGGCTTCTTTGCGATAGCGCGCGATGAACGGTACCGTAGCGCCCTCATCGAGCAATGCGATGGCGGCGGCAACTTGTGCCGGTTTGGCGGCGAGTTCTGTGGCGAGGCGGATTTGAATTGAAGCAAGCATGGCATCGCCGGAAGATTGGAAAGCGCGAATTCTACGCGATGTCGCTTACTCAAACGCAGCCGCTGTGCCACAAAAAATCAGTCAGGCATGCGCCAGAGATTCCCACATTTCTTGCACGAAACATTCATCCACACGCTGGATGTGGGTGCCGGTTCGCGTGCCGTCACGGGCGGTGTGACAATGCCCGACGCGAGTACCTTGAGCCGGCCATACGTGCCGCATTGTTTGCACACCGAGCTCTCGCCGAAGCGCCACACTTCGGTCATCGAGCGGCTGTAATAGCGAAAGCATTTCCAGCCGGCCACCATCGCGACCGCGAATACCGCAAGCGTCACCGCCATTTTTGCGACCGGCACACGATACGTAAATTCTTCCAGACAAATCGCCACCGCGACCATGCAAATCACGCACGCAACCAGTGCGGCGTGACTCAAAATCAATTGCCGCTCGTACCATTTGCGAAAGCCGAGGCGGGTGATGCTCGGGACAGGTTCCATCGTAGGCATAGTATGCGCGGTTGCGGCAACGAGGCGGCGGCAAGCCGTCGCATTGAATGCGGTACCGCTGTGCAGATGACTACGAGAATGGCATCGCGGTGGATGCAGCGATCAATTTTTCAGCGTTTGTTTGATCGGCGTGGCGGACGCGGCAAGCGCCTTCTTGACGAGCTTGACGTAGGCGGGATCGGCCTCACCCAGCGTGCCGGTCTTGCCGACGATGCGGCCATCGGCATCAAGCAGAATCAGCGCGCTGGTGTGATTGAAATCGCCGCTGGGCAGCGCGCGGTATTGAATGCCGAGGGCTGCCGCGAGTTTCCTTACGCTGCGCGCATCGGTACGCGCGACCGAATTGCGCGCACCGTCGAGATGATGTTCTTCCACGATGCCTTTCAGCGCAGCCGTGTCGTCGCGCTCGGGATCGAATGTAACCGCGACCGCGCGCAACCGCGCGCGCTCCGTCGGTGTCAGTTTCGCCTCGGTCGCTTTCAACGCCGCAAAGATGCGCGGGCAGACAAATTGGCAGTTGGCGAAGAACATCGTCACCAGCACCGGCGAGCCGCGCCGCTCGGCAAATCGGAATGCGCCACCGTTTTGGTCGGTCAATGGAACATCGAGTTGGTAAACAGAATCGGCAGGCAAACGACCGGTCGCTGAGGCGGCAGCGCTCGCCACGACAATGACTGAAGCGAGCGCAACGAGCGACACGAATATGGACCGCAACACACTGCCCGCATTCAAATTCCGGCAACACAGTGCATTCATCATCTGGCCGCTTTCGGCGTGTTTCGTGCACAACGAAACCCGAGGTTGCGGGTCGTATCCGCAGCACCCAGCGAGGACAGTAGCGCGATGCGCATCAGCACTGCGTAATTGTCGCGGTCCTTCAAGCTGATGGCCCCCGCGCCGCAGTATTGCAACTTGTCGGCGTCGCCCTGATTGCGACTGTCGGCACTCACCAGCAGCGAATTGAAATCATCGACCCATTCCCACACCAGGCCGTGCAGGTCGCGCACGCCATACGCATTGGCTGCGCCGCCGACGTTGGCGAGTGCCTCGTTGGAGGGGCGCGCGTACCAGGCGAGGATCCGCGCGCGCCATGCAGGATCGGCGCGCGCATCGCGGTGGGTTTCATCGGCGGCGGCAACATATTCCCACTCGTACCAGGTCGGCAGGCGGGCACCCTCGCTTTCGCAAAATGCTTCGGCCGCGAACCAGCTCACGCTGACCACCGGTTGCGAAGCGCTCGCAGAATTGCCGGGCACGGTTGGGGCCTGCCACTGATGCAAATAGCTGGTATCGGCGAACGCCGCCGGCGCGCGACCACGCCGCCACGCGGGCTCCCGCGTCACGAAGGCAAGAAATTCGGCGTTGGTCACCGGCGAGACGCGCATTTCAAACGCGTCAATCGCAATCGGCGCGGGTTCGGCATCGCCCGCGATCACGCTGCCGAGCGTGCCTGATGGAATCGGCACATATTCAACCCCAAGTGAGGCCAGCGGGAAGGCGAGCGCCGCCACGATCGCGCCAAGCCGGCTGGCCGATGACGCCCCTTTGCGCATACGGCGCTAGTGCGCCGGCGCGGTCGCACCGGGTTGCGCGCGCGCTTTCTTTACGTCATCCGCCGCGATGCGACCACCCGGATTGCCCCAGGTGTTGAGCACATAGGTAAGAATGTTGGCGACTTCATCATCGTTGAGTTGATTCATCGGCGGCATCACCGAGTTGTAGTCCTTGCCGTTGACGGTCACTTTGCCCGTCAGACCATTGAGCACAGTGCGAATTGCGCGCTTGGGGTCGGCGGCGAGGTAATCCGATTTTGCCAGCGGCGGAAATACACCGGCCAGCCCCTCGCCGTTTGCCTGATGGCAGACCGAGCAGGTACCGCCGAACAATTGTTGCCCCGCTTTGATCTGGTCGTCTTGCGTCAAGGTGCCGCTGGCGGCGGCTTTGGTCGCCGTCACCACCGCCGACAAGTTCGGCCCCGCACGGTCGCCTAGATACACGGAATCGACTTCTTTTCCGGAGTAGATCGCCTTGTTCTCGGGCCCATCGACTTTCAGGATCGCGAGCGCACCTTTATTGAAGGCACGGAAAATCGAGTGATCGACCAGCACGTAGCTGCCGGGCACTTCGGTATGAAATTCCACAATCGCCGCGCCGCCGGCAGGAATCAACGTCGTCTGCACATTGTGCTGTGCATTGCTGCCGCCTTCATACAACACCTTGTCGAAAATTTCACCGATCACATGAAAGCTCGACACCAGATTCGGCCCGCCGTTGCCGACGAACATGCGAATGGTTTCGTTGGTTTTTGCGGTGAGCGCTTTATCACCAGTGAGGGCACCCTCCGCGCCGTTGAACAATACATAGGTCGGGCGCTCATCGATGGCTTTTTCCATGTCGAACGGCTGCTGACCTTTTTCGCGATATTTGCCGGTGGTATAGAAGTCGCCCTGCATCACATAGAACTCGTGATCCACTTTTGGCAGGCCTTTAGGCGGCTCAACCAGAATAAGGCCGTACATGCCATTGGCAACGTGCATTCCCACCGGTGCTGTCGCGCAGTGATACACATAGATGCCTTCATTCAAGGCCTTGAACGTGAATTGCGATTCATGCCCCGGCGCCGTAAAACTCGATGCGGCGCCACCGCCCGGCCCGGTCACGCCATGCAAATCGATGTTATGCGGCATCTTGCTCGACGGGTGATTTTTCAAATGAAATTCCACCGTGTCGCCCTGCCGCACGCGGATAAAACTCCCGGGCACGGTGCCGCCGAACGTCCAGAACGTGTAGCTGACGCCTTCGGAAATAGGCATGTCCTTTTCCACCACTTCCAGTTCGACGATGACCTTTGCCGGGTAATTACGCCCGGTCGCCGGTGGCACATGCGGCGGACTGGTTAGTATGGCTTTGATCGGCTTGCCACGAGGCGGGCCGAAATCGCCTGGCGCTTTAGTTTGCGCGCCCGGGACTTTGGTCGCAGCCGCCGCCGTGGCGTCTGCAACCACGGAAGCGAAACTCAACACCACCGCGCCGGCCGCCAGTACGGACCTTACGATCTTATTCATTGCAATCTCCTGTACCCGCAATTGTTCATGCGTTCTACAATACGAGCCGACAGCCGCGCGCATTTGATCTCCGTCAAAGGATGGTCACTTGGCGGTGTCGCAACGAGTCCACAACGGCACTGAAATGCAATGACAAAACGGTTTGCTCGTCCATATTCCAAGAAAGATAGAACGCCATTTGGCGCGGTTTTCCGCATGAAAACGCCCCGAACGGCGCATCAGCACTAGACTTTTGCAGTGAGCTTGAACGCAATCAAACTTCCAGGACGGGCACCGCACGCCATGAAAATTTCGCGCTTCAAGTCTTTGCCAGTGCTTGCGATATCGGCGGTAGTCGCTTGCAGTATCCATGCCAAAACGCTGCGCTACGCAACCCAGGACGAGCCGCAAACGCTGGACCCACATTCTGCGAGTCTTGCGGTCACCACACGCCTGTTGTCGAATGTCTACGATCCGCTGGTCGGGCGCGACAAGGATTTCAAACTGGTGCCGTGGCTGGCGCTCTCTTGGTCGCAGCCGGATGCGCGCACCTGGCGTTTCAAGTTGCGCCCGGGTGTGAAATTCCACGATGGTGCGCCGTTCACGGCAGACGATGTGGTGTTCTCGGTTGAGCGTGCACTGTCGCCGACATCGCAATTCAAAACGGTGGTGCAAGGTGTCGCGTCGGCGAAAAAAATTGACGATCTCACCGTCGATCTGATCATGGCGGAGCCCAATCCGGTGCTGTTGAATCACCTGTTCAGTTTTCGCATCATGAACAAGGCGTGGTCGATCAAAAACAATTCGCGCTATCCACAAAATTATCGCGACAAGGAAGATACGTTTTCCTCGCGCAATGCCAACGGCACCGGGCCGTTCATGGTGAAAGAACGGCAGACCGACGTGCGCACGGTGCTGGTGGCGAACCCGAATTGGTGGAACAAAGCCAGCCCCGAAAGAGGTAATGTCACCGAAGTCATCTGGTTGCCGATCAAATCGAACGCCACCCGCGCGGCGGCGCTGCTGTCGGGCGAAGTTGATTTTCTAAACGATCCGCCGCCGCAGGATATCGCCCGATTGCGCGCCGGCGCCGACGTAAAAGTCGTCGAGAGCCCGGAGCAACGGGTGCAGTATCTGGTGTTTGATACTTTCCGCGACGAGTTGCTTTATTCCAATATCAAGAAGAGGAATCCGTTCAAGGATGTGCGGGTCCGGCGTGCCGTCGCACACGCAATCGATATCGAGGCCATCCGCGTAAAAGTGATGCGCAACCTGTCGCGCCCGATCGGCTCACTCGCGACACCGACCGAACAGGGTTACGCGAAAGATGCCAACGTTCGCTTGCCGCTGGATCGTACGAAAGCCAAGGCGCTGCTCGCCGAGGCCGGCTATCCGGCAGGCTTTTCGATCACGCTCGATTGCGGCAACAATCAACCCGCTGCCGATATTTGTCAGGCGATTCCGGCCATGCTTGCGCAAATCGGCATCACGGTCACGCCCAACATCGTGCCGACCGGAAATTACTTCAGCAAGCTGCAACGCTTTGACACCAGTTTTTATTTACTGAGCTGGGGCACGCCGACGGCGGATGCGCTCAATACGTTGCAATTCACGTTGCGCACGCGCACCGAGGATGCGAGCGGTAACGGCGACGGAAATTACGGGCGATACGCCAATCCGACATTCGACGATTTCGTGGATCGCGCGAAAGTCGAAAACGACCTCGTCAAGCGCGACGCATTGATCCGCGAGGCGCTACTGATCCTGAAAGACGAGTTGCCCGCGTTGCCACTACATCAGGCGATCATTCCCTGGGCGATGCGCAAAAACGTGACAGCGGTATTTCCGCCCAACAGCGTGCCGTATTTTTTCCGCTTTAGAATCGACTAGTGTCCCGACACTAGCCCCGTTGCCACCCTCCCGGACAATTTCAACCCAAGCGAGCTGCCCATGACGACCCGCCACGATGCCCTGCTGGACACCATGCAATACCGCGCTGACCCCTTGGCCGACGATGCCATCGCGGCGATCGCCGGAGCCCGTGGCGAATCGGTGGCAGTACAAACTGCGAAGCTCGCTGCGGTCACTCGTGTCTTCAATCAATGGGCGGACAATCGCAGCCTCGTCGATTGGGCCGGCATCGGAGAGCCGCCCGAATTCGCCGCCGCACTGAAAACCTATGTCAAGGCGGGCCGTCATCTGCCTGAATGGGCTGACCCGGCGAAAATCGCGCGCGCCGAAGCGATCTTCATGGATTACGGTGCGTTGTCGGTAACGATGCTGTTTTGCTCCAGTCTGCCGGAGTGCTACGTGATTCCGGATCTCGCCGCGGTGCTGCATGTGACGGGTCAATTGGAGCAGCGCGCCGATCATCGTGTGCGCGCCACCGGTGCAATGGTATTCCCGGTGATGATGCGTGGCGGATTGACGACCCCCGACGGTGGGGGCATCGCCGCGATCTTCAAGGTGCGGCTGATTCACGCCACGATTCGTCATTTGATATTGCGGCAAAGTCCGGCGGACGCCCTTGCGGCGCTAGGCGACAATCAAAACGTGGCCGGTGCCGGCGTGGTGCCGCCACTGGTCTCCGCCGGTGCCGGTGCAACCATGCAGCAAGCATTGTTCGCACACGGCTGGAAAACCGGCGAGGATGGACTGCCGTGCAATCAGGAAGAGCTCGCCTACACACTACTCACGTTCAGCTTCGTTTTCCTGCGCAGCATGCGCATTCTCGGCCTGAGGCTGCCCGCCGCCGACGAGGAGGCATATTTGCATGGCTGGAATGTGGCGGGATCGATGCTCGGTATCGAGCGTGGATTGATGGCGGACACCATGGCCGACGCTCAATCCCTGTATGACGCGATGCAGGATCGCGGTCGCACCGACTGGAATGCTCGGTCCGGCGCGTTTGACCCACGGCCTGCCCTCGGCAATGCATTGGTGGACGCGGCCGCAGCAGCGATACCGTTGTCGATGTTCAAATCTTTTCCGGTGTTGATGACGCGCTATTTGTGCGGCCCGGCGACGTCGGCGGATTTAGGGTTAACCAAACAAGTGTCGTGGCTGGAAATGTTTTTTTTCGCAACCGTCATGGGTATTGCGCGAGTGATCGATACGCTGGTGCGCCTCGTGTTTCGCGAATTCTCGATCGTTCGCCTGCTCACTCGCATCATCGGCTACCACCTCATCACCAAGCTGATGTTAAGTCAGGCGCGACCGCTGAAAGTGCCGACTCATTTGCTGAACGGTATCGGTGGCATGATGCATGAGTGGAGCGACGATCCGAAATCGCCAGGGTGGATCAACGCAATCGAGGATTGGGCGACGGTCAAGGGAAGTTGGCGAAAGGCAGGATAAATTGCTTAAAACCGGTATCAATACCGTTACTTGAGCCGGGACAATATTTCCGCCCGAATCACCTATACTCGAACGCTTTTGCCCCGACACCTCTGCGTGAACTCCGTTTCCCCCAACTTGAACAATCTGTTTACCCGTATGACTTGGCGTATCGCGTTGGCGGCGACGCTGTGGCTGATCGCCGCGATCACCCACGCCGAAACGCCCGTAGTGCTTAGTGATAATGCCGCAACGATCGATTTGTGGCCAGCGATCACGTTGTTGCGTGACCCCGATGCCAAACTCACGGCAGAGAACGTGATGGCGGACGCCGCTGCATTCGCCGTCCCGCAGTCGGCACACGCTGCACTGGGATTGCGCCAGAAAGTGGTCTGGCTGCGTGTGCCCATTTCGGTACCGGCACCATCGAGCGCACATTGGGTGCTGGACGTCGATTACGCATTGCTGAATCGCATCGATGTGTATGTTGCTGATGGTGGCCGCATCGTCTCGCATGCGGTGCTCGGCAACGAGCAAGCATTTTTGGCGCGACCCCTGCCGACGCGATCGCACGCGGTGTTGCTT
>JAYTUX010000254.1:0-1773 GCA_043744315.1 Betaproteobacteria bacterium | reverse complement strand
CGACCACGCAACAATGGGCCAAGGACGGTGCAATCGATGCAACCGCCAACCTCGCCACATCCAAGGTGTATCTGTTTTCCGCCGCCAACGACAGCGTGGTCAAGGAAGCGACCACCACTTCACTACAGACTTACTATCAAAATTTTATGCCAGCGGCAAACATCGTCCACAAGAAAGATATCGCGAGCGAACACGCCTTTGTCACCGATAGCTATGGTGGGACCTGCCTGACTCTGGCAACACCATTCATCAACAACTGCGGTTTTGATCTGGCCGGCGCGCTGCTACAACATCTCTATGGCACATTGAATTCGCGCAGCAGTGAACCCGCCGGCACTTTGATCGAATTCGATCAGGCCGCATTCGTCACCGGGCATGGCATCGGCACCAACGGCTGGGTTTACATTCCGAAAACTTGCACGGCGGCAACATCCTGCCGATTGCATGTCGCCTTGCATGGCTGCAAACAAAACGCCAGTGACGTCGGCCAGGAATTCGTGCGCAACGCCGGTTACAACCGCTGGGCCGACACCAACAATATTGTCGTGCTCTATCCGCAAACCGGCAAGGGTGCCACCAACAGTTGTTGGGATTGGTGGGGTTACGACGACGCCAACCACGCGAAGAAATCGGCACCGCAGATGACGGCCATCATCGCGATGATTGACCAACTCTCGCGCGGTGCCGCGACGCCAATCAAACCTTAGTCAACAAAAACAATTTGCAATGGCACAACTGACCACCACCGACCTGACCATCCGTTTCGGTGGCCACGTCGCGGTCAATGCGGTGAGTTGCGCGTTTCATCCCGGCACACTCACCGCCATCGTCGGCCCCAATGGCGCAGGTAAAACCACCTACTTCAATCTCATTTCGGGCCAGCTCAATGCGACCAGCGGCAACGTCTCATTGAATGGCCAGAATCTTTCCGGCATGTCGCCGTCCGCGCGCACCCGCGCCGGTCTCGGGCGGGCGTTTCAGTTGACCAATCTATTTCCCAACTTAAGCGTGCTCGAAAACGTGCGCGTCGCCGTGCAGGCGACCCGCAACGGCGCGCATCGCCATGGCCTCAATTTGTGGAGCATCTGGAGCGATCATTCGACCTTGACCGCGCGCGCAGCTGAAATCCTCGAATCGGTTGCGCTCGTCGACAAAGCAAACAGCGATGTCGCGAGTTTGCCGCACGGCGACCAGCGCAAACTGGAAGTGGCAATGCTGATCGCGCTCGAATCAAGCGTGTTCATGTTCGACGAACCGACGGCGGGCATGAGTGCCGATGAAATGCCGGCGGTACTCAACCTGATTCGCCGTTTGCGCGAAGACAAAACCAAAACGATTCTGTTGGTCGAGCACAAGATGGAGGTGGTGCGTGAACTGGCCGACCGCATCATCGTGTTGCATAACGGCACGCTGGTGGCCGATGGCGACCCGGCCGAGGTGATCGCCTCACCAATCGTGCAGGAAGCCTATCTGGGCATCGCGAAAGTTTCCGCGTGAATGAACCTCTCCTCGCCCTGACCGGTGTGCATACCCACATCGGCGCGTATCACATCCTGCATGGTGTGGATTTGCTCGTGCCGCGCGGTCAATTGACGATGCTGCTCGGCCGCAACGGTGCGGGAAAATCCACCACGCTGCGAACCATCATGGGACTGTGGCGCGCTTCGGCGGGGCGAATCGCTTTTGCGGATAAAGACATATCCAACCTGAGCACACCACAAATCGCCGGTCTCAACATTGCCTACGTGCCCGAGACCATGGGCATTTTTTCCG
>JAYTUX010000253.1:0-5670 GCA_043744315.1 Betaproteobacteria bacterium | reverse complement strand
GCGCCGGTACCCAAACTGGTGCTGCATGTCGAGCGCGGCAGGATCAAGAACCTGAATGATCTGGCGCGCACGCCGGAATGGGCCAAGCCGATTGTGGCGGCGGCGATGGGTGCCAGGTGATCTGGCATGCATCACCAGATGATGATGCGGCGTGAACTGCCCGAAGCTAAGCTCGGCGCATTCAATCTTGCAACCGGACCTATTGCCAAATGATTGGTACGGCTATAGGGGGCGGGTCAACACCGCCCGCCATTCCTTGTCGAACGGCGCATCTGGCAGTAGAGAATAGAAATGAATTCCGGCACAGCGGATCGTCGGGCCGGCAAGCATCTCTCCCACTGCGCCCGAGGTGTCGAAATTCATTCCCAAAGATCGCAGAAGATCAAGAAACGAGCCGCAGGCATCAGACGACATGAACGGGATGCCGACGAGGTGGTCGTCAATCGGAATCTCAGGCCAGTCAATTAACAATTGAGGAAGCCCGCCGGGGTACGTACTTTCTACCGCTTCTTTTTTTAGGACGACGGTAATGAATCGAATTGGGATAGCCATGTACATCTCCATTGCAGAAATGCCCCTGGTTTAGCGGTATTCATTTAACGTCCCCCGCAATTGGGGCTAAATCGGGACGGAAAGGCACCTGCAGGACGATCAGACCGGCAGGTTAGTCATCTTCCTCCACTTCCAGCGCGGCGGACCATACAAAGCCCGGAACAGCCAGCTTGGCGGCTAAACCGTGCTTGTATTCTTTGTCGAAAGCCGCCTCGATTGCAGGATTAGCACCGCGCGCCTGATCGACCACCGCTTTGGCCCACGCGAAGTAGCGGCGTTTGCGTTCGATGGGCCAGGGCGGCGGGCTCAGCTGAACCGATCGTAGGTTCGAGGTTTTGTCGGCAATCTTGAGAATTTTCGCGCGCTTTGAAATATGCGCGGCATGCTCAATTTGCAGGCGCTTGCGCTCGGACTTGAAGATCTTTTTGTTGTCCGTCACCTCGGTGACCAACCCGGCCACGTCTTCCCCGAAAATGTTCACCAGCTCGCGGCGCTCGACGCCCTGGTCCTCGATGACATCGTGGAGTAGGGCTGCGATCACCAAGTTGGTATCCTCGCCACCGGTGCACTCTGCGACCAGATGGGCAACTTCAGCCAGGTGATTGACATACGGATCCTGGCTGTCCCCTTTACGACGTTGCTTGACGTGCTTGCGGCAAGCGTAGTCGAGCGCCTGGGTGATGCGGACAATGTCGGCGGACATGTTTAATCTCCTTTTCTGAGGTGTTGGAAAATCGTTGCTTGGGGTTTCCGGGACGGCGGTAGGCACAGGTTCGTCGGGAAGTTCGTCCTCGATTAGTACCGCGGGAAACAGACGAAAACCCGCCCGTGCCGCCATGCGCACAACGGGCATTTTTTCGAACAGGTGGGGTTTGTCGACCCAGTGGGGCAGGTCGGTACCGAACCTTTCGCGATAGACCTTGCGAAAGTGCTGGTACGCCAAACCAGAGGCCATTATGCTCATGGCGCCTCCGTGGGAGGCGCCAAAACAATCAGTTCGATTGCTCGGCAATACAGAAAATGGCACGCTAAAAACATAAAACCCTCCAGGACGTTAGTCACGGGAGGGCCGACTTCCCAATCTTATTGTCACCATACTTGCTTTGGTAACCACATCATCGGGACCACCTTGCCTTGGGGCTGGCAGGTTGGCGGGGCGTCGGCCCACTCTTGATGCAGGGATTATTTTGCGCGTTCGACAAAACAAAGTCAAGTTCTCTGTCATGTCTCCACAGAGTTTCTAAATTTTGGGGTTATTTGTCCGTCCTATGCACGTATCGGACCAAACCGGGATGTGAAAAAGGATTTAGTACACGCGCGCGAACAGCCGCAGCCGATCATTGCTCAGGGGGCTGCGACATACTGACTGAACGTCGGTGACAGTCCGGCGCTAATCAGACGAAACAATCGATCGTATTCGGAGCCCGCGCCCATCGTGCTGCCATCCGGACGTGTAAGCGGCCATGCTTGGCCAAGGTCGCGAGCATTTGGCCACAGCCAGTGAGCAAGTTCACTGGGCGGAACGGTCATCAAGGTCGCTTGTTCCTGCGCACTGAGCAGGCCGGCGGTCGAACTCAATTTCTGAGTCAGTGTCGAGCGCCAGTTGGCTAGTTCCGACTCGACCGGAATCATCAGCGGGTAGTTCAGGCGCAATGTGCAGAATGCCTCTGAAGTGCCGATCCAAACAAAGCCGTTTTGCTCAAACTGGCTTGCCAATTCATGCGCTTGCGCAATTGAAATTCCCAAAGCGAGAACGCTAGGCTCCGACGGCCATTCCTCGTTCGGATCACCGCCTTCGCCGGGGATTGCGGAGGCTCCCATAACCTTAAGCTGTTCCTCCAACTCGATTTGCGCTTGTTGATTCTGTTGGTCAGATGTAATTTTGCTGCGCGGATTGAACGCAGTAAGGAGGGCGGCCGTGGTGGCGTTTTTTTCGGCCATCAATGTTGCGAGCGCGTTGCTGACAGAATTGATCCTCAGATCTATTTTGGGCTGATCAGGTGGACGCACTGCGTAGGTGGCCTGGCGGTATGCCAGTACCAGTGATGGAGGCACTCCGGGGGGGATTGAGTGGTTCATGAACGAGTTTTCTTTCTCGGCTAGTGGGACTCAATTTCTTGCGCGTCCGCAATCTCGAATCCCAGCGCGGTCGGGGCGCTGCAGACCTGCTCAAGATTGGCCTCAGGGATGTGCCAAAAATTTCAATTGAAGTTGGTTTGCTGGCGCTCTAAATTGGAACCCGTTTTCAAGACAGCAGTTTAAGCTGGACGCTGTCTAATGCCGTCAGATACCGGCCCGGTGACCTGACGCATGCCGATCCTCGGCGCAACCCCGCAAATGCAAAAAGTCCAACCCTGATGGCTGGGCTAAGTGCAAGAATCGCAGCAAAAATACTATGACTCGCCAACTCATCCAATGATGGGCGCTGAATTATCGAGATTCGGCAGACTTAACGTGAGGCTAAGGGGCGCGCGCCGCTTTTGCGCGAGTCCTTCTCAACTGCAAAGTTAGATTCAAATCGGTCATACCTGCCTAATCATTTCGTCTGAACAGGAGAGCCCCATCTTGCTGGAGACATATAACGTTCCGGGAAAACAAAAAGCAGAACGTCGCCTCAGATGCCGTCACCGCCTGAAATATCACGGTTCGATAGAACGATTTTGCGGTTCTATGAAAAAACACGGATAGCAAGGCAAGCAAAAGCCACCACGAAGACTCGAATATGGCCAGCGCAATTGCGACGATGGGCATGCTGATCGAAAGAAAGTGGAAGAACTTTAAGCCAGCTTTATCGCTATCCGCAGCAAACAGTTCGAAGCTGATTTGGGACGTTGTCATTTCTTGAGCTCGAATTTTCCCGCTGACTAGCGCTGTTTTGAGAACTGGCCAATCCTTTTCCGGGATTTCTGGAATCTGAGAGAGTGATGATTTGGTGATCCCCTCTTTATCTCGGGAGACGATATCGGCTATACCCTTGTGAAGCTGATTCAGGTCGGTTTTCATGCTCTACGTATTTATCATGAGATTATTATGAGATCGAGCTCACGGAACCTTCTTGAACCGCCCCAGACCAAGTGACTTCGTCAGCAGTGCGATTACAAAGCCGGCGGCGTGAAAATGTTGGCAAACGCCATTAACTTAGCAGACCCGCTCTCGACATAAGTCGCTTCCGAATAAATGCTTGACCGGGCCAGTTATCCACAAGGCCGCTGCCGCCCCTCTTCGGTTAAAAAGCGCGATTATGCCGACACCTGGACTTTTCGCATGCCGATCCATAGGATACCGCCAAAATGCAAAAAGCCCAGCCGCAATGGCTGGGCTAAATTCAAGATTAGCAACAAGAATTCTTTGACCCCCCGACATGAGCCCGAACCAGGGACCCAAAGACTAACAGTCCGCCGCCCCATCTGGCGGCTGCGGCGCGGCGATGTAGTGAAAGCGTGATGGCAACTCAGCGCGCATGATCGGTCCAACCGGCACGCGAGAACCGCAAATCTCCCAAGTTAGTTGTCCCAAGACTGGCTTCTGTAGCCATTCTTCGAGTTTCATATCCTCAAGAATCTCACCCACCAACGGTTTCAGGCCGTTGATAAAGATGGAATTGTCACGATCATCGACCAACGCGGGGCCGTGCTCGGTCTCCAGGATCGCCGCCGCATACTCATCAATCCACACCGCGATCACTCGCTCGACCGCTGCGCCGGTGTGCAGCAGCGGCATCCCTTGAGGCTGGAGGCGCGCGATGAACGGTGTGTACTCGAGCTTGAAGAACACGCGTTGCGGGCCATTTTGAAAATACCAGCGGCCGGCGTCATCACGCGTGGTGTTGCGGCCGATGAACTCGACCACTGCCGCGTTGCCGATGGTGTCGAAGCGGCCCGATTGTTCGTAGTCGCGCGCGCGGATGCGATAGCGCCCGCGTGCGTCGAGCATGAGCCAGTTGTAGACATCCGGCACGTTCGGCCATTTCGCCATCGCGGCGATTACGGACGTGTCGAAGGTCATGGCGGGGACTGGAACGGCAACTAGAAAGGCAACTGCGCGTCCGGCTTGGCCGCCAGCAGCACGCGGCGGAAATCGGCCTGGATGCGTTTGAGCGCAGCGTCGGTTTCGCCTTCAAAGCGCAGCACCACCACCGGCGTGGTGTTCGATGCGCGCGCCAAGCCGAAGCCATCCTGGTATTCGACCCGCAGGCCGTCGATGTCGATCACGTGCTCGGCATCGGGGAAGCGGGCGTCGCGTTGCAGTGTTTTGATCAACGCAAAGTGCTCACCTTCGTTCAGCTCCAGTTTCAACTCTGGTGTCGTAACCGAATCAGGCAGTGCGTCCAGCACCTCGCTGGGGTTGGCCGATCGCGAGACGATTTCGAGCAGGCGCGCGCCGCAGTACATCGCATCGTCAAACCCGTACCAGCGTTCCTTGAAAAACGTGTGGCCGCTCATCTCGCCGCCGAGTGCGGCACCGGTTTCGATCATCTTGGCTTTGACCAGCGAATGGCCAGTTTTCCACAGCAGCGGCTTGCCGCCATGCTGCTCGATCCAGGGCCCCAGGTTGCGGGTGCATTTGACGTCATACAAAATCGTCGCGCCGGGTTCGCGTGAGAGTACGTCGGCTGCGTAGAGCATCAACTGGCGATCCGGATAAATGATGTGGCCCTGTTTGGTGACGACGCCGAGCCGGTCACCATCGCCGTCGAAGGCGAAGCCCAATTCGGCATCGCCGCTGCCCACGCACGCGATCAGGTCTTGCAGATTTTTGGGTTCGGCCGGGTCGGGGTGGTGGTTCGGAAAATTGCCATCGACCTCACAAAAAAGCTCGGTCACATCGCAACCAAGCCGGCGGAACAGCTCGGGTGCAAATGCACCCGGCACCCCATTACCGCAGTCGATCGCGATCTTCATTGGCCGCGCCAATTTGATGCCCGACAGCACGCGTTCAAAGTAGGCGGCGCGCATGTCGTGGGTGCGGTAAGCGCCGGCGCCACTCGATAAATTGCCATCGAGCACGCGCTGGCGCAGAGCGAGGATCGCATCGCCATACAGGGTTTCGCCTGCCAGCATCATCTTGAGCCCGTTGTAGTCGGGCGGGTTGTGGCTGCCGGTGACCATCACGCCCGAC
>JAYTUX010000252.1:0-5689 GCA_043744315.1 Betaproteobacteria bacterium | reverse complement strand
TCGATGCCCCCGAGGTCGACAAACGCGCCGTAGTCGGTGATGTTTTTGACGATGCCTTTGACGATGGCTCCTTCTTTCAACGTAAGCAATAGTGCCTGACGCTCAACACCGGCTGACGCTTCCATCACGGCACGGCGCGAAACCACCACATTGTTGCGTTTGCGATCGAGCTTGATCACTTTGAATTCGAGTTCCTTGCCTTCGAACGCCGACGTGTCTTTCATCGGGCGTGTATCAACCAATGAACCCGGCAGGAACGCACGGATGCCGTTGACCATGACCGTGAGGCCGCCCTTGACCTTGCCGGACACCATGCCGGTAATGATCGTGCCTTTGTCGAGCGCGACATCGAGCTCATGCCAGGCGGCAAGTTTTTTCGCGCGCTCGCGAGAGAGCTTGGTGGCACCGTAGCCGTCTTCCAATGCTTCAATGGCAACCGTGACAAAGTCGCCGACTTTAACTTCAAGTTCGCCTTTGTCATTCTTGAATTCTTCGACGGGGATCACGGACTCGGATTTCAATCCGGCGTTCACCACGACGATGTTTTGATCGACCAGCACCACTTCGGCGGTGATCATCTCGCCGATACGCATTTCCTGGCGCGTGAGGCTTTCCTCGAACAGCGCGGCGAAACTATCGACGGGGTGGGGAATCTTGGGGGCTTTGGCGGCCTTGGGAGCGTTTAGGGCTTGGGCTAATGCGGACATGGAGACTGCACCTTCGGTTAAGTCGCGATCCAGGCGGAGGCGACGGTGGATAAACACCGGCTTTCTTTGGGAAAACCGGCACCTTGAAACGGGACTGCTACGCTATTTTGGGAATTTTTCGCTGAATGCAGAGTGGAAAAAACTGCATTCGATCAAACACCTATCGTTGATTCTGCACGATTTCGATGATTTTTTCCACCGCTAAGTCGGCAGAAATATCAGTCGTATCAATGAGATAGGCGTCAGGAAAGTGTTTCAGTGGCGCAATCGGACGGGTCATATCCCTGTCATCCCGAATACGCAATTCCTTTACAACGTCCTTCATTATTGCAGACATTCCTTTTTGTTTCAACTGCTTAGTACGCCTTTCCGCGCGTGCCTCGACACTTGCTGTGAGGAAAAACTTGGGCTTTGCGTCTGGAAACACCACGGAACCCATGTCGCGGCCATCGCAGACCAATCCAGGGGCGTTTCTAAATGCCCGCTGACGACGCAATAGCGCTTGCCGTACTTGCGGAAATGCGGCAGCGCGCGAGGCATTCTGGCTGGCAACTTCAGTGCGAATTTCATCCGTTACTTCCGCCTCGCCCAGCCATACCTTACTGTTGGCGAACTTGACATCAAGGCTTCCCGCTAAGCGGGCCAGATTGACTTCATCATCCAGATTGATGCCGGCACGCGTTGCGGCGACCGCCGTCAATCGATAAAGTGCGCCGCTATCTAGATAGTGAAAGCCCAATCGCTCAGCGACCTTTTGTGCAACCGTGCCTTTGCCAGAGGCCGTTGGCCCATCGATGGCGATCACCGGAATCGACGCGGATTCATTCATTGGATGGCAACTTCCATCAGCGTCGCCAGCACGTCAAAATAGTCCGGAAACGTTTTCGCGACGCATTCAGGATCGTTGATCGTAATGGGCACATCGCCGAGAGATACAAGTGAAAAACACATCGCCATTCGGTGGTCATCGTACGTGTCGATCACAGCATTTGGTGTGATCTTCGCTGGAGGTGTGATGCGCAAATAGTCGGTACCCTCCTCGATGATCGCGCCAAGTTTTCGCATCTCGGTTGCCATCGCCGCAATGCGATCGGTTTCTTTCACGCGCCAACTGGCGATATTGCGGATGATGCTGGTACCTTCAGCGAACAAGGCAAGTATCGCAATCGTCATGGCTGCGTCGGGAATGTGGTTCAAGTCAGCGTCAATGGCGTTGAGCTTTCCATTTGCCGGCGCGCGTGCCTCGATCCAATTTTCGCTCATCTCAATGACGGCGCCCATTTGGCCAAGCGCATCGGCAAAGCGTATATCGCCTTGAATGCTGGATTTGCCGACGCCATGTACGCGTACGGAACCACCGGCAATCGCGCCTGCCGCGAGAAAATACGAGGCCGACGACGCGTCGCCTTCGACGTGAATCTTGCCCGGCGACACGTACTGGCTATTGGCAGGAACCACAAATGCGCGCCACCCATCGCGCTGCACGTTGACGCCGAACCGAGCAAGCAAATTCAAGGTGATTTCGACATAGGGCTTGGAGATCAATTCACCGACAACCTCGATGCGAACCTCGCGCTTCAAGAGGGGAATCGCCATCAACATGGCCGAGAGGAATTGACTCGATACATCGCCGCGTATGTGCACAATGGAAATTTGGCGCGGCGCATACGGCAAAATTTCCAGTGGTGGAAACCCTGGCGCGCCAAGATAATTTACTCGCGCACCCAGCGCCGCGAGGCCATCGACCAAATCACCGATCGGCCTCTCGTGCATTCGTGCGACACCATGCAAACGAAATTTGCCATCACCGAGTGCAAGCACAGCGGTGAGCGGTCGGAACGCGGTGCCGGCATTGCCCAGAAACAGTTCCGCATCTTTCACCGGGAAAACGCCGCCGCAACCCGATACGACGTACTCGTTCTGTGCGGATTTTTCGATGAGTACGCCGAGTTTTTGTAGTGCCGCGAGCATTACGTCGGTGTCATCGGATTCCAGCAACCCACACACACTCGTTTCACCGCTGCACAACGCTGAGAGCAACAACGTGCGATTGGAAATACTTTTTGACCCCGGCAGCACGACATGGCCTTCGACATGCCGACATGGCTCAAGCGCGATTGCAGTCAGCTTGGCACTCACGCGGATACATCCCGAAAACGATCGAATTCCCCCGCGAGCCAGCGCTCGCGCGCATCGCGGGCTCGCGTCATCAGCGCCTCGATCGCCTGTCCATCTCGCGCCGCCAGTGCCGCGCGCAACTCGCTCGCATGCAACATGTAGCGATCAATCTCGTGCACCAGCGCATCGCCGTTGTCCAGCGCGATATCGCGCCACATTTCCGGCGACGAACTGGCGATGCGCGTGAAATCGCGGAAGCCGGAAGCCGCGAAGGAGAACAGATCTTTCGCGTTAGGCCGCGACGCGAATTCGTCGACTAGTGCGAACGCAAGCAGGTGGGGAAGGTGGCTCACCGCCGCAAAGATTTCGTCGTGCGATTTGGCCGGCATTTCTATCACCCGCGCTCCGCACCTGCGCCAAAGTGATCGAACGATTTCCAGCGTGTCTGTTGAATTTTCGGCGAGCGGCGTCAGTACTACATTCTTACTTTCAAACAACTCCGACGCTGCGGCGGCGAAACCTGATTGCTCGCGACCGGCGATCGGATGGCCCGGCACGAAGCGCGAAATTTCACTGCCCAGGTGTACGCGCGCGGCCGCAATTGCGCTTTGCTTGGTACTACCGACATCGGTGAGCACAGAGTCGCCACGAACATGTGGCTTCAATGCCGTAAACACGCCCGATGCTTGCGCAACGGGTACGCAAATGAAAATCACATCCGCGCCGGCGATCGCGGCGAAATCTGCGGTGGCCACGTCAATCGCGCCTGCACGAAGCGCGAGATCAAGTTGCATCTCGTCGCGGTCAAACGCGATGATGTTCGTGTCGGGTTTGGCGGCGCGCAATGCCAACGCGATGGAACCACCTATCAGGCCAAGGCCAATAATCGCGATATTCATGATTTACACGAAACACCAGTATTGGCGGGCGTTTCCAGCCATTTACTGCCGGAAACGCTCGCCGGTGCTAGGGTTTTATTGCAAAAAAACACTCAATTACCCTTTCCCGTCACGGCGTCCAGCGCCGCAACAAATCGCTCGTTCTGTGCACGTGTACCGATTGTGACTCGCAACCAATCCGGCATGCCGTAACCCGCGATCGGACGCACGATCACGCCAGATTTCAGCAATGCGCGATAGACACCCGCCGCATCATCGATTTTGAAGGTGATGAAATTTCCGTATGGGGTAATGATCTCGAGGCCACGCGCTTTCAATACGGCCGAAAGAAATGCGATACCGTCGGCATTTACCTTTCGACACTCAGCGATGAACTCATCGTCATCCAAGGCTGCCGCCGCCGCAACCATGGCCAAGTGATTGACATTGAATGGCTGGCGCACGCGGTTCATGAGCGCGATGATTTCAGGTGATGCCAAGCCGAAACCCACTCTGAGACCGGCGAGTCCGTAAGCTTTCGACAAGGTGCGCGAGACGATAAGATTGGGAAATTCGGAAAGCCATGGAATGCTGTTGTAGGCGCGTGTCGAATCCAAATATTCGGTATAAGCCTCGTCGAGCACCACCAGCACATTGGCGGGAACACGCGTGAGGAACGCGTGCAGTGCACCCGCCTTCACGAAGGTTCCCGTGGGATTGTTGGGGTTAGCGAGAAACAGCATGCGAGTGTTGTTGTGAATTGCAGCCAGCATCGCATCAAGATCATTGCCAAAGCGCTTCGCGGCAACTTCAATTCCGGTGGCACCGACCGCCTGCGTTGCAAGCGGATACACCGCGAAGGCATGCTGCGAATACACGGCGGATGTGCTCGGCGCCAGAAACGTGCGCGCGGCAAGTTCAAGCACATCGTTGGAGCCGTTACCCAAAATGATCTGCTCCGGCTTGACGTCAAATTTTCGGCAAATTACTTCTTTCAACGCGAAACCACCGCCATCCGGATAGAGCGCCAAATCATTGAGTGCCTGCTTGATCGCTGCCAGCGCTTTGGGTGATGGGCCGAGCGGATTTTCGTTCGAGGCGAGCTTGATGATGTCTGCTTCGGCCAACCCCAATTCGCGCGCAACATCCGAAATCGGTTTGCCGGGTTGGTAGGGCGCGATGGAGCGGATGTATTCGGGGGCGAGGTCGGCAGGGTTCATTTTTATTTAATTGGGAGAAGAAAGACTGCCACGGAATGCACGGACAAGAGCGGATGAGCAGAAACGAAACTATCTCGCGCGCATGCCGCTATCCACCTTTATCCGTGCAATCCGTGGCAAAAAATTGCTATATGACCGCAACCGGATAAGAGCCGAGAACCTTGACGTAGCCCGCGATCTTGCGAACCTCGGTCAACGCTGCCGCGACATTGGCATCAGCTTGGTGGCCGTCGATATCGACGAAAAAAAGATATTCCCACACCGCCACTTTCGACGGACGCGATTCGAAGCGGCTCATCGACACACCGCGCAACGCGAATGGCGTCAGCATTTCGTAGACGGCACCGGCGCGATTGGCAGCCGATAGCACCAGCGAGGTCTTGTCTTTACCGGTCGCCTTGGGCTCGTAGTCGCCGAGCACCAGAAAGCGCGTGGTGTTGTTGGGTTCGTCTTCGATGTTCGAGGCGAGAATGGTGAGTTTGTAGTGGGTCGCAGCCATCTCACCGGCGACCGCTGCTGAATGTGGTTCGAGTGCCGCGCGACGGGCGGCTTCCGCATTCGATGCGACGGCAACACGCTCGGCGTGCGGCAAATTCGTGTTCAGCCATTCGTGGCATTGCGCAAGCGATTGCCCATGCGAGAACACACGCTGAACGTCTGCAAATTGGCTGACATTGGTGGCCATCAAATGATGATGAATGCGCAGCAACGCCTCGCCACATATCTTTAACGGCGTTTGCGGCATCAAGTCGAGCGTTCGCCCAAC
>JAYTUX010000251.1:0-5712 GCA_043744315.1 Betaproteobacteria bacterium | reverse complement strand
TGCTCCACCAGAGGATCGGTTGATCGACGGAAAACCAGGGAAAGATGCCGCGCGAGTAGGCGGCGATCAAGGTTGTGGCTTCGAGGTTGCCGCCGGCGCAAAGAAGGCCGGCAGGTTCCTTGAGAGCGTGGGAGACGTCTGGAAAGGCGGTGGGGGATTCGAGCCAGGGGATCATTGGCGCGGGTTTCCCATCGGCCGAACATGATATTGGACAACCAACGTGAAATTTCTGTTAACCCTTGTCGTACCGGCGAATGCCGGTACCCAATTTTTGTAACCGGATGAGTTGCACTGAAAATTAGGCCCCGGACTAAATCCGGGGCGACAGCCTTGTGGGTCAATGGAAATACTCAGCGGGTAATCATCAGGAAACCATGATGTCACTGCGTCCCCAATAGAAGTCCGAATTGGGAGGTGCAAGCGACAACATGAAATTGATTTGCAAACGCAAGCACTGGCGAGGCGTTTCAGCCATTTATGCTTTAAATGGCGCGCCAATGCTGGCGTTTCGATTCTTTTTGCGGGGGAAACGCCTAACACTGCGCCGTCTGCGTCGAGTAACTCGACAGATCCAGCAATCGCGCACTGCCCGTAACCGCATCCTTCGCGCGCCCACCCATTTCCATCGTCAACTTGAATTCGTACTTCTGAAAAAACTCGTTGAATTTTTCAGCACCCAAGGTGCCGATGGCAAACAACTCGTCGGTCTTCGCGTCGTGTTCCAGGAGAATCGCCGCGAGCGGCTGCGGTGCCGGGCCGCTCAATACTTTCGCGCCGGCGAAGGGATCGTAAACGCTTTTGTCCGCGCAGCAGGTGATGACTTTGCCGCGCGCGTTGGCGGCGCTCGGGCCCGCGCGAAAGCCGATGAAGCTCACCTGTTTGGTCGGGTACGCAAGCTTGTGCGCGCAGATCGCGGAGTACGCGACGATCGATTTTTTGCCGCCCACGCCGCCCGGCCAGTCGTAGGGATTTCCGGCTTCCGTCGCGAGGCCGACTTTGCTTGAGAGCGCGGTATCGAGATTCAACAAAAAGCAGGGCGTGGATTCATAGGGGTAATTGAACACGTAGCTGTGATTGGCTTTCAGGGATTTGGCCTTGATCGCCTTGCCGTCGGCATCGACCAGCTTCACACGGTCGTGTTTGCGTGGGGCGAGCGGGGCGGTCGATTTTGCGATGGGCTTGCTGGGTGTAACGTTGGCTTGCGCAAGTGCAGCGGTCGCGCCGCACCCACCACATCCCGCCGATGCGGCCGCGCAAATTTGAATGAACTTGCGGCGACTGGTTTTCGCGAGCGTCGTCATCGTCTAGATCACCCCTTCGAGAATTTGTACCTCCACCGTTGCACCCGCATCGACGTTGCCGACATGATCGTGCAGCATGATGAAGCAGTTTGCATCCGACATCGATTTCAGAATGCCCGAGCCCTGCTCACCGGTAACGCGGACTTTGAACACGCCGTCCTCCAGATACAAAATGCCGCGCTGAAACTCGGTGCGCCCCGGCGCTTTCTTGATCGCCGACGTACACACCGCTTTCAGCAAGGGTTGCACCGGCAGCGGATCAACACCTTGCAACGTCAACAAAGCATCGCGCACAAATTGATAAAACGTCACCATCACTGAGACGGGATTGCCCGGCAGGCCGAAGAAATGCGCGCCACCGATTTTTCCGTAAGCAAGCGGGCGACCGGGCTTCATGGCGATTTTCCAGAACACGACTTCGCCCAATTTCGCGAGCAGCGTTTTCACAAAATCAGCCTCACCGACCGAAACGCCGCCAGACGTGATCACGACATCACCAATCGCGCTCGCATCATCAAAGGCTTTTTCCAATAACGCCGGATCATCGCGAATCACCCCCATGTCGATCACCTCGCAACCCATGCGGGTCAACATGCCGTGCAGAGTGTAGCGATTGCTGTCGTAGATTTGGCCCTCGGCCAGCGGGTTGCCGATCGATACCAACTCGTCGCCGGTTGAAAAAAACACCACGCGTAAGGGCCGGACCACGCCGACTTCACCAATTCCCAGCGAGGCCATTAACCCCAACTCAGCCGGTCGCACGATGCGGCCCTTGGCGAGAGCCACCGCGCCGGCTTTCAGGTCTTCGCCGGCATAGCGCACGTTCTGGCTCTTTTTCACACCGGGCGAGAAGCTGATTTGCTTGCCGTTGGCCTGCGCGCGTTCCTGCATCACCACTGCATCGCAGCCCTCGGGCACCACGCCGCCAGTGAAAATCCGTACGCATTCGCCCCTGCCAACCGGTTTGCCGAATGGCACGCCGGCAAAGCTGGAACCGATTTCGGTCAGCGCCACGTTCGGATCAGCCGTCAAATCGTCGACTCGCAATGCCCAGCCATCCATTGCCGAATTGACATGCGCGGGCACGTTTACGGGCGAGATAATGTCCTCGGCCAACACCCGACCGAGTGCGCTCCTGATCGGCAGGCGTGCGATACCGGCAATCGGCGTCAGAAACGAATGGATAAACGCGCGTGCCTTGGCGACTGGCATGGAATTTGGATCGTAATCGTCGGCGCAGGAGGCTTCGGTGATGGTACGGGCGGTTGTCATAGGGAAATTGAATTCAGGCGAAATTGAGAGGAACGGTTTTGTCGATCGTGATTGTACCGTCTTGACCGAGTGTGACGATGGCGAGTTCGCGCAATACGCAACGCCATTCGCCGCGCACATCGCGCGCGGCCGCAGCTGAAATCGCGGGGAAATCTGTGTGCGACGGATTGCCGGCTGCCCTGCCAATCGTCACATGCGGCTGGTATTCGATGTCTTCGCGGAGGTGTGTTTTCAAAATGCCGCCATACAGCTTGTCGTGCAAGGCAACGATCGCCTCGGCGCGCTCACGCAACATCAGCACCACGAATTCATCGACGATTGGTTCGACATCGCGAAAGCTCACTGGCAAGGCCGGCCAATTGCCGACCACACGGCGAATGTGCGTCGCGAGTTGAGTCACGGTGAGATTGGTCGGAAACGGAAACACCAGCGTCACATGCGCGGGTAGTGCGTCAGCGAGCGGATCATGGCGGCGGCGGAAGTCTTCGATGGGTGAATCCAACGGAAACGACGGAAACCATACGATCGCTCGGCGCGGCAATGGCGGGCGCAGCGCGAGTCTCTGTACGTTACGTCTCTTTCGCGGCATGCGTTCGATGCCGGCTCAGTTTGCCTGCTCGAATGATTTCAGTTCGTCGATGGTATTGATGTTGGAAAACGCGGCCTCTTCATCATCGAATGGCACTTCGATGACTTTCAGTGAGGCATACCATTTGTCGATTTTGCGTTGACCGCTTTCGAGAAAAGCTTGCAGGTGCGGGGCGAGGTTTGATTTCGTGAGGCAGAACACCGGGTGGGGTTGGTCGAAGGTTTTCGCGACGGCGAGATCGGCGTTGTTGTCGTGCAGCGCCGTGTTGAGGCGCGCGATCAAATCGAGCGGCAAGAGCGGAGAATCGCAGGGCGCGGTGGCGATCAGCGGATGCGTGGCGTTCTTCATGCCGATGTGCAATCCCGCAAGCGGCCCGACAAAACCATCGATCGCGTCCGGAATCACGCGATGGCCAAGTTGTTCATATTCCTCGATACTGCGGTTGGCGTTGATGAGGATGTCATCAACCTGGGGTTGGAAACGCTCCAGTACGTGCGCGATCATGGGTTTGCCGCGAAAAAGTTGCAGACCTTTGTCAACGCTGCCCATGCGTGAGCCGCGACCGCCGGCGAGGATGAGGCCGGTAATTTTCATCATCAGGAATTTGTCACAGATCGTGAAATGGTGCCCAGGCTGGACGTTCGTCAGCAAAGGCGTTGATGTGCGGTACGCGATCGACGGGCGTCACGAACAACGCCAGCGGAAGGTGCATTTCGTCTGCCCAATTGGCTTCGCGGGTGGATTCGAACGCGAGCCGTGTGCCGCAGCGTTTGCAGAACTTGCGCCACGTATTGCTGGAGGATTCATAGTTCTCAATGAGTTCATCGCCGCGGGTAACTTCAACCTGGTGTTTCTTGAAGCCAATCCACGTCACCACGCCTGCTGCGTGTGTACGCCGGCAACTTTCGCAGTAGCAATGCGCAACGAATCGCGAGGGAAATGACGCCTCCAATTCCACGCCACCGCAGTGGCAGCGTGCGATCGCAAAGTTTTCAGACATTCGCCGACTCGGTTGCACGCACCAATCGCTCCGCACCCGTGAACAGCAGGTAATGCTTGTTCACTGCACGGCCGATCATGGTAATGCCAGTCTTTTGCGCTATCTCATAGCCCATCTGCGTGAGCCCCGATCGCGACACCAGAAACGGAATGCCCATCTGCGCGGCCTTGATGACCATTTCGCTGGTAAGACGGCCGGTGGTATAAAAAATCTTGTCGCTGCCGTCGATGCCGTCAAGCCACATGCGCCCCGCGATCGCATCGACCGCATTGTGGCGGCCGACATCCTCGACGAAGGTAAGAATGTTTTCGCCATCGGCAAGCGCACAGCCATGCACTGCGCCGGCTTGTTTGTAGATCGACTCGTGCAGGCGAACATTGTTGAGCAGCGCGAAGAACGTTTCTACTTTCAAGCGCACGTCGCTGCGCAGCTTGACGTTTTCCAAATCCGCCATCAAGTCGCCGAATACCGTGCCTTCGCCGCAACCGGTGGTCTTGGTGCGCTTGGCCATTTTTTCGTCGAGATTTTTCAGGCCGTTTTTGGTCACGACCGAACACGCGTTCACGTCCCAATCGACCTGTACCGAGATAATTTCATCGATCGATTCCAGCAATCGTTGATTGCGCAAGTAGCCGATCACCAGCGCTTCCGGTGCGGCACCGAGCGTCATGATGGTGAGGATTTCGCGCTTGTCAACGTAGATGGTCAGCGGATGTTCGCCGGCGATGGGAGTGGGTTTCAACGCGCCGGTTTCGTCGAAAGTATCGACGGTGAAGGTGGAGGGGCGGGCGGATTGGCTGAGAATGGGCCGATGTGCGGGACGTTGAGGCATGATCATAGGAGAAAATCAAGAGACACAAGCGTAGGTGGGGCGTTCAGGACGAAAGCACGCCGTACGGCGCGCCAATACTGGTGTCTCACTATCCGAGAACTTGCCTCAGCCACACAATCAAAGGATGCAAATCTTCAAATTTTCCTGCCAATTCCTTCGCGAGATCCTTCGATTTGTGTTTCTTCAAATCAATTTCAAGGAACGAGAAATAATGGCGGTTCTTGATCATGTCCAGCATCGGATGGTCTGCCGGCAAATGCTGATAACCCTTGGGCGCGCGCAGCATGCGGTCTTCTTCCGAAAGGCCGCCGAAGGTCGCGAGGAATCGTTTGTCCTTCAATAACTTGGTGACCTTGTCCGGCTCGGCGAGGATTTCGTGGCGGATTTTGTTGAGCGTATCCGGCTCCGGCATGTACACGCCGCCGCCCATGCCGAGAATGCCCTGCGCGTTGATCTGGAAGTAATACCCCGGTACCGCCTTGTGGTCTTTTTTCTCCGCGATCATCGCCGAGAATTGCGTTTTGTACGGCTCCTTGTTGTGCGAAAAACGCACATCGCGGTAGATGCGGAACAGCGATTTTTTTGGTTCGACATGCAGGATGCGCTCATCGAATTTTCCGATGCGCTGGATGATGTCCGCGACCAGTTCGGTGAATTCCTCGCGCAGGATGTCGTAGTTCGGCTTGTTGTGCAGAAACCACGGACGATTGTTGTTTTC
>JAYTUX010000250.1:0-1790 GCA_043744315.1 Betaproteobacteria bacterium | reverse complement strand
TGTTTCGACGCAAAGTGGACGAAACCTGCCACGTAGGCGACGAACCACCATGTCCGGGCGTAAATCTGATCGGCTCCTATAATTTGAAGATGCTTGATCAACCGCCCGAGACGTTACCGCCAACCTTTCCACGACTGGACCCAGCGACGCCTGCGTTTTGGGACGTCCGCTTCGCCGCCGAATTTACGCCATGGGATCGCGGCGGCGCGCCACAAAACCTGCGAGACTTCCTCGCTGCGCCGGCGAATGCACCGCGCAAGACGCTCATTCCGGGGTGCGGTGCCGCAAGGGAGGTTTCGGCGTTTGCGAATGCTGGATGGCCGGTGACGGCAATTGATTTCTCGGCTGAAGCGGTGGCGCGCGCCAGAGCCGTTCTCGGGCCTCAGGGCAGCTTGGTCGAACACGGTGATTTTTTTGAGCCGACCCTCGCGAACAAGGGATTTACGTTGGTTTACGAAAGCGCTTTCCTATGCGCGCTTCCGCACGATCGCCGCGCGGCATGGGCCACTCAGATCAGCAGTATGTTGCCGTCAGGCGGAATACTCGCAGGCTATTTTTTCTTTGGCGAGTCGCCAAAAGGCCCGCCGTTTGGTATCAGCCAAACCGCGCTTCTGTCGCTGCTCTTACCGGCGTTCGAGTTGGTTGAAGACGTTGAGCCGCCAGACTCGATCGCCGTGTTTCGTGGGCTTGAGCGGTGGATGGTTTGGCGCCGCCAATAACCGGTTTCCAGCGCGCGCCTAGCCCTTTGCCGACTTGGGCCGCAGGTTTCGTTCCGCCAACTGGATTGGCTTAAGGGTCGCGATGATTGCGGCGCGACACGACTTTGTGCCGTCGATGTCGATGGGCGTCACATAGAATGTCGCCGCTGCGCGCGCGCCACCGATTTTCAGTACCGACACCTCAATCGCGGTAGAAACCTTACCCTCCAACGCGGATGCGAAGGCATCTGCCCATGCTTTCTTACCGGTTGGTGTGACAACAAGCTTGTCCAGACCGAGCTCGGACAGATCACGCAGCTGGTAGCCAAACGCGGCCACCGCAGCGTCGTTCCATTCAACGATGCGGCCGCGTTGATCGCATTCGATGACCGGCAGCAACGTGTTCTGCATGTGGTGCGACAAGGTATCGGCCCGACGCCGCGCCTCGATTTGTGATCGCCTGATGACTTCAGCGCGATGCTCCAACTTGCGCAGGTCCACGCCGAGCGTATTGCTCTCGGCTTCGGCTACCCGGACGCGGACGTCGTTTTCGATTTCGAACAGCAAACGGGCGCGCACCAGCCGGTACTGCGCCTCGGCAGTCACGATGAGCGCAGCCACCATGAAAAGCGCGGCGACGCCGGCAATGAGATTGGCCTCACCGCCGAAAAAGAACAGGTATATCGTCGGCGGCAGAGTCGCCGGCAAGGCAAGCGCGGCGTGTGCAAACCGTACGGGCGCATACGACACAATCGAACCACCGACGTAGCCGACGATGACGATGGCGGTGAACATGACCCGATAGAGCGGTGCTTCTACAAACAACACCGTCCCCAACAGGCCCCACTTCACGCCGGCCAGGAAATTCATGGAAATGGCGAGCCATTTCCAAGTGGTGGGGCTATTGCCGCGGTCATTGGTGTGGTGTCGATATTCCATCATAGCCAACACGCGGAGCAGCATGATGCTGCTGGCGAAGGCGAACCAGTACGCTCCACGCTGGAGATCGCCAGTCGAGGCCAACATCAAAAAAGTCAGGGACGCGCCGACGTAAGAAAACGCCGTCGATGCAGGCATAAGCCGATACAGCTC
>JAYTUX010000249.1:0-1791 GCA_043744315.1 Betaproteobacteria bacterium | reverse complement strand
CTCAAGAAGTCGGCATTGCGTGGTCGTGGTGGCGCAGGTTTTCCCACGGGCTTGAAGTGGAGCTTCATGCCGCGCGGATTTCCCGGTGCGAAGTATGTGGTGTGCAATTCGGACGAGGGCGAGCCAGGTACATTCAAGGATCGCGACATCATTCGTTACAACCCGCACATTCTGATCGAGGGCATGATCATCGCGGGTTATGCGATGGGTGTACCGGTAGGCTACAACTATATTCACGGCGAGATTTGGGCTGACTACGAGCGCTTTGAAGAAGCGCTCGACGAGGCGCGCGCCGCCGGCTATCTGGGTAACAAGATTCTCGGCACCGATTTCAATTTTGAGTTGCATGCGCATCATGGATTCGGCGCCTATATCTGCGGTGAAGAAACGGCACTGCTTGAGTCGCTTGAAGGCAAAAAGGGCCAGCCGCGCTTCAAGCCGCCGTTCCCGGCGAGCTATGGCTTGTACGGAAAGCCGACGACGATCAACAACACCGAGACCTTTGCGGCAGTGCCGTGGATCATTCGCAATGGCGGCGACAAGTTCCTTGAAATTGGGCGGCCGAACAACGGCGGTACCAAACTTTTTTCCGTTTCGGGCGATGTCGAGAAGCCGGGTAACTACGAGGTTCCGCTCGGCACCCCGTTCGCCAAATTGCTCGAGCTGGCCGGCGGCATGCGCGGCGGCAAGAAAATCAAGGCGGTAATTCCCGGTGGCTCATCCATGCCGGTGCTGACCGGCGAAGTCATGATGAACACCGACATGGATTACGACTCGATTGCCAAGGCCGGGTCAATGCTCGGCTCGGGCGCGGTGATCGTGATGGACGAGACACGCTGCATGGTCAAGTCGCTATTGCGCCTGTCCTATTTTTATTTTGAAGAATCCTGCGGCCAGTGCACACCCTGCCGCGAAGGTACCGGCTGGCTCTATCGTGTGGTGCACCGGATCGAACACGGGCAGGGGCGCCCGGAAGACCTGGACATGCTCAACTCGGTAGCCGACAACATCCAGGGCCGCACCATCTGCGCGCTGGGTGACGCTGCGGCGATGCCGGTACGCGCTTTCATCAAAAATTATCGTGATGAGTTTGAGTATCACATTGAGCACAAGCATTGCCTGGTGCCGGCGTACGTGTAACCGAACCGACTAAGCGAATCAGACAATATGGTTGAACTCGAAATCGACGGCAACAAGGTGGAAATCATCGAAGGCAGCATGGTGATGGACGCCTGCAACAAGCTCGGTACCTATGTGCCGCACTTTTGCTATCACAAGAAATTGTCGATTGCCGCCAACTGCCGCATGTGTCTGGTGCAGGTTGAAAAAGCTCCCAAGCCGTTGCCGGCGTGTGCCACACCTGTCACTCAAGGGATGAAAGTCTTCACCGCCTCCGAGCAGGCGCGCAAAGCGCAGGCCGGCGTGATGGAATTTCTGCTGATCAACCATCCGCTCGATTGTCCGATTTGTGATCAGGGCGGTGAGTGCCAGCTTCAAGACCTCGCCGTTGGCTACGGGGGCTCGTCCTCCCGCTACACCGAAGAAAAACGCGTGGTGTTCCATAAAAACATTGGGCCACTGGTCTCAATGGAAGAAATGACGCGCTGCATTCACTGCACCCGCTGCGTCCGCTTCGGTCAGGAAATTGCCGGCGTGATGGAACTTGGTCTGTTGGGCCGGGGCGAGCATTCAGAGATTTCTTCCTTCGTCGGCAAGACCGTCGATTCGGAACTCTCGGGCAACATGATTGACGTTTGTCCGGTTGGCGCGCTCACCAGCAAGCCGTTCCGT
>JAYTUX010000248.1:0-1804 GCA_043744315.1 Betaproteobacteria bacterium | reverse complement strand
GAATGGAGGTTTAAGTCAGGCGATCAGGCGGATGGCAGCCCCTCGAGCCACGCCAGCGCGGCGGCCTCGCCATCCTCGATGGCAATCTCGACAGCGCGCTTGGCGGCGGACAGGAGCGCGCGGGAGCGAGCGCGGGCGGCGAAGGCGGATTGGACCATCGCTTCGATGGCTTCCGACGCATCGGCCACGGCATCGGGCAAGGGGATTGCGAGCAAGTCACGCTCGCTGAAGCGGGGATGCTGCGATCCGTCCTGACACCATTTCAGTATGGTTTGCACCGGCGGCGAACGCAGGAAAATCATCAGCGTTTCTGGCGCAAACCGGTTGGTCTTGAGATTGATCGGACGCAGCACTAGAAACTCGGACGATCCGACCGCCGGATAGTCATAGCCCGTGCGGACAACCGCTGTTTCTTTAAGGTAAGCGCGCAGGCGCGACATAGCGACATCGCCGTTTTGCATCGTCTTTTTGAGGCTGCCGACATCCTCGCAGGCAACTACTTTCTTCTCGTCGTCCAAGATCGTTTCAAGCGCATCGGGCAGGTCGAAATTGCGGACGAGCAAATCGGGATCAGCTTTTGCGGGATCGAACATGTCACGTACCGATTTGAAGCGCACACCAAGCACCTCCCCCGGCAGAGCAGCAAGGGCATCGATCATCTGGAGCTTTGAGGGCATGAAATATTGCGCATCAAGGCGGGCGGCGGTGAGGGCGTCGGCGGCGCGGGCGGTGTAGGTCAGCGGCTCCGGCGGCGTCCACCCCGCCAACCCCAACGCCGCCAGCAAGGCTGTTTCGGCTTCGGCCTGTTTCTGTTTGGCTAGGTCGGCTAAATTCAAAGCGTCATCGAAAGCTTGTGCTACACGTGATTGGAACGCACTCGAAGGCCGGAAAACCGGCATGTCCTTGAGATCGTCCAGATTAAGGCCAGTCTGGATTACTCCGCGTTCCTTTCGAACCAGCAGCTTGTAGCCATATTCACAATTCAAATAGACCGTAAGATATTTGGGATTCAGCGATTTTGGACGAACTACGGTGCTCTTGCAGCTGAAGACCGCAGGGCCGACAGCCTTTGTGACAATTGCAGAATTTCCGAGGGTTCCGACGACGGATACCAGTATGTCATTTTCACGGAGGGCATAGCGCTTTAGGCGCGTGAAATCGGCCTCTGGCATGTAAACATTATCATTCTCCATCAATGTAAGGGGCTTCACATCCTTCCCGCGGATATATCGATACGAACTGTCATCGGTGTAGTTTTCCACTGTAAAACTCGATCCGAAGGGACCGATCAAAAAATTTGCTTCGTCACCTAATTTGACTGCGAGCTGCTGCTTCACAGCAGCCTCATAGCGCAGCATTTCGGGGCGATAATATTCCGCATCAATGCGTCCGGAGAACTCCAGCGCCTTGCTGCTCACCTCGCTAATTGTCAGCCCCTCCAACAGCGCCGCGTAACGGGCGCTATCAAAGGGGCTCAGTGAAAAAAACTTAAGTCTTCCTTCGCCGCGAATTGCTGGAACGCTTCGGCGATTCCGTCTTGCGTTTTGCCTTCGTGATTGAACAGATCGTGCCGGACGATGAAATGGCCGTGGTCATCGCGCACCCGTGCGCCGGTCTGCGCATCAGTAACATAAACCTTCTCACCCCGGTTATTGACGCTTTCCGCCTGCTGGGTGGCAAAGAAGATTTCGTAATCATCCTGGCGTGGGCACAGCGGCCCAGCATTCTTGTCATCATTCCATTTTTGCACGAACAGCACGCTGGTCTTGGTGCCGGTATGCGGTTTGAAGGTATTGGGGTGCAG
>JAYTUX010000247.1:0-1809 GCA_043744315.1 Betaproteobacteria bacterium | reverse complement strand
TTCGCGAAGTGTTTCCGCCGGGATGCCGCACAGCGGCGCCATTTTCTCCGGGGAGAATTCCTTGGAGTTTTCTTTCAGCGCTTCGTAATTGCTGGTGCGGTTCCTGATGAAGTCTTCATCGACGAGGTTTTCTTCGATGATGGTGTAGATCATGGCGTTCAGCATCGCCACGTCCATGTCCGGCTTGAACTGCAGATAGCGCCAGCTATGGCGATAAAGGTCATTGCGACGCGGGTCCATCACCACCAGCTTGGTGCCGAGCTTGGTGGCGTTCTTGATCCACGTTGCCGCTACCGGGTGGTTCGAGCTCGGGTTGGCGCCGATCACGATCACCAGCTCCGCCTTAGCCACATCCGATACCTGGTTCGATACCGCGCCCGAGCCCACGCCTTCCAACAGCGCTGCGACGGAGGATGCATGGCACAGCCGCGTGCAGTGGTCCACGTTATTGGTGCGGAATCCGGTGCGCACAAGTTTCTGGAAGAGGTAGGCCTCTTCGTTGCTGCCCTTTGCGGAACCGAATCCGGCGAGTGCATTGGGGCCATTCGTGTCGCGGATTTTTGCGAGCGTGCCGCCAGCCAAGTCGAGCGCTTCTTCCCATGTCGCTTCACGGAAAATGTCGCGCCAGTTTTCCGGGTCCATGCGGAAGTCGCCAGACTTTGGCGCGTCGGCGCGTCGGATCAATGGCACCGTGAGGCGCTGCCGGTGATGCGCGTAATCGAAACCGTAGCGGCCCTTCACGCACAGGCGGCTCATGTTGGCCGGGCCATCGCGCCCTTCGACGCGGATGATCGTGTTGTCCTTGACGTGATACGTGAGCTGGCAGCCCACGCCGCAATACGGGCAAACCGAATCGACCTGCTTGTCGGCCGTGATCTGGTAAGCCTCCTTCGCCGGCGCCAGCGCGCCGGTCGGGCAGGCCTGCACGCATTCGCCACACGCCACGCAGGTCGATGCGCCCATCGGGTCATCGAAATCGAACACTATCTTGGAATGTCCACCGCGATGCGCGTAGCCGATCACATCGTTGTTCTGCTCTTCGCGGCAGGCGCGCACGCAGCGCGTGCACTGGATGCACGCATCCAGGTTCACCGTCATCGCAGGGTGCGAGAAATCTGGGTTAGGTTGTTGGCGTGCGTGGAAACGGGATGTGGTTACGCCGAGCTTGGCAGACCACTGGGTGAGTTCGTTGGCTTCGGGTTTGTAATTCTTCGGCGGCGAATCGGCGGTGAGCAATTCCAGCACCAGCTTCTGCGAATGAATTGCGCGCGGCGAATCGGTGGTGACTTCCATATTGTTCGCGGGGTGGCGGCAACACGATGGCGCCAAGGTGCGCTCACCCTTGATCTCGACCACACACGCGCGGCAGTTGCCGTCGGGGCGATAGCCGGGTTTGTAGCAAAGGTGCGGGATTTCCTTGCCGTGCTGGCTGGCGATCTCGATGAGCGTCTCGTCTTCAAAGGCCGTGACCTTCTGGCCGTCGAGAGTGAATTCGATGGTTTTGCGCTCAGTTGCCAAATCCGTAATGGGTTCAGACATTCATGGCACTCGGTTAAGCAATTGTTGAGCAAGTCCCGGAGCGCACATGCGTTGCGCCAGGTTTGCTGGATATCTCAAAAATTCGTCGTCCCAGCGAAGGCTGGGACCCAGTCCGTCCAAGATTTTGGAAGTACGATGGACTGGATTCCAGCCTTCGCTGGAATGACGGGTTTTGAGGCTTAACCGAGTGACATGAGGTTCAAACATGAGGTTCATCACGCAATCTCCTGCGGAAAATGCTTGATCACGCAACGGATCGGGTTCGGCGCC
>JAYTUX010000246.1:0-5793 GCA_043744315.1 Betaproteobacteria bacterium | reverse complement strand
TTGGCTATGATTTTTCGGCGATCCGCCCGGAAGGTGCGCGCGTGCGTGGCACCGATTCACGTGCGAGCGGGCCGGTGTCGTACATGAAAGTGTTCGACCGCTCGTGTGAAACGGTGGAATCCGCCGGCTCGCGGCGCGGCGCGCAAATGGGCGTATTGCGCTGCGATCATCCGGATATTGAAACCTTCATCCACGCCAAGGATCACGGTGGGCTAAGCAATTTCAACATTTCGGTCGCAGTCACCGATGTGTTCATGCGCGCCCTGGAGCAAGACGAGGCGATCGAGCTCATCCATCGCGCGGAACCCGCCCAGGACATCGTCGATGCCGGTGCGTATCTGCGCGAGGACGGCATGTGGGTGTACCGGAAGCCACCGGCGCGCGAATTGTGGGCCGACATCATGCACTCGACCTACGACCACGCCGAGCCGGGCATCCTTTTCCTGGATCGCATCAACCGCGACAACAATCTCAATTATTGCGAATCCATCGCCGCCACCAATCCTTGTGGCGAGCAACCGTTGCCACCTTATGGCTGTTGCTGCCTGGGATCGATCGATTTGACGCAATTTGTCGCGGCACCTTTCAGTGCCGATTCGCGTTTTGATTTCAACGCCTTCGCCGAGGTCGCCACTATCGCGGTGCGCATGCTCGATAACACGCTCGATGTGACCGAGTGGCCACTTGCCGCGCAACACGCAGAGGCACGCGCCAAGCGCCGCATCGGCCTCGGCTTTACGGCACTTGGCGATGCGCTGGCGATGTTGCGACTGCGCTACGACGAACCCCCTGCGCGCAAGATGGCGGAAGAAATTTCTGCGTGTCTGCGCGATACGGCGTATGCCGCGTCGGTTGCACTCGCGAAAGAGCGTGGTGCATTTCCGTTGTTCAACGCCGACCTGTATCTCGCCGGCGAAAATTTTGCGTCGCGACTGCCGGATGCCCTGCGGAAATCGATTCGACGTCTTGGAATTCGTAATTCTCACCTCTTGTCCATTGCGCCCACCGGGACCATTTCACTCGCCTTCGCCGACAATGCCTCGAACGGTATTGAGCCGCCGTTTTCGTACACATACACGCGAAAAAAACGCACCGCTGACGGCCTGCACAAGGAGTATCTGGTCGAAGACCATGCCTGGCGCCTGTATCGTCATCTTGGCGGCGACACGCGCACGCTGCCGGAATATTTCGTTACGGCGTTGAATATTTCCGCCGACGCGCATCTGCAAATGGTCGCTGCGGTCGCGCCCTTCATTGATACCAGTATTTCTAAAACGGTGAACGTGCCGGAAAATTATCCCTATGCCGATTTTGAGAATCTCTATTTCAACGCCTGGAAATCCGGCTTGAAAGGTCTCGCCACCTATCGGCCGAACAACGTGCTGGGATCGGTGCTGTCGGTCGCGCCACCGCACCATGAACCGGAAATGCAGTCGGCAATTTCGACACCCCATCACAATGCGCGTCTCGCACTCGACACATTGCCGGCACCGGTATTAGCCTCGCTACGCTGGCCAGGCCGCCCGGAATTGCCCGACGGCAACGACGCATGGACCTACATGATCGAGTCGCCGCAGGGGCGCTTCGCCCTCTTCGTTGGGCACATTGCGGACAGTGAGAGTGGCAAGGCGTTTCCGTTTGAGGTCTGGGTCAACGGCACCGAGCAGCCGCGCGGTCTGGGAGCCGTTGCCAAAACGCTGTCAATGGATATGCGCACCAATGATCGCGGATGGCTCGCCTTGAAGCTCGACGCACTAACGCGCACCGTTGGCGATGACGCCTTCGAGATGCGCTTCCCGCCCACCGGCGAATTGAAGCGTATGCCGGGTGTTGTTTCCGCGATCGGGCAGGTGATCCACTATCGCTGTGATCGATTGCATGTGTTTGAGGATGGCGGCACCGCGGCGGTACTCGACGCCATGTTCAGCGTGGATGAACCGCGCACGGGATCGGATGGCACGCTCGCCTGGACGGTCGATGTCGTGAACCCCGCTGCGGGTGACGAATTCGTCGTGGGCGTGAAAGAAATCACGTTGCCGGATGGCGCGGTTGCCGGTGCGACCACCACGCGACCGTACTCGCTCTGGTTGTCGGGACATTATCCGCGTGCACTCGATGGCCTCGCGCGGATTTTGTCACTCGACATGCGGGTGATGGATCCGGCATGGATTGGCATGAAACTCCGCAAACTGTTGAATTACGCCGAACCGCTGGGCGATTTCATGGCCTTTGTTCCCGGCGAGCGTCGTCAGCAGAATTGGCCGTCCACGGTTGCCTACGTTGCCCGATTGTTAATCCACCGCTACCACATGCTCGGCGTGCTCGATCGCGACGGTTATCCGCTGCGCGACATGGGCATTCTCGAGGCACCGCGCCCACGCGATTCGTTACACGCGATGAAGGGTTCATGTTGCCGCGAGTGTGGCAATCGTTCCGTCATCCGCAAGGATGGCTGCGATTTTTGCAGCGCGTGTGGATGGGTGGGGGTATGCGGATAGCGATGAACGGGATCCGGCTATTGCGCGGCTCTGTCGCGCCACATCTTCCAAGCTGCATCCTCGAAATTTCGCGCGAATCGCGGCGCGTCGAAAAGCGGTGAAGCGGCAACCCGCGCGCGCAATCCCAACCGTAGTCTTGCAAGTGCCTCTTGATCACCGGCACGGGAAACTGCCTGCGCCACATAGTCCGCTTCGTTCCCGGCAATCCAATCCGGCAACCCTGCGGCCGTCAATATGCTCGCCCCTTGGCGCGATAACAGACTCTCGCCGGCCAATGTTACGGTCGGTACGCCCATCCACAGCGCTTCGCAGGTAGTAGTGCCGCCAGGGTATGGAAAGGTATCGAGAAGAATATCAACCTCTCCATACGTTGAGAGGTATGCGTCACGTCCAACGCGGCCATGAAATGAAACTCGTCTCACATCGATGCCTGCGGCACCCATACGGCGAATCATCATCTCCTGCGCGGACGCATAGCTGAGATCGCGGCACTGCATTCGCAGGCGCGCATCGGTAGTGGCGGCAAGTATGGTTGCCCATCGCGCCAATACCTGGTCGCCGACTTTAGCAAGATTCTGGAAACAACCAAACGTGACAAACCCGCTTCGTGCCCGCGGCGGGAGCGATACGGCAGGGGCCGTGCGGGGCGGTGTGAAACATAGCCGCGTTTCGGGAAGATGCACAATGGTTTCTGTAAATTGACCGAACTCGGACGCACGGACGCCGACCGGATCAGCGATCAGATAATCGATTTCTTCAACCCCCGTGGTCGCAAAATATCCCAGCCAGCTTGCCTGCACAGGCGACGGTTTTTGCGCAAATACAGCGAGCCGGTTCCCTGCCGTGTGACCCGACAAATCAATCAACACGTGAACGCCGGCAGCGTGAATTGCGCGTGCGGCAGCCTCGTCGCTGAGTCCGGCGATCGGTTGCCATGAGGCAAATGCGGGCCTGATGCGCGCGCTTAGCTCATCGTGCTGACGGCTGGTCGGAAATGCATAAAGTTCGACACGGGCGGAATCGACAGCGCCAACGAAAGATTCCAGAAAAAAACCAACCGGGTGATTGCAAAAATCGCCCGACAACAAGCCTACGCGCAATGGTTTTGGCACGTTGGAATTGATTGCAGTGCCAATCCATGAGGTGTACCGGCGGTTAACGCGGGCATGCAAAACGGCACCGAATTCTCGCGCTTGATGGAGGCAATAATCGGCAGTCGCGTTTGCGGAACAATTGAGATTGAACAGCCTTCGGCTGCGCAGTTTCAAGTCGGTTGGATGCGCGACGATTGCGGTTTGCAATGTGGCATCCGCTTCTTCATGCCGGCCTTGGCGCTCGAGCACGTTGCTGAGCGCGCCAAGCGCGTGCGGATCCTGCGAATTGATGGCCAATGCATCTCGGAGAAGCCCTTCGGCCTCTGCGTAGCGCCCGGTTTCTGTCAGCGCAATACCCAGGTTGATTAATGCGGGAACGTACCCAGGCTTCAGTTCCAATGCACGACGGAATCCCGCTTCCGATTCGGCAAATCGAAACTGCTCGTTTTGCAGTGTGGCCAGGTCGAAGTGCGCGTCCGCGAGATGCGGTCGCAATTGAATTGAATTACGAAAACACTGCTCTGCCTCAACGATCTTACCCTCGGCATAAAGCACACGCGCCAGATTGCTAGACGCATTGATCGACGCGGGGTCAATTTGCAGTGCGCGGCGAAGGTGCGTTTCCGCATTTTCAAGTTGGCCAAGTTCGTACATGACTTTGCCATAGCTGATGAGTGCTTCGCTGTCGGCCGGGAGCAACGGGATGGCATGTTGAAATGCCGCCACCGCGTCCTGTGCCCTGCCTTGAAGCGCGAGCGCCGTGCCAAGCGCTTTCCAGCTGGCACCGTGTTGCGGAAAACCTACTGTTAACTTGCGGGCATGGGTTTCCATTTCAACGATCTTGCGCTGCCTAAAAAATTCGTCGAGCGCAACAAGATCCGCCACTGCCGGTTCGGAAATGGGCGAGTCGATGGCACCAATTTCGCGAGCCAGCCATTGAAATGCCTCATCTTTAATGCCGCGCTGTTGCGCCTGCGCGAGCATGGCCTGGGCCGCATCCTGCCGTCCCGATTTTGCGAGGCAATCGATATAGCTCAACCAATGCCGGGGATGCGTGGGGGCGACTTCCAATGCCATACGCAAAAACGGCAACGCCTCATCACGCCGATCGATTTGCGCCAGCAACTCTCCCAGATGAAGATTCACGACCGCATTTCTCGGTCGCGCTGAAATTAGTGCCTGATACGCGCGCAGCGCGTCAGCGACTTGTCCGTCGTAATGCGACGCGATTGCGCGCTGCAACGCCAATTCAAATGCGGCAGCATCGGGAAACGTTGTATCGTTGACGGTGACCATTGGGCGAATGGGAATAAGGTAGAAACTGCGGTGTTTACGCAATTGACAAACCAAAAAGCCTATATTTGGCGGGGGCCTCGGAAGAGAAAGTGCTGAAACGCCCCGCCAGTGCTAGAGTTTAAGGTGTTTTCGCTCGGCGAGGCATGCCTCAAGTTGTTCATGCCATTCTGTCGGTTTGATACCTGACGCAGCGCTGATTTTGTCCAATGCCAACACCGAAAATGCCGGTCGCTTCGCGGGAGTGGGATAGTCGGCAGTGGCGATGGGGATCACGCGTTTGGCGCGGCGCGTGGCGTCAGCGACGCCATCAAGAATGGCGGCGGCAAAGCCGGCCCAGGACGTTTGGCCTGCCGCGGTGACGTGATAAATTCCGTTCGGAATATTGAGGTGCAAGCGTGCATCCGTTGCGGCGACACATTGCGCGGTCGCTTCGCTCACCGAGCGCACCCAGGTCGGTGCGCCAATCTGATCGCCGACGATACGCAGCTCGTCCCGTTCGCGGGCGAGTCTCAGCATGGTCAACATGAAATTCTGTCGGCGATTGCCATAGAGCCAGCTGGTGCGAAACACCAGGTAGCGCTTCGCTGTGGTTGCGACGGCGTGTTCACCAGCGAGCTTGGTGCGTCCGTAAACGCTTTGCGGAGAGGTCGCATCGTCCTCGCGGTACGGCGTGGTTGAACGGCCATCGAATACGTAATCGGTTGAATAATGAATTAATGGCACGTCGGGTCGATTCGCTTCTTCGGCGAGGATCCCCGGCGCGATGCCGTTGATTTGCATGGCGATATCCGGCTCGGACTCGGCCTTGTCGACGGCGGTGTACGCGCCGGCATTCAGGATCAACGCGGGTTTCACCTCGCGGCAGCGCGCGCGAATGGCATCGGCATCGGCGAGATTCAATTGTG
>JAYTUX010000245.1:0-1815 GCA_043744315.1 Betaproteobacteria bacterium | reverse complement strand
ATCTTCAACATGGACGAATACCGCCATGCGATCGAACGGATGGAGCCACGCCATTACCTCACCGCGAGCTACTACGAACGCACTCTCACCAGCCTGGCGACGCTATGCGTCGAAAAAGGTGTGCTGACAAAAGAAGAACTGAAGCGGCGCGCCGGCGGCGAATTTCCACTGTCCCAGCCAAGTGCACCGGGCCGCGCCAACGAACCCACGCGACAGCGATTCAACCTTGGCGACCGTGTGCGCGTGCGCGAGTTGCATATCCCCGGCCATGTGCGCATGCCGGGCTACATCCGCGGCAAAACCGGCGTAGTCGTGAGCGAATCACCGGCTTATCCGTTCCCCGATGCGCACGCCCACGGCATCCGTGCCGAGGACGAGCCGACGTATGACGTGCGCTTTCGTTCGGAAGACTTGTGGCCGGATTCAGCCGACGCCGCGCTGGTGCACGTTGGCGTGTTCCAGAGCTATCTGGAACCGGCCGCTACTTAAGCGCCGGCCGCTAAACCGGGGGCGCCGAACTCAGGCCGCCAAATGCAGGCCGCCAAACTCAGTGATGATGCCCACCTGGCCCGTGCACGTGGCCGTGCGAGAGCTCCTCTGACGAGGCAGCGCGAATCGACAGCACCTTGCATTCAAACAACAGGCCGATACCTGCCAGCGGGTGATTGCCGTCGAGGATCACCTTGCCATCGGCGATGTCGGTGACGGTGAATACGGTTGCGCGGTCTTCTTCCGACGCCGCGGCGTCACCGGGAATGCCCTCGAACATCATGCCCACTTCGAGCGTTTCGGGAAATTGGGTGCGCGCCTCGACCTTCAGCAACTCTTCGTTATAGTCGCCAAACGCATCCGAAGGTTCGAGCTTGACGCGCACGCCCTGACCCACACCCTTGTCCTGCAAGGCCTGCTCGACCAGTGGAAATACATTGCCATAACCGCCGTGCAGGTAGGTCATGGGCTCTTTGCTCTCCTCGATCACTTCGCCCTGTGCATCCTTGAGCGTATAGGAAAGAGTGACGACTGCATCGCGTCCGATTTTCATTGTTTGATATGCCGCACTTCAGGCGGCGTGGAAGTCAGTGAAGCGTCGATTTTACGAGCTTCAGCACTTCCCGGGCATGGCCCTTGGGCGTAACGACGCCGTACAAGGCATGACGCACTTTGCCTTCTCGATCAATCACAAAGGTGGAGCGCAGCACATGCGGGCGTTTACACACCACAATTTCACTGCCGCCATTACCGTTACTGCCGGCGGCTTTGACTACATCGTAACTCTTGCACACTTCGCACTCCGGGTCCGCCAACAACCGCACCGACAGGCCGTGCTTGTCGCGAAACTCGGCGTGGCTCATCCAGTCATCCGGCGACACCCCCAGCACCTCGCAGTTGCAACGCGAAAATTCTTCGTTGAGATCAGAGAATTCGATTGCTTCCACCGTGCTGCCCGGCAGGTTGTCCTTGTCGTAAAAATACAGCACCACGTTTCGTTTGCCGCGAAACGTTGACGACTGAACCAGTTCCATGTCGGCGTCGGCCAGCTTGAAGGCGGGCGCCGCCGCTCCGGGTGACAGCATGTGAGACTCCTCAAAACCAAACTTGCGGGTGCTTCTCCTAAATGATGCGTGCTTGACGATACCAGCTTGACGATGCGTGATGGACAACCCGCCCGCGAAATTTTGCCGGACGCTGTTCCTATAATAGAACGATGAAAACACTTTTGCCAAGCGATCTTCACCAACTGTTGGGCGGCCTTGCGCCTGACGCCTTCCTGTCCGGCTGGTGGCAGAAGAAACCGCTCCTGATCAAGAACGCGAT
>JAYTUX010000244.1:0-22151 GCA_043744315.1 Betaproteobacteria bacterium | reverse complement strand
GATCCATCAGATCCGCTTTCACACCAGCCTCGAACGAGGTGCTGGTCTCCGGGTTGGCCACCGATTGATTATTGAAGGCGCCAGCACCTTGCACGCTGGAGGCACGGAAGCCATTGGCAATGCGCGCATAAAATTTGGTGTCGCGGTCGGTCGCGTAGGTGGCACTCACGTCCCAGCTCACCTTGTTGTCGCTTGGCGATGAACTCAATGGGCCAAGCCCGCGCAATTGCGCGAGGGTGCATTTCGGCGGCGCGGGTATGGCACCAATCGTGGGGCCGATACACGGTGCGAAACCGCTCGCGTTGTAATCTTCAACGTTGAACGTTTTCTTGTCGCGGGTGTAGCGCAGGCCACCACGAAGATCGAGCGCCGGGCTTACCGAAAACGTCACCGCCGTGAATAGTGCGGTCGCGTCGTTTTTCTGGCGCACGCGCTCGTAGCCATCCTGCGCATTCTTGGCCAGCGAATCGTAGCTGAAACTCTCAACCGTGTAATCCTCGTTAAAGTAGTAGAGCCCGCCCTGCCATTTCATCGGGCCTTTGCTATTCGATTCCAGCCTGAGTTCTTGTGTGAATTGTTTGTGTTTAGGGATACCGTCCGCGGTTTCCGAGGCGAACGGAATCACGCCAGGCCCGGAAGGCGGCGCAAATACGGCGCTGAAGCCGCCGTCGATATCTCCCCGATTGAAGGTATCCAGCGATTCGTAGCCGGTGATCGAATGCAGCGTAAAGTCGTTAATCGCCCAGCGCAGACGCACGCTGCCGCCATTGGTCTTCAGCTTGGATTCGTTTTTGCCGTCGATGGAAATCCTGGCGATATCGAAACCGTCGACAAAGTCATTGGTTTTCGGCTTGATGATATTGGCGCGGAACAAGCGTGCGCTGCCTTTCAGATCGCGCGCATGAAGGTTGAACAGCGCGCTGAAGTTCTTGTCGGGCTCATACAAAAATTGCAGGCGCGCGGCGTTGTCGTCGTAGCCTTCCATTTCCTTGGTGGGGCCGTTGACGGTGTTAGTCACGAAGTCGTCGCGGTGCTGCGCTTGCACGGAGAAGCGCATCGCCCATTCCTTGCTCATCGGCACGTTGACCGCTCCTTCGAGCGCGGTCGTGGTGTATTTAGCTGCTGATACATTTAGGTACGCTTCCTGCGCCTGCCGCGGCTTGGCTGAATCGAACTTCACCACGCCGGCCGGCGAGTTGCGACCGAACAAGGTGCCTTGCGGCCCGCGCAGCACTTCGATCTGATCGAGATCGAACATCGGGAAGCCCTTGAGAATTGGATTTTCCTGTGCCACGTCGTCGTAAACGAGCGAAACCGGTTGTGACGCGTTCAATCGGAAGTCAGTATTGCCGTAACCGCGTAAATAGAAACGCGGAAATGCGCGACCAAAAGATGATTCGATATTCAGGCTGGGAACGCGTCCCGCCAGGGCGCGTACGTCTTGTCCGCCGGAATTGATGACATCCAGATTCTCGCCACTCAAGGTGCTGATTGAAATCGGCACATCCTTGATGTTTTCTTCGCGGCGCTCAGCCGTGACAGTGATGGTTTCAAGTTTGCCATCGAGCTTGGCCGCTGATTTGCCGTCGGTTGTGGATTGGGCAAACGCAGAGGGCGCGGCCAGGATCGCGGCCAACGACAGGCCGTATGCAAGTGAATTCGGCCGACAGGCGGCGGCAAGGATTTTCTTTTTCATGAACAGTTCCCCTGGATAAATGCTGCATGGTGAGGTAGCAGGATGCGGGCGCAATGCAATCATGTCGAGCGTATCTGTTGCGAACCAAAAATCTGCCTGCGTTGCGTCTGACGTGTGCATGGGAATTCTAGCTTTGTTGCGGGCTGGCAGGGATTGGTTTGCGACCAATGTCGCATAAACGCAACAGGGCAACCTTCCACTGTTGTCAGTCAGTCATATTGGCGCGGGAGCAATTTGGCTTTCCGGCAAAGCTACTTGTCCAATATGCCTTTGGCAGCGCGCACGCCGCCATGAATAAGGCGTCAGGACCGGCACAGCAAGCGCGTGCCCACATCTGAACGATGTTCCACCTGGTTTCTGAAACAGGTGGAAAAAAATATCAACCTCCTTATCCCGCGCGGCGTTTGGGGAGAAATCGGCCGGAACGTCGCGTCAATGCTTGCGATTCATTGCCTTTCGGTCAACCGCACTGATGAGATGCGAAATTTCCGATGCGTCGGAATAAATGCACATGCCGCCACTCACGAAATCGCGTGATCGCGCTATAGTTGAGTCGCAAGCCTTGGCGTTCGATCATGCGATCAGCGCCGCCATATTTTCATTCCCCACGACGGAGGTTTCGCCATGAGCAAGAGCAAAGATCAGAAAAAGCAGACTAAAAAAGAACCTGCCAAGACACCGAAAGAAAAAAAGGAATTGAAGAAAGTCAAAAAAGAAGAGCGCAAGCGCGGCTGATTTTTTGACGACGCCGGGAATCCGAGTTTGGACTCCCGGTAACGTTCCATTACTTTTCAATTCGACCAATTTTCACCGTTCGCCCTGAGGTATCGAAGGGCTCCTTGCAAATATGCCCTTCGATACCTCAGGGCGAACAGGGTTTACGTGCGCAGCATTGTGGGGTCAAGTGTGCTTTTTACAATTTGCCCGATTTGCCGCGTTTCGTTTCTGCCGCTGCCCCTGCCGCACGATACGCCGCCCCCAACGAAATTGCCGCGCAGCCGGAAAGAACAAAAACAATCAGCATTGCCGCGCGGGGGTCGCGAAAGTAATCCCAGAAACTCGCAATGAGTATCGGCCCCGCGGCGCGCGCAATTGCCATCGGAAACGCGAGAACGCCATTCAATTTCGCCACATGTTCGCGGCTGATCAAGTCCGCCGTTGCAGTGCCTTTGACGATGGTCATCATGCCATTGCCGGTGCCGAACAGGAACGCATAAAGGAAAGCGAGCCACGGGCTGAACGTCACCGCCAACAGCGTAATGATTGCGGCGGGCAGTAGCCAGCCAACCACCTTTGCCGTGGCGGTGGGATTCAATCGCGTACCGGCCATCAGCAACACAATGCGCCCCAGTACCTGCATGACGCCGATCGATGACGCGGCCAGCAGGCCAATGGCTGTGCTCACGCCGCCGGCAGACAGCAGCGCGATGATATGCGCCGCCAATCCGGCGAGCACCAGCGATTGCAGCGTGAATGAAATTGCCAGCAGCACGAACGGGCGCGAGCGAAGTAGCGCGCCAATCGGCGCACCGGAATCGCGATGTTGCAAACGCGGCGTGCGCGGCGCCGCGTTTCGAGGCAGGTACCGCAAATAACAGGCGAGGCAACCGAACACTTGCAATAGTGCCAGCCCCACCAACGCACCGCGCCAGCCAACATTCGCCAGCAGCAGTGCCGTGAGCGGCCAAAATACCGTGCTCGCCAAGCCGCCCAGCAACGTCACAAATGTGATGCGCCGCCGATAATCATCCGGATAGGTGCGAATGATGAACGCGAATACCGATTCATAGAGTGTGCCCGCCATGCCCGCGCCAATCAGCGCCCACACCGCATAGAGCTGCCAGACGGTTTCAATGGCCGAGTGCAGCAACATGCCGACAATCGTCATCAGCGTGCCGCCGATGAGCACCTGAAAATGGCGGCCGCGATCGATCAGAATGCCCACGCCCATCGCCGCGAAACCCATCACCAGCAGGCCGAGGCTATATGCACCCGCCGCCGTACTTTTGGAAATGCCCAGCGCCACCTGTATCGGCTCCATCAACACCGCATAGGCGTAATAGCAACTTCCCCACGCCACCAATTGCGCGAATGACAATGCCAGCAATAATTTTTCGTCCGGGGCGAGCGCGCGAATTTTCATTGGATACTTTGGGTGCCAATGCGAATTTTAGCCTGCCATCACGATTGTCTTCCGCGCTTGTCCGGTTCAATTCTCGCGCTACACTGGCGCATGAACGTCAATCACCCGCGAAATAATATGTTGCAGGCGGTGGCCGCGTTGTTCGCCATCGCGATGCTCATCCCGGACGCGCACCCCGCAGCAACACTCACGGTCGGTTCCAAGCGCTTCACCGAATCCTATGTGCTCGCCGAAATTGTCCGTCAAACGGCCGACAAAGCAGGCGAAGCCACCGTAACCCACCGCCAAGGCCTCGGCAATACCGCCATCCTGCTCGGTGCGTTGAAAGCCGGTGCCATCGATATTTATCCCGAATATACCGGCACCATTGCGCGCGAAATTCTCAAGCTGGAGAGCGTGCCGTCACTGGCGGAATTGAATTCAAAACTCGCGCCGCTCGGGTTGGCCGCCTCGGTACCGCTGGGTTTCAACAACACCTACGCGCTGGCGATACCGAGTGAACTCTCGCGCACCAAAAATATCACGCGGCTCGCGGATCTTAAATCACATCCCGAATTACGGCTGGGACTTTCGCAGGAATTCATCGGTCGCGCCGATGGTTGGCCGGGTTTGAAAAAAACCTACGCATTGCCGTTTGAAACTCTGCGCGGCCTGGATCACGGCCTCGCTTACGACGCGATCGCACAGGGCCAGGTCGATGTCATCGATATTTATTCCACCGACGCCAAGATCGGCAAATATCAGATGACGGTACTCACCGACGATGCCCAGTATTTTCCGCGCTACGACGCCGTGCTGCTCCATACATCCGATCTGCCGGCGCGCTTGCCAAAATCCTGGGCGGCGTTGATGAAACTGGAAGGGCGCATCAATGACGACGCGATGCGGCGTATGAATGCGGCGGCCGAACTGGAGCAGAAATCATTCGAGCAGGTGGCACGGGAATTCTTGAGCGCCGCACCGGCATCGGCATTGGCCGAACAATCCAGCGCGGTGAAAAATCTCGGTGAAACAAAAACCGCCACGGCGGGCCACTTCTGGAACAAATTGTTCGGCGATGACTTGTGGCGCTTGACGCTGGAACATCTGGCGCTGGTATTTTTTTCTCTCGCCGCGAGCGTGGTCGTCGGCGTGCCACTCGGCATTCTCGCCGCGCGAAAGCGCGCGGCGGAAGCATTCATCCTCGGTGCCACCGGCGTGATGCAAACCATACCCTCGCTCGCGTTACTCGCCATCCTGATTCCGGTGACCGGAAAAATCGGCATCGTGCCGGCTTTTATCGCGCTCGCAATCTACGCGCTGTTGCCGATCGTGCGCAACACCCACAGCGGGCTCACGCAGATTTCGCACGGCATGAAACAAGCCGCCGCATCGCTCGGCATGACGCCGCGCATGGTGCTGAAAAATATCGAGTTGCCGCTGGCGCGCCCGACCATCATGGCCGGCATCAAAACATCGGCCGTGATCAATGTCGGCACCGCCACCATCGCCGCCTTCATCGGCGCGGGCGGCTTTGGCGAGCGCATCGTGACGGGATTGGCTTTGAATGACAACGCGACGCTGCTGGCCGGGGCGATACCGGTGGCGGTGATGGCGCTCATGATTGAAGCGGCATTCAATTGGGGCGAGCGACGGATGATTCCGCAAGGATTGAGGAATGCAGAATCATCCGGTGCGCCACGCGTTTAAGGACAATAACCCTCCAAACACCGCGCCAATGCTGGTATTTTTCGCTTGGGTATTTCTATTGCGCAGGTGCCACGTTTGATCGAGCAAGCTTCAAATCCACGCACGCCATATCAGAACTTCCCGGTACAGGAGCCGGATTAGATTCAAAACCAAAGCCGCCTAACCAGCGGTTTTTTATTTTTTCATTTACTTGCCGTCAACGGATACACGCCCACTTTCGGCATGGAGAAGCAGCTACGTCAACAATGGGTCGCAAGCAGACTTACAATCGACAGACTACTTTCGGCCAGTTGCTGTCGTCAAGAATTGGGAAATCTGCCGCCCATTCAAGTCAGCTTCTTCTCAATCCGCTGATCAGGGATAAACCAGACCAAGGACACGGCACCCAGCAACATACCGGCCAACCAAGGCAGGCCCAGCAACGCCAGCGGAATAGCAAGCACGTAACTGGCCAGAGAGACCTTGCCTTTCAGGTCTTGCCCCACCGCTTGATGCAGCACCGACTCGGCTCCTTGGGATTGGATGATTTGGGCTTGCAGCACGGTGTAGCCAATGGCGCATAGCATCAAGTCCACCGCATACAGGGCAACGGGTATGGCGGCAAAGTGGTGCTCGCCCATCCAGGCGGTGGTAAAGGGCATGAGCGACAGCCAAAACAACAGGTTCATGTTGGCCCACAAAATTCTGGCGTTCACGTGCTTGGTGGCGTGCAGCAAATGGTGGTGGTTGTTCCAATAAATGCCCACGTTGACAAAGCTCAGAACGTAGCTCAAAAATATTGGCTACAAAGGCAGCAGGTCGGCCCATTGGGCGCTGTGCGGCACCTTAAATTCCAGCACCATGATGGTGATGATGATGGCAATGACACCATCGCTAAAGGTTTCCAGTCGGTTCTTGTTCATGGGGCCACAAATCCTGCAGCCTTGTGGCTGCCGTCGCAATAGGGTTTGTTGTTGGACTGGCCACAGCGGCACAGATAGGTTTGATTCACCTTGTTGCAGGTCCGCCCGGTGCCGCTCACTACTTCCAGGTTGCCCACGACGCACAGCGGTCCGTTGGGAATGGGTTGAACGTCTAGCAGGCCATTGCGCATCGGCAGCGGATCAAACGCCAGCGTGGCCGGCTCGCCGCTGGCGGCAAAACCCGCAGCGGTGTGGCTGCCATCGCAAAACGGCTTGTTTTGAGATTGCCCGCAGCGGCACAAAGTGGCGCGGGGCGATGCCTGCGCCATACCGCCTATCAGCAGTTCGGCCTCCATCGCCAGCGGGCCGTTTTCTCGCACCCGCACGGTGTTGACGATGGGCGCGCCGTCGCTATCGGGCGCTTGACCGGCAGTTGGCGCATTGCGCAGCACGCGAATGGCCCCAGACGGGCAACTCTTGGCGATGTGCATCAGCTCTTCCACGGGCTGCGTGTCTGGGTGAATCCACTCGCCCTGCACATTGGGCACAAATACATCCGGGTGCGACAGCACGCAGCTGCGGGAATGGATGCACTTGTGGGCATCAAAATGGATGGTGGCGTCTTTACCTGCGACAACTTCTAAGGCCATGGCTTACTCCTTATCAAATGGATGCGAGATTGAAATTTGCGTGCACTAGTTTTTGCTCACTTCTTGCTCAGGTCCTTATACGCCGCTGGCACATTTAGCATAGGGTGCACCCAGCCAAACAAGGCATAACCCGCAAACTCGGGCAGCGCAACCTGCTTTACCGTTTGCTCTAGGGTCAGCCCCTGGTCAATTGCGGTCTGTACCTGTGCGTGCACGGCGGCCAAGTAATCAATGTGCCACTTCAGCGCGTCGCGCGCCATGGGCACGCCGTGGCCGGGCACGATGCGTGCGTCGCTGGGTAAAAAGTCATACACCTTGCGCAGCGTCTCTAGTGAGGCCACCAAGTGCCCGTCTAGCAACCAGGGCAGCGCCGGTTTGGATGCGATGACAGGGTTGCCACTCCACAGCACTTTGGATTGCGGCTCCCACACCCACAGGTCGCCGCCGGTCTGCGCAAAGCCAAAGTCGATGATGTCCACCGTCTTGCCACCCAGGTCCAGCGTGAGCTTGCCACCCGCGGGCACCAGTAGGTCGCCGGTGCGGGCCTTGATCTCTTCAATGCCACGGCCTTTGCCCAAATTTTGAATCATGAAGGCCTTGTCATCGGCCAGGTGTTTGTCGACATAGGTGCGCGTGTTGGCGTGCTGGATGATGGTGGTGCTGGCGGGCAGATACATGTTGCCGTAAGAATGGTCACCGTGGGCGCTGGTGTTAATCGCGTAGAGCAGCGGCTTTTTGCCCAGCTTGCGGCCAAGGTCTTGTACCTGTTTGTTCAGGCGCTTGTTGAGCATGGTCTCGATCAGCAGCGCACCTTTGCTGCCCACAATCAGGCCGGCACTGGTGCCAGCCGCCGCGCCTTTTGCGTTGAGCGCCTGGGCGTCGCTGGCGTAGAACGCAAACACGCCGGGGCTGAGGGTTTCACTCACCATGACAATCGTGTTGCCGTCCCACACGGGCTCTGCCGCCTGGGCACCTTGGTTCAGTAGTGCGACGGCCATGCAGGCGGCTATCAAAGTGTGTTTCATCATGATGCTGGTCCTTAAAAAGTTATGTATGCACGTAGTTTGCATCTTGCAAATGGACAATACAATTATTAATATGTACACTATTCATTTGCAAAAATGCACAATATGGAAGACTTGAATGACCTGCGCCTGGTGGCGCTCATCGCCCAAACGGGCTCGCTCTCGGGTGCAGCCAGGCGCCTGGGTGTGAACCATGCCACGGTGTTTAGGCGCATAGCACAGTTGGAGGATCGCGTGGCGGTGCGACTGTTCGAGCGCACCAGCGGGCGCTACCACGCCACGCCCGCCGGGGATGAGCTGGCGCGTGCAGGTGCGGCCATGAACGACACGGCCACGCAAGCACTATTGCGCGTGGCCGGGCAAGACCTGCGTCCCAGCGGTGCAGTGCGCATTTCCACCACCGACAGCCTCGCGCTGACACTGCTTTACCCCATCATGGCCCAGTGCCGCGCTCAGTACCCGCAGATCACGCTGACCGTGTCGGTAGACAACAATGCGGCAAACCTGTCCCGGCGCGACGCGGACATCGCCGTGCGCCCGACCGGTCGCCCGCCCGAACACCTGATTGGCAAGCGTATAGCGCCTCTGCTCTTTCGTGTGTTCGGCTCCAAACACTACTGGAAGAGAACCGCCAAGTTGGCAACGCTGGGTGCCCACGAGTGGATTGCGCTGGATGACTCTCACAGCGGTCACCGCACCCTGCGCTGGCTGGAGGGCGTCAAGCCCCTGGTCGAGGTAGGCTTGCGCGCCAACAGCTTTGGCAGCATTCGCCAAGCCTGCATGGAAGGCTTGGGCCTTGCCATGCTGCCGAGCTTTATGGGCGACGCCACGCCCGCCCTGCAAGCAGTGGGTGACCCGGTGCCTGAGTGCGCCACCGAGTTGTGGCTGCTGACCCACCCCGACCTTCGCGAGACCACCCGCGTGAAGGTGGTGTTCCAGCTGTTGCAGGCGGAGTTGAGCAAGATGCTAGCGCATGGATAAAAAAATTCATCTGAAAGAAAGGCTGCGATCCCTTTGGAAGCTTGGTACCCCGGTTTGCGGTTCTATGTGCTTAGGGACGCTTTTTTGCCCAACCGAACTAGCCGCGACACAGAAAGCAAATGCACCTAAAAAGCCCAAGACAATAAAGTGGCCAGTGACTGCTTTTGGGTATGTACTTCGCGAAGCGCTATGTCTGCAATGGGGCGATACCTGCCCTTAACGTCTCTCCAAAGCGGTAATTGACCGCTCTCAGGAAACTTCAAGAACCGCTGTGAGTCGTCAGCAACCTGAAAAGAAAAGCGCCCCAAGGCTGAGGCGCTTCATTTACAACCACTAACGTCCAGCACTGGAGCGCCTCTCCAGCCACTTTCGGCCCGGAGACCTCGCCAGTGCTAAGGTTTTCTACTTCAGCGCCTTATAACGCACCCGCTTCGGTCTTGCACCCTCTTCACCCAGCCTGCGCAACTTGTCATTCTCATACTCGTTGTAATTGCCGTCATAAAACACCCACTGCGAGTCGCCCTCACACGCGAGGATGTGCGTCGCGATGCGATCCAGAAACCATCTATCGTGCGAGACCACCATGATCGAGCCGCCGAATTCCTGCAACGCGTCTTCGAGCGAGCGCAGCGTTTCCACGTCGAGATCGTTGGATGGCTCATCCAGCAGCAACACGTTGGCACCTTTGAGCAGCGTATAGGCCAGATGCAAGCGACCGCGCTCACCACCGGAAAGATTACCCACCAGTTTTTGTTGATCGCCGCCTTTGAAATTGAATCGGCCAATGTAGGCGCGCGATTGCATTTCGAATTTGCCGATGGTGAGGATATCCGCGCCGCCGGAAATCGCTTCCCAGACGGTTTTGTCATTGGGCAATGAATCGCGCGATTGATCGACGAAAGCGAGGTTCACGGTCGGGCCGATTTTTACTTCGCCGCTGTCCGGTTTCTCGATGCCCTGAATTAGTTTGAACAGCGTCGATTTACCGGCACCGTTCGGGCCGATGACACCGACGATGGCACCGGGCGGCACACGGAAGGACAGGTTATCAATCAGCACGCGCTCGCCGAACGATTTGGTGACACCGGCGAATTCGATCACCTCATTGCCGAGGCGCTCGGCGACCGGAATGAAAATCTCCTGCGTTTCGTTGCGCTTCTGGTATTCGTAGCTGGAAAGCTCCTCGAAGCGCGTCATGCGCGCTTTGGATTTCGCCTGTCGGCCTTTCGGATTCTGACGAACCCATTCCAGCTCTTTTTTCAACGTGCGCTGGCGTGCGGATTCGCTCGATTCTTCTTTCTTCAGGCGATCCGATTTCTGTTCCAGCCATGAGCTGTAATTGCCTTCGTAGGGAATGCCGGTGCCGCGATCCAATTCGAGAATCCATTGCACGGCGTTATCGAGAAAGTAGCGGTCATGGGTAATGCCGACCACGGTACCAGGAAATTTTTGCAGGAATTGCTCGAGCCATTCGACGCTTTCGGCGTCCAGATGGTTGGTCGGCTCATCGAGCAACAACATGTCGGGTTTTGATAACAGCAGGCGGCACAATGCCACGCGGCGTTTTTCACCACCGGACAATTTACCGACGACGGCTTCCCACGGCGGCAATCGCAGCGCATCGGCGGCGATTTCAAGTTGCGTGTCAGTGTTGTCACCGCCTTCGGCCGCGATGATCGCTTCCAGCTTTGCCTGTTCGGTCGCGAGCGCGTCAAAATCGGCATTTTCATCGGCGTAAGCCGCGTACACTTCATCGAGCCGCGCTTTGGCCTGCAACACCCCGCCAATGCCTTCCTCGACCGATTGCCTCACCGTTTGGTCGGGGTTCAATTGCGGCTCCTGCGGCAGGTAGCCAATCTTGATGCCCGGCATCGGCACCGCTTCACCTTCGATTTCCTTATCGAGGCCCGCCATGATTTTGAGCAGGGTAGACTTGCCGGAACCATTGACGCCCAGCACGCCGATCTTGGCACCGGGGAAAAATGACAACGAAATATTCTTGAGAATCTGGCGTTTGGGCGGAACAATCTTGCCCACGCGATTCATGGTGTATACGTACTGAGCCATGGTATGTGTTGCCTTGCGGAATGTGGTGAAATTCGGGGCGACGCGGAAATCGCGGTTGACGCGCGACGCGATCGCCACAGGTATTGAAGACTGGCGGGAAAGGCGACATTTTACGCGACTGTGGGCCGTTTTTGAGATTGGCAACGGCGAAATTGCCGCGCAAGTGAGTGATGTAAGCAAGCGCAATACTGAAGCGACCCATTCGGCAACCAATTCAATGATCAGGGAGACCGTATGAATAAGAAATTCGACGCAATGGTCATTGGTACCGGGCAGTCCGGCCCCGCGCTGGCAGTACGCCTCGCCCAGGCCGGCCAACATACGGCGGTCATCGAGCGGAAATTGTTCGGCGGCACCTGCGTGAATGTCGGTTGCATTCCCACCAAAACACTGATCGCCAGCGCCCGCGCGGCACATGTCGCGCGCCATGCTGCCGATTACGGTGTGATGCTCGATGGCGAGATACGCGTCGATATGGCAAAGGTCAAGGCGCGAAAAGATGCGGTATCCGGCCAATCCAATCGCGGTGTCGAGAGCTGGCTCAGAGGCACGCCGAATCTCAGTGTCATCGAAGGCCATGCTCGCTTGGAAGGGCCGCGCATGGTGCGCGTCAATGATGAGGTGCTGGAAGCGGAACGCATCTTCATCAATGTCGGCGGACGCGCGCTGATCCCCGATATTCCGGGTCTCAGTGAGGTCGAATACCTGACTAACTCCAGCATGATGGAGGTCGATTTCCTGCCGCCGCACCTGATGATCGTCGGCGGCAGTTATATCGGCCTCGAATTCGCGCAGATGTACCGTCGCTTCGGCAGTCGGGTTACTGTGTTGGAAAACGGGCCGCGCATCGTCAGCCGGGAAGATGCCGAAGTTTCCGCCAGACTGCAACAAATCCTCGAACACGAAGGCGTCGAGTTTTGCCTGAATGCGCAAGATCTTCGCGTCGCGCGGCGTGATGGCGGCATCACGGTATCGATGGGTATGGAGTCGACGTTGCGCGAAGTGGAAGGCACGCATTTGTTGCTGGCGGTAGGCCGACTGCCCAATACCCACGATCTGGGTCTTGATCGCGCAGGGGTCAAGACCGATGCGCGCGGCTTCATCATTGTCGATGATCAATTGCGCACGAACGTTGAAGGCATTTTTGCGCTGGGCGATGCCAACGGTCGCGGCGCGTTCACGCATACTTCTTACAACGATTTTGAAATCGTCGCCGCCAATCTGCTTGATGGCGAATCGAGATCGGTGCGAGACCGCATCGCCTGTTACGCGCTGTTTACCGATCCCCCGCTCGCGCGCATCGGCATGAACGAAACGGCCGCACGCGCCTGGATGAAGGAATCCGGCGGAAAGGCGTTGATCGGCAAGATGCCAATGGCAAGGGTCGGCCGCGCGCGCGAACGCGGCGAAACGGCGGGCTTCATGAGCGTGCTGATCGATGCCGACTCGAAGAAAATTCTCGGCGCGACACTGCTGGGCATCGAAGGCGACGAAGCCATTCATAGCCTGCTTGACATCATGTATGCGGGCGCGCCTTACACTGTCATTCAGCGGGCGATGCATATTCATCCGACGGTGTCTGAACTGATCCCGACGATGTTGGGGAATCTCCGCCCCCTATCGCCATAGTGTTAAATCCGCGGTTTTGGTGAAAGGCCGCGCATGCCACTACACTGTCGGCATGAAAATACCCAAACGGCTGCAACCGCTGCTGGAAGACGGCCTGATCGACGGCGTGGTGCGGCAACTCATGAGCGGCAAAGAGGCAATGGTGTTCGTCGTCAATTGCGACGGCGAGACGCGTTGCGCGAAGGTCTACAAGGAGGCCAACAAGCGCGCTTTCCGCCAGGCGGTGGACTACACCGAAAACCGCAAAACCAAAAATACCCGCCAGGCACGGGCAATGGCGAAGGGCACGAAATTTGGCCGCGAATCGCAGGAAGCGGCGTGGCAAAACGCCGAAGTCGATGCGCTCTACCGCCTCGCCGCTGCCGGTGTGCGCGTGCCGAAGCCGTACAATTTTCACGAAGGCGTGTTGCTGATGGAGTTGGTCGTTGACGCCGAAGGCAACGCGGCGCCACGCTTGAACGATGTCGAGTTCAACCCCGAACAAGCGCACAAATATCACGATGCCCTGATCCGCGAAGTGGTGCGCATGCTGTGCGCGGGCGTGATTCACGGCGATCTCTCGGAATTCAATATTCTCATCGGCGGCGATGGGCCGGTGATCATCGATTTGCCGCAGGCGGTGGATGCGGCCGGCAACAATCACGCCGAGGCAATGCTCGCGCGCGATGTCGACAATCTGCGCAATTTTTTCGGCCGTTTTGCGCCGGAATTGCTGCAAAGCCAATACGGGCGCGAGATTTGGGCGCACTACGAAAAAGGCACGCTAACGCCGGATGTCGCGCTGACCGGACGATTTGATCGCAAACAAAAAGCGGTCGATATGGATAGTGTGCTGCGTGAGATTGAAGACACGCAATTGGAAGAGGCGGCGCGAAAAATGCGCATGCAGGGCGGTTAGGAGTTTGCTGCAATTCGTATTGCAACTTCCGAACGCTGAATCTCGAAGCACTTCCCTCTTTTTAAAGAGGGATTGAGGGAGATTTACGGTGGTCGCTTCGCCATTACGGCCCAAAATCCCCCTCAATCCCCCTTTTCCAAAGGGGGAAGCAATATCGGTGTGCGTTTACGCATCATTTTGAATCGTACCTGGTACCGACAGAGCGAATCAAACAGGTAATTGTGCCAACGCCGCACCTGCATCGATACGCGGGAAACTCAACGTAAACCTGGTTCCTGTTTCCGTATCAAGTTCATCGCCGCCGGTGGCCCGCAATTCGCCACCTTGCTTCTCTATCAGCATTTTTGCGAGCATCAGATTGCGCGCATCATCGGCGTGAACGCGACCTTCCGTTCCCTCGTCTTCGCTGAACGCATCGAATAATGTCGCCAGCGCATCGGCCGAAAGCGCGTTGCCTTGATCTGCAATGGTAATAACCACGTGCCCACCCTGCAATGTAATCGCGACTGAAACGGATTCACCTTTCGGGGTGGCATCAATCGCGTGCTTGAGCAAAATTTCAAATACGCGGCCAAGCAGCACCTCGTCCGCCATGACTGTTGGCATGTCGACTGCCGCGATAGTGGGTAGCGCAACCGATCCGGCAACAGCGATTGCGCGCACGTTTTCCATCGCTGCAGTCAGCGGATCAACGGGTGAAATCGGTGCGGCGGCAATCTGCAGATGCCCGGTCATGCAGCGCGACAGCAACAGTACATCGTCGATGAGCCGCACTTGTGATTGAATATTGGCGCGTATTTTTTCCAGGGCGCGCTTTTTGCCGGCGGCATCAAGCTTGTCGGATTCCAGCATGAACAGCCAGCCGGAAATGGTGGAAAGGGGCGTTCGCAGGTCGTGAGACAAGGTGGTCAGCAGTCCATTCATCACCGGGCGCAAATCACTTGCCGGAGACAGTGAGGGCTTTTCAGTGTTCATCGAGTCGATCTCCGTGGATGAATTCACGTGCACCGGTGCGATTCAAACTGATGTGGAAGCACGAACTTGTTTTGCTTCCCCCTTTGAAAAAGGGGGATTGAGGGGGATTTTCGGTCGTCGCGTATGCTGGCATCTGCAAAATTTCCAACACTGTAAATCCCTCGCATCTTGCAGGCCGCGTGTCCCGCTGCATCGGGACACCGTTTCGCGGGCGAGCGGCATACCGCTCGAAACCCCCTCTCAACCCTCCCTTTAAAAAGGGAGGAGCCAAACACCCCATCAGTTTGAATCGCACCCCACGCGCACAGGCCAATTGCTGGAAACGCAATGCATGCCGTATGCTGTAATGGTCGCGGCGCAGATTGGCCGAACCGCAATCGGGTTAAAGAAAGGGCGGGGATCATGTTGAAGAATCCGGTACGTGTATTCATAGTCGATGATTCGCCGTCTCTCAGGGATATGCTTTGCGAGTTGCTCGGCGATCCCGGCACGATCGATATTGTCGGTACCGGCGAATCGGCGCTGACGGCGGTCGAAGACGTGAAATTGTTGAATGCCGATGTGGTCATCATTGATCTACAGTTGAAAGGTGGCAGCGGCTTCGATGTCGTTAAGGGCATTCGACTTCTATCCCGAGCCAAAGACATCATCTCCATCATTTTTACCAATCACGCCTCGCCTGCTTTGCATGCGCACGCGCTCGCGCTGGGTGCGGACTACTTTCTGGATAAATCGAACGACCACGACAAGATCGTCGCAATTCTTCAGGAAAAAGTACGCTCACGCCAAAATTGAATCATTCCTGTTGCATGTCAATATTGGAGTGTCATCCCCGTATCGAGTCCGGGGCAGGCTCTGAACGAAGTGAAGGATCTCGTCATGACAAGATCCTTCACGTCGTTCAGGATGACAGTATTTATGATCGAGAAATGGAATCACACGCTTGACGGCGGCATGCCCGCCAGAATCGCCAGTATTTTGTCGATGTCCACCGGCTTGACCAGGTGATGATCGAAGCCAACTGACTTGGATCGCTCGCGCGCGGCGGTCTCACCATAACCGGTCATGGCGATCAGCACCGCGTCAGCGAGGCCAGGTTCGGCACGCAACAGTGTCGCCACCTCAAATCCATTCAGTCCCGGCAGGCCGATATCCAGCAGCACCACTTGCGGCTGGAACTCACGCGCCGTCTTGACGGCCTCGTGGCCGTCGTTGGCGATACGTATTTCATGGCCGAATGCCGCCAGCACCATCGTCAAGGTCTCGGCAGCGTCGATGTTGTCCTCTACCACTAATACCCGCGTTGACCGCGCGGTGGGCACCGGCGAGGAGGGCACAATCGGCTCGGCAATAACCAGCGCAGGCATTGCCGTCACCGGCAGGCGTACCACGAATTCGCTGCCTTCGCCGAGGGTGCTTTTCACCTCTACTGAGCCATGATGCATTTCCAACAGCCGCTGCACCAGACAAAGGCCGATACCCAGGCCGCCCTGCGAACGATCCAGCGATCGCTCGCCCTGCGTAAAAAGATCGAACACGTGCGGCAACAAATCTGGAGCGATGCCGACACCGTTATCGCGCACCGTCAATATGGCCAGATCGCCAATTTGTTCAACAACAAGCCAGATGGTGCCACCCTCCAGGGTATATTTAGCCGCATTGGTCAGCAGATTCACGATCACCTGTTCGATCCGCGCCGCATCGGCCTGCAGCCAGATGGGCGCTGGCGATAGCGTCACGTTGAGGGTGTGGCGTTGCGCGTCGATCAGTGGACGCACGGTTTCGATGGCATGTTCAACAACGCGATTCAGTGACAGCCGCTCTTGATGCAGATTGATTCGGCCGCTGGTCAGCCGCGAGACCTCCATCAGATCGTCGATGAGCCGGGTTAGTTGTCTGACCTGACGTTCAATGATGTCGCGCGCCCGGCGCTGCACCGGGTCTTCGTCTTTCTTTAGCCGCAACAGATGCACGGCGTTGACGATAGGCGCCAGCGGGTTGCGCAATTCATGGCTCAGCATCGCCAGAAACTCATCTTTGCGGTGGTCAAGCGCAATCAGTGCGGTATCGACCTTTTTGCGCTCGGTGATGTTGTTGAAAATGGCGGCCACGCGGCGTTGCTCTGGCAAACCGATACGAAACGCATTGACATCAAACCAGCTATTGTTGAACCCCTTCGCACGATTCTCAACGCGTATCGACTGGCCCGTCAACGCAACCTTTCCATAGGATTCGAGCCAATAGTCTTCAATATCCATTGTCAGTTCGCGTATTCGTTTGCCGACAACATTGCCAAGGCCGGTCTGTGCGGCAAATGCGGGATTCACTTCCACATAGCGCCAGTCGATCGCCTTGTCATTTTCATCAAACATCACGTCGATGACGCAAAAGCCTTCATCCATCGAGTTGAACAAATTGCGATAGCGTGTCTCACTCTCGCCCGCAGCAGCTTCGGCTTGTTGGCGCTCGGCGATTTCGGCACGCAGTTGCGCGTTCAGCGTGTCTGCTGTTTCGGCCAACACATGCTGTTTGAGCGCACCCAGCAACAGCGCTTCGTTGACCGCCAGCAAATCGGCATGGATGGCTGGGGATTCGATCACTTGCAGCATCACCCCGACCGGGTGTTCGCCCGCGAGCAGCGGCCACATCGTGTACGTCCAAAAGACCGAATTCGCCGATGCATATTGCGCTTCGTTATGGCTTTCGGGCGCGCCGCTGCGGTAAACCCGGTCAAGCAGTGCAAGGCATGCGCTCTTATCCGGCATGATGTCAAGGCAGCGCATGCCGATCAATTGCGTGGACGTCTTGTTCATCAATTTGCAGAAGGCCGGGTTCACGTAGCGCACGATATGCGTGGGGCCTTCCAGCGTGGCCATCGGCAACGGCGCGTGCTCGGTCACTGCCCTGCAAAGGCTGGGCAGATCGGAGCGCGGTGGCACCAGATGGAGTTCTGCACTCATCGATTGCGCACTATTTTTTAGCCTTCGGCTCTGGCGATCGTTCGTCGCCTTGCGCGACGCGTGATCCGCTCCGTTTCGGGACTCCGGTGGTCAGGCCCTCATAATCGGTGGTGCGCGGACTGATCACAACAACACCTATATCGGTAATCACATATTCGCGAATGTCCTTGCTGTGATTGCCACCGCGCATTTTGATCACCATTATCAGTTTTCTGAGTTGGCCATCAATCTCGGCATAGCGCATGCGGATAATGTCATCGGTCAAAAACGAAATCGTATATTGGCTGAAGGACAGCGCCGTAAAGGTATCTTCAACTTCCACGGTGCTCAAAATGGTCACGCCGGCACCCGTCAAGGCACCGATCATGCGGTAGAGCGATTCGCGAAAATCGGCGCGAAAGCCGGGGGCCAGCGCCATCTCGAAACCCACCAGTGAATCGATAACGAGACGTTTTGCACCGACACGCTTGATGGCGTCAAGAATTTCCTGCATCGTTTCATCGACCGATAAATTGAGCGGACGCAGGTAGAGGATTTCGAGTCTGCCTTTCTCATGCGGCGTTTTCAGGTTCAAGCCAAAACTGTCGGCACGTTCGGTATAGCCTTTCGGGCGCTCTTCAAAGATCGCCATGATTCCCGGCTCGCCCAGTTTCAATCCGGCCGCAATGAATTGTGTCGCCAATGCCGATTTTCCGGTGCCCGATGGCCCCGCCACCAGCAGGCTATCGCCTTCGCGAATGCCGCTGCCCATCATTTTGTCCAACTCGGGAACGCCCATCGAGAGCCGCTTGTTGCTGGAAGGTTTGCGCTTGGCCCCCACAAGGCCCAGCGTGCGCGAAAATGCCTGCAAGCCGCTATCGCTGATGCGCACGGTGTGCAATCCCGGCACCGAGGCGAGACCGCACAATTTGATGATTTGCAATTTCCGCACCACTGAATTTCGCTCGGCCACCTGCGAAAGCCAGAACAGGCCGTCAACCACGGTAAACAATGGGTTGTCGCAGATTTCTTCCTGTGCGTATTCACCGACCAGAAAAGTGGTGGCCTGCCAACTGGCCAGAAATTGCGCCAATCGCTGGATAAACGATTGCATCTCAACCTGACCGGACCGCCCATCGCGGTGCGCACCACGGTGCGAAACGAATCCACCACCACCACGCCCGGCTGAACCGTCGTGACTTGTCGGATGATTTCTTCGAGTACGGCGTTTAAATCTCGCGAGAGCAACACGTCGCTGAGATTGATAAAGCGAATCGCCTTGCCCAATTTGGATTCGTCGAAAAACGAATATTGCTGCTGATAGCGCAGCATTTTGATGGCTGATTCACCGAGCACAGTGAAATACAGCGCCGGTTTTTTCACCGTTGCGTTGGCGAACACAATTTGATGCGCCATCGTGGTTTTGCCGCAGCCGGGCGTGCCGGCAATGATGTTGAACGAATATTCGGGAATACCGCCGCCCATGATGTTGTCGAGGCCGCGCACACCGGTCGCGAGTTTGCGGATGGCGACTTTCGCGGGAACGCTCACGATTTTTTTCGAGGGCCTGCGTTTGTCGGCGTCACTTGCCTTTTTCATTTTCGATCTCTTTTCACTAGTGTCCCAACGTTGTTCCATAAGAATGTAATAGGTTGATGATTTGATTGTCGAATTTGCGATTTCGCACTGTTCTCGATTTGAATTTTCTTTTCAACTTTGGCACGCTCTCAACTGCCGATGATCGCTGTGCTCACGGGCAAACCGGTCTTCGTACTGATCATGTTTCATCACAGTTGCCAAACGTTGGGACACTAGTGATCTCTTTTACGAAAATCCTGACGGTTGGAAGATAGGTCTGGCGAAAGGGTGGGCGGCAGGTTCGGCCAAATCTCGGTCATCAATCGCAGCGTCAATGCTTCACCCACGAACGCCACCAATAACCCCAATAAATGGGCGAGCACCACGACGCGCACCTCAAAAAAACCATAGACGCCAAGTTTGGCGTCGGCTGCCTTCAGCCCCTCCCACACGCCGTCGGGCTTCAATTGCACGCCCCGCAGCGCCGGGATGTCGGCAGTGGCCAGCGCGAGCGAACGGGAAATGAGCGCGCTGAAGCTGGCCCCCCCCCATGAGATTCGTCAGCGGCGCGCGGAGTTTTTCAATTACTGGAAAGGCCGCGGCAGGGCCTGACCGGGATGCGTTTTTAGACTTCGCATCCTGGGCAATCAAATGTGCCGCGAAACTCCGGAAAGCTGGATTGACGCGGCTCATGCCACGTTGCCGATCGCGAGTGCGCTCCAGTGCACGCGATTGCACCCTACCTCGCCATTTGCATCAAGCGCGCGCGCGAAGCATTTTTTTGTCGATGAGATTAATCCGCAACGGTCTATTGTCATTCGACTTCCTTGGTCGGCAGGTGAGCGGATAGGTCATTCGGAACGGACATGCGCATTATTGCGCCCACCGTGCACGGATTACGGATTTCACCATTCAAGTACGGCAGCCATCCAATGAATTAGACATCAAACAGGGCATCAGCGGTTTTTTTCACGCGGTGCTAATAATTTGATATTTTGCCGATTAAGGCTAACAGAAATGCAACGAATCGAATGTAGGACAAATCTCGCGTTTGTGCCGGAAATTTCCGGCAATCAAGTTGCCCGGTTTTATGAGTTCGAGGTGATACGGATTTCATTGCCTGGCGTTTCGTGGCGTAAGGGAATTCTGCATAGGCATCTTTTCGGGGTCAATGGGTTACGAAGGAATGGATTCCGGCCCACTCAACCCTTGTGGTCGTTGGCCGGAATGTCGGAAATCTGGGGTAAATCGAAGTAGCCAACTTGCAGACCGCCATTCGGTGAGGTTCTTCAAGACATTTCGTCCCGAACGCCGCGCAAATGCTGGGGTTTCATTATTTTTCTGATATTGACAACTTATTCCATTTCTATTTCAAGCATGCGATGTCAGCCTGAACCCACTGAAGGATCTTGTCATAGCAAGATGCTTCACTGGGTTCAGGCTGACAGTCGTAATGATTGCGAAAGATAGCCGCCCTCCATCTCGCGAACCCCCCCACCTGCCGAAACGTTGTGCCGAACAGACAGTGCCTGATTTCAATGCTGATGTTGAACTGCGCGGGGTTGTCATTGCGATGAGATAGGAACGTTTTGCCGGGTATCGGCGCGCCGGGAATGGGAATGCGCCCACCGAACATTTCCCAGAAATAACCATCACTGGTGAAAAATAAATCACCACTGTCGACGCGCAACACCCGCTGCATGCCCAAGCCCATGCCGACGTATTCCAGCACTTCACCGTGCTCGCTTTCGCGCATGAACGAGGTGAACTGGATCGGCGCGTGTCGGTGCAGCCGTTAGATCCGCTCCTTGAAAATGGATGGACAATCCGGTTTGGAGTAGTCGCGGATATCGACCGGGAAATCGGTGACGTCGAAGGGGATGAGCGCGCCACCGATGATTGGCCTCGTCAGATGGCCAAGCACCTTGCGGAATCGCGAACACGACAATTCGCTTAGGGTGCCGTGTAGTAAAGCGGTGCACCAAGCGCAGGATCTTTGGCGAAGCGCGCCTGAATGTCCGACTGAAGTTTTTGCGATTCGGGTCCCAGCACTTTCCGGAGGAGCTCCCTTCGGATGGGCCATGCATGATCGCGGATTGGTTCATTTTTTTTGAGTGTGCCCGGTTGCCGCCAACATACGGCATCGCCCAATACGATCCGCAACCCCGTGTTTGTGCCGCGCCTCAAATGTTGCCGGCCGGCCTTCAAGCCATCGCCACGCGGTGATAGGCTATGATTCACGCTCAAACAAAAAAGTGAATAACTTCGCATCGGAGGATTCATGGCGAATTACACGACGGAGCAACTTCGCACCATCGCACTGGTCGGCCACGGTGCCGGGGGCAAGACCACCTTGTCCGAGGCGCTACTGCATCGAACCGGAACCATCGCAACGCCCGGCAGCGTCGAGAAGGGAACGACGGTCGCCGATTTCGATCCCCTCGAAAAACACTACCAGCATTCTCTCAATTCTTCGTTACTACATTTTTCCCATCTTGACACCCACATCCACCTGATCGATACACCGGGCTACCCGAATTTCATGGGGCCGGCGATCTCGGCGCTGGACGCGGTTGAGACCGTCGCGGTGGTCATCAACGCGCAAAACGGCATCGAACTCACCACCCAGCGCATGATGACGCTCGCGCAAAAGCGCCATCTCTGCCGGATGATTGTCGTCAACAAAATCGACGCGGACAACATCGATTTGCCGGGACTGCTCGCGGAAATTCAGGAAACGTTTGGCAAGGAATGTCTGCCGATCAATCTGCCGGCAAATGGGGGCAAGACCGTCATCGATTGTTTTTTCAATCCCGCCGGTGACGCCGATTTTTCCTCTGTCGCGTCCGCGCATTCCGCATTGGTCGATCAAGTCGTCGAGGTCGATGAAAAGCTGATGGAGATTTATTTAGAGCAGGGTGACTCCATCACGCCGGAACAGTTGCATGCGCCGTTTGAACAGGCACTGCGGGATGGGCA
>JAYTUX010000243.1:0-1822 GCA_043744315.1 Betaproteobacteria bacterium | reverse complement strand
GACATGCGGTCGATCGGTGCCCGATTCCATGAACATGATCGCGCCGTGGATACGCCTTCGATCACAGCACCCTGCGCGTGAGCGCGTGCCTGCGAGATGGTGCCGCCGAGAGTGCGTTTGAGTACGCCATTCTCGATGATGAAAGTTTTCGATGCTTTTGCACCATCGTCGTCAAACGCGAAGCTCGCAAACTGGTGCGCCATCGTTGGATCGAACGTCACATTCAGTAGCGGTGAACCGTATTGATAGGTTCCGAACATATCGAGCGTGACAAAACTGGTTCCAGCGAAATTACGCTCGTCACCGAGGATTCGATCCAGTTCAAGCGGATGGCCGATGGATTCGTGAATCTGCAACATCATCTGATCTGGCATAAGGATCACATCCATTTTTCCGGAAGGACAATTGGGCGCGGTCAGTAGCTGCAGGGCTTCTTCGGCGGTGTGTTTGCCCGCGCCGTGAAAGCCCGAGCGCGCAATTATTTCAGTCCCGCCTTGCTGACAAAAGCCGTTGTAGCGTCCGCCGAAAGAGCGCGTTTGCGCTTGACCACCGGCAAATGCGGTGACGGAAAGCGAAGGCACGAGGAAGTCAAACTCCTGCTCGACCATCGCGCCGTCGGCTGTCACGTAAAGCTGTTTGGTGTGTGTAGTCCAGAAAGATGCCGACCAGTCGACAATGCGGTCGTCGATTTTGCAGGCGCGTGATTCGGCATTTAGCATGTCGAATTTTTCGCGCCTCGAAATTTGTCCCGACTGTTGAACGGCGGTGCGGTAGCGCCCGGAGGGTTTGGGCATTTCGAAAGAGGAATAGTCCGCAACCCCGCGTCCAGCGGTGAGTTTGGCCCAGTCGTGCGCGCGCGCAACCGCTTGCCGCAAACCTGATTCAGAGATATCGCTGGTGGCGGCATAGCCGTAACCACCTTTGTCGATTACGGTGATCATCACACCGCGATCAACGCTAGCTTGCGGCGGTTCCGCAATGTTTTGCCGCACACACAACTGCTCGGCGGCTTCTTCAACAAAGCGAAGCGAGCAAAAATCAACGGCAGGGATGACGCGTTTGAACGTGGATTCGAAGGAGGCAGTCATGTTGGACGTATGAAAAAACGATTGGGCATTCTACCAGCGGGGAAAAATTGCCTCTATAATTTTTGCGGTGTGGATGGGACAATTCGGGGATAAGTAAATCAGGTTGAGTAAACTGTATGGCCGAATAAAAATGGCATGCAATTGAGTGTTTGAATTTGCCAATTGGCAATTGGAGAAATATGAAAAACAATGCGCTTTGGGGTGCTTTTTTTTTCGTGATGGCAGCATCGGCTTCGAATGCCCTTGCACAGGCCAATTCGCAGACGCCCGCACAAGAGACAGCGCCGACAACGGGTTCGTCAACGCCGCCAGTTGCCGCTGTGCAACCTGTGCTGCCAATCGTCGATCCGGCAAAAGAACTGAAAGGCTTGGCGCTGGTGGAGGCTCTGCGGAAAGGTGGATTTGTGCTGTATATGCGCCATACAGAAACCGGCATCGTCACGCAGACATGTGACAAGAGCAACCTTTCCGCCGGCGGCGAAGCAGCCGCTAGTAACGTAGGTGCTGCGTTGCGAGAATTGAAAATCCCGATTGGCGTGGTGCGTTCGTCGCAACCGTGCAGAACAGGGGACACGGCGCGATTACTGGGCTTGGGAGTGGTGGAAATTACCGATGATTTGAATCCGACGCCATCACGCGAAGGTGTGGATATTGGCGCCGTGCGTTCCAGGCGGCTGGCTGAAATGCCACCGACGGGAACCAATACGGTACTGGTTTCACACCTGCACGGTTCG
>JAYTUX010000242.1:0-1822 GCA_043744315.1 Betaproteobacteria bacterium | reverse complement strand
TGCAGCGATTGTCCCAGATCAGCACATCGCCGACGCGCCAGCGATGTTCGTACTGGAATTCGGGCCGCTCCTGATGATCGAATACGCGCGTGAGCAATGCGTCGCTCTCATTGCGCGGCATGCCGACGATACATTCCGTCATCAGGCGATTCACATAAATCGATTTCCTGGCCGTAGCAGGGTGGGTGCGAAACACCGGATGCGCATAGGATCGCGTGGTGTCGGTCGCCGTCGTATGGATGCGTGCCTGCACGTTACTGGCGCCATAGCCGGGCTCGTAACTGTGCAGCGCCATCCGGCCTTCGAGTGTGGTTTTCAGATCCGCGGGCAGCGTTTCATAGGCCGCCACCATGCTGGCGAATACGGTATTGCCGCCCTCGGGCGGAATCGCGATCGCATGCAGCAGCGCGGCCATGCACGGTTGTTCCAGGTAACACATGTCGGAATGAAAAAACATTTCGCCATCCGGCAACGCACCGATGTATTTGCCATCCTTGCGTTCGTTGGTGACGTACATGATGGCGGGATGTGCGGTGCCTTCGTAGTGCTTCAATGTAAGCGCAAGCGGCCCGAAGCGCTCGGCGAATCGCACTTGCTGCATGTCGTCGAGGTCCTGATCGCGGAATAGCAACACACCATGCTCGTGCCAGGCGTGTTCGATTGACTTGAATGTGGCGTCATCGATGGGCGCTGACAAATCAATACCGGCGATCTCCGCACCGATGAATGGCGCAAGCGGGTGTACGGTCAGATCCGAAAACGCTGATGCATTGACTGCCGATGTCAACATGATGCCGACTTTCTACGTGTGATGACTACGTGTGGTGAGCGGATTGTCCACGGGCAATCCAATTGTCGCTGGCATCGTAGTCCGCGAGCGCGACCTGCGTCAATTCCAGTTTCCGCTATGCGGCACGGCAACCCGCTACGTGGAATTTGGATAAACTTGAAAGCAATTTTCCGAATCGTGTCATTCACTGTTTCATTGTGTCGTCGGTGGTAAACGACGTCCCTCGAAATGAGTTGGTGGCACGTCAATCACTGATTAAAAAACATTCTGAATGAATCTATCTCGAAACCTGCTTTCCCTGATGGCCTTGATGGCCTTGATGGCCTGTCTTGCCGCGTTGCCAGTGGACGCGCAAACGCCTCCTGTAAAAGATGCGTACCCGAGTAAACCGATCCGCTTCATCGTCACCTATCCACCCGGCGGTGGCAACGACATCATCGCGCGCCTGATCGCGCAGAAGTTGAGTGAATCGATGGGCCAGCCGGTGCAAGTCGACAACCGCGCCGGCGCAGGAGGCACCATCGGCACCGCCGCGGCGGCCAAATCGCCGGCGGACGGATATACGATCGTGCTGGTCTCGCCGCCGTTCGTAATGGCACCTTCGCTCTATACCAATCTGCCCTATGACACCGTCAAGGATCTGATGCCCGTGACAGTGATTGGCGCCGTGCCGAATGTGCTCGTTGCGCATCCGTCGGTGCCGGTTAAAACGGTGGCGGAATTAATTGCATTTGCACGCGCCAAGCCGATGGCATTGAGCGCCGCCACGCTCGGTAGCGCGACCACGCAGCATCTCGCCGCCGCCATGTTCAACAATATGGCCAAAACCGATGTGCTGCTGGTGCCTTATAAAGGCAGCGCGCCCGGCATGAACGATTTGCTCGGCGGACAGGTGCAAATGATGTTCAACGCAATGCCCTCGACGCTCGCGCATATCAAGAGCGGGCAGTTGCGCGCATTGGGGGTCACGAGTTTGAAGCGGTCGCCATTGGCGCCAGATGTGCCGACCGTCGCCGAGACCTTGCCGGGCTT
>JAYTUX010000241.1:0-1825 GCA_043744315.1 Betaproteobacteria bacterium | reverse complement strand
CGCAGCTTCATGGCTTTGAACCACTTGGCTGCATCAATCATGGCGCTGCGAAAAATTAAACTGGACGTAAACATTATTTACGGATAAGTTCTAAGTTCCTCGGCCAGTTCGTCGAGGCGCTGACTGGTAACTTTGGACGCGTTGAGGTAGAGGACCGGTGAGCTTTAACATGTCAGTCGACACGGACACACAACATCAGGTTGCGGCTTCGCCGCAAATTGTGATGCGCCGGTCACCTTTACGTTAGGCGCCATGAAACTCCTTGCAATCTCCGGCAGTCTTCGCGCAGCCTCGATCAACTCGGCCCTGTGTCGCGTCGCCACCAGATTGGCTCCGCCTTCGTTGCAAGTCACGGTGCTGACGGGTCTCGGCGAACTCCCATTGTTCAATCCCGACCTAGATCAGTTTCCGCCCCCAAAGGTTCAGGCTTTCCGTGCTGCGGTCGGTGAGGCAGATGCATTGCTCATTGCGAGCCCCGAGTACGCTCACGGGATATCGGGCATCATGAAGAACGCTCTCGATTGGCTTGTCAGCTTCGAGGGAACAGTCTACAAGCCCGTCGCGATCTTTAATGCTTCACCTCGAGCTCATCACGCAGACGAGAGCCTTCGAGAGATCTTGAAAACTATGTCTACCAGTATCGTCGCCGAGGCATCGGCAGTCATTCCGCTCTTGTGAAGAATGGCAGGGGCGCGTCCCGCTGTTGTGGGTCCAATCGACGAACCTGTTAACGCTCATTACTGCGCCCCCGCTGCAACACATACGACTGAATGACGATAAGGCAACCAACTGCAAGCAACGCCCAAGGCAAATAGAGCATGAAGAAAACGATTGTCTGAAAACCCCAATTTTGCGCGTACAGATCACCGTCAGGAGGACCAGCTAAATATTCAACGGTGCGAAGAGTAAACCATCCACCGACCACTGAAACTGTCACAAACAGCTGCAATATAGCCATGGATAGTTTGGGCGCGCCAAATTTCTTTGCACGAAACAAGCCTATAAGGAGCACTGCGATGGCGATGGGCAGGATACCCAGGCTCAGTGGAAACATGGGTGAGCGTTAACGTTGGAAATGTGCGGCGCACGCGTAGCGGGTGTCCGTACGGTTGAGGCGGTCTGTCGCGGATCGCAACACTTCTTGGCGCGTATTCTGTCTATTCAAAACCGTCCCTTTTTTGGTCAACAGCCTACGTAGCTGTGTCACTTCGTCCGTGTCAAAAGCTCGCTTTTGTCCGTGCGCTGTGTCGCAGCTACGCACGCTACCAGAAAATCGTCGCTGTATAAATACCCAGTATGTGTGCTAGCGCCACTGTTCTATACGTCGATCGACCGTCAAAGCTGCCTGGCACGCAGCAAGCGCCGCGTAGCGGCATTCTTCTGCTGCGTGTCCGCGCCGAGCGAAATGTTAAGGGGCATAGCGCTGAAACTCTCGCCAAAGCGATTGCATTTGCTTGTTTCCAGCGGCCTGCAACTTCCTGCCTTTGGTAAGCATGATTGATAGCAAGGGACGTTGAACACCAATCTCGTAGCGACCCTTTGCGAATGGAAATTCCTGGACTACCCAGTGAAAGTTGCCTGCGCGACATAACACTTCACCGAAGTAGAAAGCAATAGCGTGAGGCACGGAGTAGCCAGCAGCAGTTGTAGCTGGCTGCCCGCTCTCGAAAAACCAACGCTCAACCGCCTTGAGACTTGCTGAAGAGTAGTCAAGATTCGCAGCCAAGTCGCTTACCGTGTGCAATTCTTCCAACCCTGTGTCGCGTTGAACAAATAGGTTTTTTTCGGCATCGGCGTGACCCGAGAATACTGGTAGGTCCTGAGC
>JAYTUX010000240.1:0-1828 GCA_043744315.1 Betaproteobacteria bacterium | reverse complement strand
GGGCCAGTTTTCCAACCGCTCGGCGAAGGATCGCTTCATCCATCCGGCCAGCACGCCATCGACCGTGAACGGCAGCAAGCTGTCGGCAGGATCGAACGCGCAGACGTTGGCGACGATTTCGGCGAGGGGTTTATGCATGATTTTCGCTTCGCGGTTGGGCTATCATGGGGGCCATATTTTCACTATGTTTCGGATCTGCCGACCATGGTATCGCAATCCCGTTTTGCGCGCGGCGCGACGGCACGGGGCAATGAAGGCGATGATATCGGCGGATCGACCAAAATAATTTGCGGAGCAGCACATGAAAGTGATTGTCATGGGTGCCGGCGTGATCGGCGTATCCAGCGCGTGGTATCTCGCCAGGCTGGGACACGAGGTGACGGTGATCGATCGTCAGCCCGGCGCGGGGCTGGAAACCAGTTTCGCCAACGGTGCGCAAATTTCGGTGTCGCAATCCGAGCCGTGGGCCGCACCAGGTGCGCCGTTCAAGGTGATGAAGTGGCTCTTGAGAGACGATGCGCCGCTGTTGTTTCGCCCGAAACTGGAATGGCATCAGCTCTCGTGGGGCATGCGGTTTTTGATCGAGTGCCTACCTTGGCGCTTTCGCCACAACATTCGCGAGATGGTGAATTTGGGGTTGTACAGCCGCGAATCGATTCAGGAATTGCGCCGCGAGACCGGCATTCAATACGATCAACTTACCAAAGGCATTTTGCAGTTCTACACCGACAACGGTGACTTTCTCGCCGCGCAAGAGGCCTCCAAATTGCTGCAACAGTACGGCATTGAGCGCGAAGTGAAAACGGCCGAAGAGGCCATCGCGATCGAGCCCGCGCTGAATCACATACGCGATCGCCTGGCAGGTGCCACCTTCGCCCCAACCGACGAATCCGGCGATGCACATGTGTTCACGCAAAATCTCGCCAAGCTATGCCAGGCAAAAGGCGTGATGTTCAAGTACGGGGCGATGATCGAGGCGATTGAAGTCGATGCCGGCAAAGTCAGCGGTGCGCGGCTGAGGCATTCCACCGGCCATACTGAAACGGTGACCGCCGACGCCTATGTCTGCGCGATGGGCAGTTACAGCTATCTCATGCTGAAACCGATCGGCATCACCATTCCCGTGTATCCCGCGAAAGGATATTCGGCGACGATTTCTACCGAAGGCTTCAACGGTGCGCCGACGGTGAGTCTTACCGATGAGGCGATGAAAATCGTCTTCTCGCGGATCGGCAATCGCATGCGCATCGCCGGCACCGCGGAGCTGGACGGTTACAGCACCAGTCTGTCATTGATCCGCACCGAGGCGCTGGTGAAGCGTGGGCGCGAGTTGTTTCCCGATGCTGCCGACTACGACAATCCGGTTTACTGGACCGGATTGAGACCCGCGACGCCATCGAATTGTCCGTTGATTGGACGCACGAAAATGTCGAACTTGTTTTTGAATACGGGACACGGCACGTTGGGGTGGACGGAAGGCTGCGGCTCCGGGCGCGCGTTGGCGGATTTGATGTCGGGGAAAAAGCCGGAGGTTGACTATCAGTTTTTGAAGTGAGCGTCTTTTCGCCATGGTTCTTACTTGGTTCCACCATTGCAAATCCCCCTCAATCCACCTTTAAAAAGGGGTAGACATTGGCGACGAGCGCGAGCACTCGATGCGGCTTGATTCGGTGGCAAAATTCAGGCACTTGCCCTAATGGCACTTACTAAAGCACTTTGGACTCCATACTTGACCGCAAGATGGTTAAGAGCGCCACTCTCAAGCTTGTCTCCCCGGCGAAGGCCGGGGCCTAATTTTCGATGCAACGCCGCCCAGACAAAATTGGAC
>JAYTUX010000239.1:0-5881 GCA_043744315.1 Betaproteobacteria bacterium | reverse complement strand
ACTTCAGAACTGATCCGAGCAGCCCACGCCTTCGGTGACACGGAATCCGACGCGCTATTGCTCAGTCACTATTCTCTGGGTGCATTGCTCACACAGCGTGCAACCGAGCAACCAGATGCGCTGTTCCTGAAATACTTCGATGACGACGCTGGCGAGACGGCGGCGTATTCGTATCGGCAATTCGCGCTACACGTTGAACGCGCAGCAAGTTTTCTTCAGTCGCAGGGCCTGAAAACAGGCGACTGTTTGGCCACCTTGTCGTATAACCATCCAATGGGCGCAGTACTCCTTTTCGCCGGATGGAAGCTGGGCCTGATCGTGGCACCGCAGAATGTTTCGGAAGACGACGCACGCATTGCATTTATTCTCGGTGATGCCGACGCGAAACTACTTGTCGCACATCCGGCGTTGATGTCGCGCGCTAGTCGACTGACGCGCGAAGTCACAGGCGCGCTGCGAACCCTGAGCTTTGATGACGTGCTGGCCTGCAATACGACTGTACCGGCTGTCGAACAAGACTATCGCCGATATCCCGCGCTCCTCGTCTACACCAGCGGCACCACCGGTAACCCAAAAGGTGTCGTGCTCACCCAGTACAACCTGATGCTTAACGCGCATGGGATCAAAGACTGGCACAACCTCGATGCCAACACGCGCCTCATGTGCGTGCTGCCAATTCATCACGTCAATGGCATCGTTGTCACGCTCGTGACTTCCATGATTGCCGGTACCGCCCTGGTGCTGAATCGCGGTTTCAAGGTATCGACATTCTGGAAGCACATTGTGGAGGAGGGCATCGCGATAGTTTCCGTGGTGCCGACCATTCTGCAGTTTCTGTGCGAAGCGCGCGAAGACGTTTCAGCATTGGATTTGACGCGCTTTCGTTACTTTATCTGTGGCGCTGGCACCTTGCCGATTTCATTGGTCGGGAAATTCGAAGCGCAATTTGGCGTGCCGGTATTGCATGGATACGGACTATCGGAAACGACCGCATTCACTTGTACTCTCCCGGTGGAACTGCCCCGAGAGGCGCGCCAGTATTGGCTCTCCAGCCGGGGCTATCCCAGCATTGGCACGGTATTTCCGCATTGTGAGATGGCTATTCATGATGCGGACGGGCGCAGCTTGCCACAGGCGGAACGCGGCGAAATCGTCATTCGCGGTCACTACATCATGAATGGATATCACCGTCGTCCGGAGGTGAATGCGGAAACTTTTAGGCACGGCTGGTTTCGTTCCGGTGATGAAGGTTTTTTCGAACGCGATGAATCAGGGCGCCAGTTTTTCTTCATCACCGGCAGGTTGAAGGAGCTCATCAATCGCGGTGGCGTGAAATACAGTCCGTTTGAAATTGAGGAAGTGTTGCTGTCGATTGCGGGTGTGAATGTTGGTTTGGCGATCGGGTTTGACAACGACTGGTATGGCGAAGAAGTCGGCGCGTATATCGTGCGCGAATCAGGCCTGGAAATTTCTGCTGCCGACATCCTGGCGGCGTGTCGTTTGAGGATGCCGTTTTCAAAGTGTCCGAAAGTGGTTGTATTTGGCGATGACGTGCCGGTCACCGTGACCGGGAAGTACCAGCGCATCAAGTTGAAAGAGTTGTTCAGCGGTCATTCAAAAACGCAATTTCGCCAATAGCGTGCTGCCGCCACGATTTGCGCAAACTCAATGATAATAGGCACAGGCTTCCTGCTATTCGAAGATGGATGCCTTCCTGCTCTTGAAAAATGGGAACTGATAGACCTTTAGAGGTTTTTGCTGCCATGACACCCGCTACACCATACGACCACGATCTTGGCAAAAATCCGGCCAACTACGCACCGCTGTCACCGCTGTCTTTTTTACCGAAGGCTGCCGCGATTTATCCCGACCGTCTTGCGGTGATACACGGCACACGGCGCTTCACATGGGCAGAGTTGTATGCGCGTGCCCGACGCCTGGCCAGTGCATTGCAGCAGCGTGGCGTGGGCAACGGGCACACGGTTGCCGCGATGCTGGCCAATACGCCTGAAATGGTGGAAATGCATTTTGGTCCGGCGATGCTTGGGGCGGTCGTCAATACGCTCAACACCAGGCTGGATGCCGAAGCGATTGCCTTTATGCTCGACCATGCTGAAGCGAAGGTGCTGGTAACAGATCGTGAATTTGCGCCCATTGTGGAACGTGCGTTGGCGCTCTGCAAAATAAAACCGCTGGTTATCGATGTAATGGATCCCGCATTCTCCGGCGACGGAAAAGCGCTCGGGGAAATCGATTACGAAGCGTTCATCAATACCGGCGACCCGCAGTTTGCGTGGTCGATGCCGGATGATGAGTGGGATGCGATATCGCTAAACTACACCTCCGGCACTACCGGAAACCCCAAGGGCGTGGTTTACCACCATCGCGGCGCACATCTGAATGCCGTGGCCAATATTCTCGAATGGTCGATGCCGAAGCACAGCGTGTATCTGTGGACGCTGCCGATGTTCCATTGCAACGGCTGGTGCTTCCCGTGGACCATCGCCGCCAACGTTGGCACCCATGTGTGCCTGCGCAAGGTTGAGGCCAAGGTGATTTTTGATCTGATCCGCGAGCACGGTGTTACGCATTTTTGCGGCGCGCCGATTGTGCATAGCATGCTCATCAATGCGCCTGCGGAAATGAAAACTGGCGTAAATCAGAAGGTACATGCGATGGTCGCCGGTGCCGCGCCGCCGGGCGCAATGATCGAAGGCATGGCCAAGCTGGGATTCGCGTTGACGCACGTTTACGGCCTCACCGAAACTTACGGCCCCGCGGCGGTGTGTGCGAAGCACACTGAATGGCATGTATTGGCGGTGGACGAACAGGCGCGCCTCAATGGCCGACAGGGCGTTGCTTATTTGTTGCAGGAGGGCATGACGGTGATGGATCCGACAACCATGCAAACGGTGCCGGCGGACGGTGAGACGATGGGCGAAATCATGTTCCGCGGCAACATCACCATGAAGGGCTATCTCAAGAATGGCAAAGCCAGCACTGAAGCATTTGCCGGTGGCTGGTTCCATTCCGGCGATCTTGCGGTGATTCATCCCGATGGCTATGTGAAAATAAAGGATCGCGCCAAGGATGTGATTATCTCCGGGGGCGAAAATATTTCCTCGCAGGAGGTGGAAGATGTTTTATGTCGCCATCCTGCTGTCATGCTGGCGGCAGTAGTGGCAATGCCGGATGAAAAATGGGGCGAAGTTGGCTGTGCGTTTGTGGAATTGAAAGAAGGCGGCGTCGCGACGGAAGAAGAATTGCTGGCGTTTTGTCGCGAACGCATGGCGCGATTCAAAGTGCCAAAAACGTTTTTGTTTCGGCCGCTGCCGAAAACATCTACCGGGAAAATCCAGAAATTTGTGTTGCGTGAATGGGCAAAAAGCAAAGAGGCGATCGAATGAGGCATTGTTTTTATTCCGGGCTTTCCACGGCAGGTTTCCACCGCGTTCACTATACCGAGTGGGGTGAGGCCGACAATCCACGCGTACTCATTTGCGCGCATGGTCTGACGCGCTGCGGTCGCGATTTCGACACGCTCGCAAAGTCCCTGGCGGGCCAATATCGGGTGATATGCCCTGACGTGGCGGGACGTGGCGAAAGCGAATGGTTTACCAATAAATCCGATTACAACTATGCGCAGTACATGGCAGACATGACAGCACTGCTGGCGCGCAGCAATGTTGATACGGTTCATTGGGTCGGCACTTCGATGGGCGGCATCATCGGCATGTTGCTGGCCTCGCATGCGAAAACGCCGATTACGCGCATGGTTATCAATGATGTTGGCGCATTCATTCCCAAGGCTTCGCTCGAACGGATTTCGATGTATCTCGGCGCATCGCCGCGCTTCGCGGATTTTGAATCGGTGGTGATGGCGGTGCGCGCAGTCAGCCCCTTCGGCGAAATGTCCGACGAGACCTGGCGTGAATTGACTATTCCACTGGTGAAGCAAATGGCCGACGGTAGCTGGCAGTTCCGTTACGATCCGGGTATTGGCGATGCATTCAAACTCGGTGCGATTCAGGATATTGATTTGTCTGCGGTATGGGATAAGGTGGTTTGTCCGGTGCTGATCACGCGGGGTGTGGATTCGGATTTGTTGTTGAAGACGACTTTCGACAGCATGTGTCGCAAGTCTGGCGTGCGTGGAGTGGAGTTTGCGAATGTAGGGCATGCGCCGATGTTTCAGGAGGCTTCGCAGATTGAGGCGGTGAGGGCGTTTTTGTTGGAGTAGCGATTACATTTTCAGAATTCCGTTCGTGCTGAGGTATCTAGGCATTGGAATTTGGCAGATAGTTGGAGTTGGCGTACACCGGGGCCGGTGGGGTTGCCCGGCGACAAGTCACTTCTCGACTATTCCTCCCAATCAAACCGCCAAATCGCAATTGCGGTAAACGCAGCGGAGAAAGCCAGCATCGCGCCGATCGAGACGGCAGCCGCGTCGAGTCCCTGTCCGCGCCAGGTCATGGCATCAAAACCATCGACTGCCCAGCGAGCCGGTATTGCAAGAGAAACGGTCTGCAACCATTCGGGGAAGATGAACGACGGTACCCATGCGCCGCCCATCATTACCATCAGGAGTGTTGCGAAAATAGCCAGGCCGCGGGTTGCTTCTGGCGTTTTGCCGATGGCGGCGATGAGTAATCCGAAACTAGCCGCGAGCAGGGCGAAAGCGATCATGATGCCGATGAAGCCAATGATGCTGCCGTCGATGCGCACGCCGAACGCGATCATGGCAACGCCAAAGATGCCGCACATCAGGATCACCGCAATCAGGGTGCCGCTCGCGACGGTGCTGCCGAGCAACAGGGCGCGCGATACTGGTGCTGCGCGCAGGCGTTTCCACAATCCCATGCGCCGCATTAGTAGCAATCCGATGCCAAGATCGATACCCATGAACAGCAGAAATTGTACGGTCATGCCGCCGAATGAGTGCGCGTAGCTGTTGTATTTGCGTTCCTGATTGCCGGTCGCCTCCAAAGCTACTGCCTTGAATGGAAGATCAAACGAGGGGCCGGCGGTTTTGGTTGCTGACGTGCCACCAGCGCTGTTATTTTTTTGCACACGTTCGACGCTGTCAAACAGCGTGATCAAATCCTTACGGCTATCGGCGGTTATGTCTTTTGCTGCCAACACATCCGCGCGCGCATCATTGATCATTTTTCCGCCGCCGGAACCCATCATCGACTGCGTCACTGCCTTCATAACATGCTGGGATAACATGCCGCGCACCATTGCAAGTGCGATCGACTGCGACGGATCGTAGTGAATTTTTACGTCGGGTTTGGCACCATTACCAAACATGGCGCGACCGCTAAGTTCGCCAAATCGTGCCGGCAGCACTACTGCGGCGCGTACCTTGCCTTTTTTTACTTGCTCCAGCGCGGTTGCCTCGTCGAGTTCGGTCACATTCAGTGCGGTATCACCCTGCATGCCGAGAATGATCTGCTTCGTGATTGCACTCTTATCGAAATCGACGATTGCGACGGGAACACGCGTGGGTGTTTTATCGCTATTGCCAAACAGCGAGCCGAAGAATGATGCAATGGCGATGGGGGCGGCAAGCGTGATAATGAGCGCGCGCTTATTGGAAAAATACAGAATCAGGTCTTTGCGAACCAGAGCGAGAAAGGCGGTCATGTTGGTCAGTCCCGAAGTTGGCGGCCAGTAAGGGCCAGGAATAGTGTCTCCAGATTGGCGCGACCGGAACTGATGCGGTTCACGCGATGATTTTTCGCAGCCAGCCAAGCGAGCACGATTGAGGCCGATGCGGACAGTGAATCGACGCCAACCGTGAGTCGGCCATTTTCCTGCGATGCAGTCTGTACACCGGGTTGCTGCTTGAGGATCGCAATATCGACGTCCCTGTCGAGTT
>JAYTUX010000238.1:0-1843 GCA_043744315.1 Betaproteobacteria bacterium | reverse complement strand
CCGATCATGTTCGCCATCGCCGGCGTCGGCGGGCTGATATTTTCGCGGCTTCGATTTCCGAACCCGTGGATGATGGGGCCGCTGATGGCGACGATACTCACCACTGCGTCGGGACTGGAATTTTCCTCGATGCCGGTATGGCTGACCAACTGCGGCCAGGTATTCCTCGGTTGCGCGCTGGGTTCGCGGTTCGCGCGCGGATTCCTGCGCGATGCGCCGCGTTTTGTGATGGCCGTCCTCGCCTGCGTGGTGTTGACGATGCTGCTGTCGGCGGGCATGGGTTGGGGTCTTGCGAGTGCGGCGGGCATCTACGCGCCGAGCATGATCCTGGCCACTGCACCCGGCGGCATCGCGGAAATGTCCATCACCGCACGCACGCTGCAACTGGGCGTGGCACTGGTGACGGCGGCGCATGTGACGCGGGTGCTCATCATTCTGATGTTTACGCACCCTTTGTATCGATATTTGCTGCGGCGCAACGCGTAGGATCGCGGCACCGTAAGGATCGCGTAAGTCTCGTTCTTTACTCTTTGCGTCGCTACCCCGGGTTTCGCGACGCGGTGCCGCATCACGCGGCCTCATTTTTGGACTGTCGCATTTCTCTTGGTGAGCGAGCGCTTTTCGATCGCCACGATCGCGTTTTTCGTGGGTTGAAAGCCCTTTTACCCACAACATCAATGAGGAGTTCGACATGGCTGCAATTCCCGCATCGCCGTCAACGGCGACAGGCGCCACTGATCGCAGCAGACCAATGACCCGCGAGGAAAAGAAAGTGATTCTCGCGTCATCGGCCGGCACGATTTTCGAGTGGTATGACTTCTATTTGTACGGCTCGCTCGCGGCGATTATCGGCGCGCAGTTTTTTAGCCAATATCCGGAAGCCACGCGCAATGTGTTTGCGCTGCTGGCATTCGCGGCAGGTTTTCTGGTGCGGCCATTCGGCGCATTGGTGTTCGGTCGGCTGGGCGACTTGATCGGTCGCAAATACACGTTCCTGATCACTATCATGATCATGGGCGTATCGACGTTTATGGTCGGCGTGCTACCCAACTATGAATCGATCGGCTGGTTAGCCCCGGTGGCGCTGGTTGCGCTGCGAATGGCGCAGGGTCTGGCGTTGGGCGGTGAATATGGTGGGGCGGCAATTTACGTGGCCGAACACGCACCGCAAAATCGCCGCGGCTTCTACACCTCGTTCATTCAAACCACCGCAACATTGGGATTGCTGTTGTCGCTGGTGGTGATCCTGTTCACGCAGATCTACGTCAACGCCAACTATCCTGAAGTCGTAATGGCCAGCGGTGCGAAAATTTCCGCCTTTGCCGCATGGGGCTGGAGGATTCCATTCATCGTCTCGGTGGTGTTGCTCGCGATTTCGCTTTACATCCGTTTGCAGATGAAAGAGTCGCCCGCGTTCCAGAAAATGAAGGACGAAGGCACGTTGTCGAAGGCACCGTTGGGTGAAGCGTTTGGTCAGTGGAAGAATGCCAAGATCGCAATCCTTGCCTTGCTTGGCATGGTCGCCGGACAAGCGGTGGTCTGGTACACGGGGCAGTTCTACGCGCTGTTCTACTTGCAAACCATTTTGCGTGTCGATCAATTCACAGCAAACGTGCTAATTGCCTGGTCGCTTACCGTCGGCACGTTCGGGTTTCTGTTTTTCGGCTGGCTCTCCGACAAGATTGGCCGAAAGCCGATCATCCTCGGCGGCTGTCTGATCGCAGCCCTCACCTTCTTCCCGTTGTTTCAATTGATGACCAAGACCGCCAATCCGGCGTTGTACTCGGCGCAACAGAACACCAAGATTGTGGTGACGGCTGACCCGGCGCAATGCTCGTTCCAG
>JAYTUX010000237.1:0-1852 GCA_043744315.1 Betaproteobacteria bacterium | reverse complement strand
TCGGGGTTGTTGATGATGTCGTCGGCGTTCTTCGTGACGACGGCACGCCCCTTGACGATGCGTTCAGCACGCTCGGTATCGAGATCGGCCACCATCGAAATAACGATATCGCGCCCGGCGCGGCGCACGATTTCTTCGCGATTGCGCGACAGCACGCTGAACGTGCCGCTGCCCACCGTGCCAATGCCCAGCAACCCAACGTGAATCGGTTTAAGCGCCGGTTTCGAATCAGGTTTCATCACGCTGCTGCTTTCGGTAACCGGCCATCCTTGCGAAACATTTCGCGAATCCCGCGCAAGGCCTGGCGCGAGCGCTGTTCGTTTTCGATCAACGCGATGCGCACGTAGTCGTCACCGTAGTCGCCAAAGCCGATGCCGGGCGAAACAGCGATCTTCGCGTCAGCCAATAGTTTTTTCGCAAACTCCAGCGACTTCATGTTGGCGTAACCGGGCGGAATCTTGGCCCAGATATACATCGAGGCTTTCGGTTTATCCACCATCCAGCCGATTTCGTGCAGGCCCTTGACCATCACATCACGCCGGCTCTGGTATTGGGCGACAATTTCCTTCACGCAGTCTTGCGGGCCTTCGAGTGCCGTGATGCAGGCCACTTGCACCGGCGTAAAACTGCCATAATCATGGTAGCTCTTGATCCGCGCCAGCGCATTGACCAATTCTTTATTGCCAACCATGAAACCGATGCGCCAGCCCGCCATGTTGTAGCTCTTGGACATGGTGAAGAATTCGACCGCGACATCGCGTGCACCCGGCACTTCCATGATTGATGGAGCACGGTAACCGTCAAAGGTGATGTCGGCATAGGCCAGGTCGTGCACCACCAAAATATCGTGCTCCTTGGCCAGCGCAATGACGCGGGTGAAAAAATCGAGATCGACACACTGTGCGGTCGGGTTCGAGGGAAAGCCCAGGATCATCATCTTTGGTTTCGGGATGCAAGCGCGAATCGCGGTTTGCAATTCTTCGAAAAAATCGACATCCGGTGTCATCCGCACGCTGCGGATGTCGGCGCCGGCGATCACTGCGCCGTAGATGTGAATTGGATAGCTCGGGTTCGGCACCAGCACGGTGTCGCCGCGGTCGAGCGTGGCCAGCATCAGGTGCGCGAGGCCCTCCTTGGAGCCGATGGTGACAATGGTTTCGGTATCCGGATCAAACACCACGTTGTAGCGCGACTCATACCAGTTGGCAATCGCCTTGCGCAAACGCGGGATGCCTTTCGAGACCGAATAGCCATGGGTGTCCGGACGCTGCGAGGCTTCGACCAGTTTGTCAACAATGTGCTGCGGCGTGGCGCCGTCCGGATTGCCCATTGACAGATCAATGATGTCTTCACCACGGCGGCGCGCGGCCATTTTCAACTCGGCGGTAATGTTGAAAACGTAGGGCGGCAGGCGCTTGATGCGGGAAAATTCGCGAGTAGCCATAACGGCAATCCTTCAATCTAACTTGCGGATTTTGAAGAAAAATCGACAAAACCGGCAAAAAAATCCAGTCAGGCGGGCAACTGCCCAAAAGGTATAATTTTACTCTCAAGCGGCGCTTTGCCGCAACGCAATATCGGGCCGCAGCACCGCAACCAACATCTGAGCACTAACGGGCCGCAGCACCGCCCAACTGTCGGGCCACCGCCTTGAAACTCCACCTCGAACGCAACAACACGCTCAACTTCATTACCGCCTGCGAAGGCGCGCAAGTGCAGGTGAATGAGAATCGCCATGCGGCACCGTTGATCGTTCTGCCGCAGCGCTTGATCGCAGACTGGCGGCCACGCGTGTTCTCCGATTTGAATGAAACCGATTTCATCAGCTTGGCGGAGTTGGGCATGGAAATAA
>JAYTUX010000236.1:0-5940 GCA_043744315.1 Betaproteobacteria bacterium | reverse complement strand
TTTCTTGTCGTGCGCGCCATCGTGTGCAACGGCGTGACCGACGAAGATGGTAAACAGAACGACTAAACATCTCGAGATGGTTGGTTTCATGTGTGAGGCTCCTGATAATAAGTTTGTAGCGAATGCTGTGAAAGGGCGAACGTTGTCCCTCGGTTCAATGCCCGCCATGTCCGCCTCCCGATGGTTTTTTCACGATAACTTCAATTTCTTTCTTGGGTGCTTGCATGAGCGGCATCGACTGTCCGCCCTCGGACTTGCTGCGCGCAGGCTCGGCCATTGCACCGGTCCACTCATAGGCCAAGGACCCTTTGGGATGTTTGAACCAGCCCGGATCGGTGTAGTCGCCCGGCTTCTGATCCCGGCGGACTTTCAACATACTGAACATACCTCCCATTCCCACCGCGCCAAATGGCCCCTCACCGGTCATCATCGGCAGTGTGTTATCAGGCAAGGGCATTGCCATCTCAGTCATATCCAGCATGCCGCGTTCGCCCATCACCATGTATTCCGGGATGAGCGACGTAATTTTGGAAACGACTTCGCGATGATCAACGCCGATCATCGTCGGTACCGTATGTCCCATCGCGTTCATGGTGTGATGCGATTTGTGGCAATGAAACGACCAATCGCCTTCTTCGTCAGCGATGAAATCGAGCTGGCGCATTTGGCCAACCGCGATGTCGGTGGTGACTTCCGGCCAGCGCGAACCCTTCGGCGTCGGCCCACCATCGGTACCTGAGACAACAAATTCGTGGCCGTGCAAATGAATCGGATGGTTCGTCATCGTCAGATTTCCGATGCGAATACGCACTCTGTCTCCCTTCCTCACGTTCAACGTATCGATGCCGGGGAAAGTGCGGCTGTTCCATGTCCACAGATTGAAATCGAGCATCGTATTCACTTGTGGCGTGGCACTGCCGGGATCAATGTCGTAGGCGTTGAGCAGGAAACAAAAATCGCGATCAACCGCATCGATCAACGGGTGCGATCCTTTCGGATGCGTGACCCAGAAGCCCATCATGCCCATCGCCATCTGCGTCATTTCGTCGGCGTGCGGGTGATACATAAACGTGCCGGGTCGACGCGCGACAAAATCGTACACATAGGTTTTACCAGGCTCGATAGCCGCCTGTGTGAGCCCGGTGACTCCATCCATGCCGTTGGGCAATCGCTGACCGTGCCAATGCACCGAGGTGTGCTCCGGCAATTTGTTGGTGACAAAAATTCGTACGCGATCCCCCTCGACGACTTCGATCGTGGGTCCCGGTGATTGGCCGTTATAACCCCACAAGTGCGCTTTCATTCCCGGTGCCATTTCGCGGATCACCGGCTCAGCGACGAGATGAAACTCTTTGACGCCCCGATTCACGCGCCATGGCAGGGTCCAGCCGTTCAATGTCACGACGGGATTGTAGGGACGGCCATCTTTCGGCACTAGCGGCGGCATCGTATCAGGCCTGGTTTGAATAATTGGCTCGGGCAGCGCTGCCATTGCGACCCGGCTAACGGAAGCGGCGGCCACTGCACCCCCTGCGAGACCCAAGGCACCAAAAAATTTTCTTCGGTTGAACAAATTGTTCTCCATGATTAATGTCCCCCGCCAGAAGATTCGGTCGCCATCATTCGGTTACCATCGAGGCGCGGCGTGTCGCTGCTGCCGGGTTTACCGATCATCGCCATTTGCAAATCGCTTTCGGCGAGCCAGAAATCGCGCAATGTCTCGATGTAACTGTTCACGCTGGAAATCTGCGAGCGCGCATCCGAAAGCAGATCGAAAACGCCAATCAACATACCGTTGTAGCGCAGAAGATTTTCGTCGGCGATGCGTTTTCTGATCGGCACGATTTCGTCGCGGTAGTGTTTGGCGATATCGTACGTAATGCGATAACCGAGGTAGCTTTCACGCACTTCGGAGCGGGCGTTGATGGCGGTTTCAGCGGCGCGGTTCACTGCCTGCATATAGAGCGCTTCGGCCTTTGCCACCCTCGACGTACCCCAGTCAAATAACGGCAACTCAAGGGAAATTTCATAGCCGTGGCGTGTTTGTTGCTGGTTAGACATATCGCGAATGGCGCCAAGTTCCAGCACGTTGATAAAGCGTGTGGCCTTGCTTAAGCCCAGATTGGCGGCGAGAGATTCGGCACTTTGTTTTGCGCCCGCCACGTCGAGACGAGACTGCATCGCGCGTTGCTCAACATCAGGCCGTTCATCCGGCACCTTCGGCAAATCCGGCAAACGTTCCGGCAATGCGTAGGTCGTCTGTTCGCCCCACAGGCCGAGCAAGCGCGTGAGCGCTTCACGCGTGCGCACTCTCGCCTGCTCCGCGCGCGCAACGTTGAGCGCAGCATCGGCATAGAAGCCCTGTTCACGCGCCTGTTGCAAGCGGCTCCAGTTACCGACTGAGGCCATGCGCCGCGCGAGTTCGGCGCTGGCCTCGGCGACTTCGCTCACCTTATACGTGTAGCGCAGCGTTTCCTCTGCGGCGACGGCCTGAAAGTAAGCCTTCCGCGTCTCCCCCGCAAGGCGGATGGCGGCAGTCGCGGCAGTTCCCTTCGCCAATTCGAATCGCTGCGATTCCATTTTTGCCATCAGGGGAAGCGTAAGCAACCTTGCAAGATTAAAATGCAGCCCGCGTTCCACTTCGATTTCGTCGCCGCGCCGTGAACGCATGAACGAGAATCCGGGATTTGGCAAGCGACTTGCACTCACCATGTCCGCTTCCGCGACACCGAGTTCGGCAAAATCAGCCTGAAGTCCGCGATTGTTGAGCAGCGCAAGTTGCACGGCGTCTTCCGCTGTGAGCGGTTTGGAGAGCAGTTGGTACACGCGTGTGGCGATGGTGGCGCGATCAATATCTGTCCGCGACCATTTCACTTCACTGTTGACCTTGTCTTTCGTCAGTTGCTCAACTCTATCGAAACCGCCATCGCTGGAAAAATTTGCACAGCCAGCAGCCAGCAAAGCAAGGATTGCGATACCTGTCCGATTCATCATTCGATGGAAAATTATTGGCCGCATATCAGCCTCCGTGCTTGCGGGCTTGGACCCGCTGGTTTAGGCGGTACGGGCGTCGCGATTGGCTTGGGTGGAGCGGCAGCACTATCTTCCCGGGCCTTGTTTGTTTCCGCCGCTTCGCGAGCATAGGCACGCCAGCCACCGACCTTTCCAACTGTGTCGTTGGCGTCTTTCCATGCGGTATTCCTGTCCTCGCCGAGTGGGCGATAGTCACGGAATGGCGACTGATATTGAATTGGCGCGACGGTGGCCGTGTTGTTGGCAGGATCGCCGGAAGCAGAAACAGGTGCTGCCGATAATACACCCGCATGGCCCAACGCTGCCGTCACAATGGCCACATACAAAATAGCGAATTTCATGTTGATCCTCTTCTCGCGAACCGAAAAATACGACAAATGCGAGGATCAACGCCGTTCCCGCAGGTGCAGGAAACAATTTCATATTCCCGCAGAGGCGGGAAAGAAATTATCGCTTACTGGCGTTTACCCTCGCGCTCAGGCGAGGGAGACGCGCGGAGGAGGCGCGGTCAGTTCAGGAATGAACGAGGGATGGTCAGCAACCTGAGCGGCGTCGAAAATATGCGTGGGCACCAATGAAGCTATGACTGGCATTTCAGGCATGACCAGCGCACCCGCCAAATGGCAAAGCACGCAGTGACTGCAACCCTGGCCAAATGCGGTCTTTCCCAATTGCGCCTTGCCGTGACAAGGCATTACGCTCACATCCTCACCGACGTTGGATGTCGATACAGCGTCCAGCGACCCGGACAAGGGCATGACCGCAGCCATCGCGCCGGCCACAGGGAGCCAGACGATCATCCATATCACCAGCAGTTTTCGGAATAATTTCATACTCATAAAAGACAAGGTTAGCGCCGATTAGTTCACATGTCACGGCATCTTGGCGAACATGCATATGTATTTCCATTAGCTGGAGTGTGCCTGCATAATTGCCGATCTCCCAATCCGCCATTGCCAAGAAGCACCACAGTGGCCTTGAAGGTAAACTGCATTGAGTCCGTCTAATACCTAAACAATCTCTCTGCAATGAATATTCCAATCCTTCACGCCTTCGTCGCTGCCGCGCTTTTCGGCGCGAGCACGCCACTGGCAAAGTCCCTGGTAGGTGACGTGCCGCCGCTGTTGCTAGCGGGCCTGCTGTACCTTGGCAGCGGAATCGGATTGACCATCGCGCGCTTGATCCGCGACCGACGCTGGCAACCATCGGGGTTCACGCGTGCCGAGTGGCCGTGGTTTCTCGGTGCGGTATTTTTTGGTGGCGTGCTTGGCCCTGCGGCGCTCATGTTCGGCCTGACCTCTACCAAAGGTGCCACGGCCTCGTTGCTGCTGAATCTCGAAGCCGTGCTAACTGCTGTCCTGGCGTGGGTGGTGTTTCGGGAAAACGCGGATCGCCGCATCGTGCTTGGGATGGCTGCGATTGTGGCGGGCGGAGTCGTGCTTTCGTGGGGCGGTCGCGCCGATGCATCCACAGGCTGGATTGGCCCGCTGGCGGTATCGGCCGCATGCCTTTGCTGGGCAATCGACAACAATCTCACGCGCAAAGTATCTGCGTCCGATGCGCTATTGATCGCCAGTGTGAAAGGATTGGTCGCTGGTGGTTTCAACACCGCACTGGCACTTGCGCTTGGAGCATCGATGCCCGCAACTGACCAGGTGTTGCTGGCAATGGCTGTCGGCCTCGGCGGCTACGGCATCAGTCTGGTCTCATTTGTGCTGGCATTGCGCGGTCTGGGTACAGCGCGCACCGGCGCGTATTTTTCCACGGCGCCATTTATTGGCGCGGCGGTTGCCATCCTGTTTTTTGGCGAATCAACTTCGCTTGCATTCTGGATTGCAGCAGCGTTGATGGCGCTTGGTGTGTGGCTGCACCTGACGGAAAGCCACGGGCACGAACATCTGCACCAGCCGATGGATCACACGCACGATCACGTACACGACGAACATCATCCGCACGCACACGACTTTCCGTGGGATGGCACCGAGCCGCACGGCCATCTTCATCATCACGCAACGCTCCGGCACAGCCACGCGCATTTTCCGGATATCCACCACCGACACCCGCATTAGCCTGAACGTCGCAAACATAAAACACAAGCACTGACGCGGCTTTCAGGCCTAAAGCGGCTGAAAACCCTCACCAAATGGCGATCTACATGTTGTGGCTACTTCTCGAAACTTCTAAATTTCGTCATTCCAGCCCCCGATTCAAGCATTCGAGGGCAGGCTGCGGCTGGAATCCAGTCCATCGTTTAATCGAGTACTTGGATGGGCTGGGTCCCAGCCTCCGCTGGGACGACGGGGTTTTTAGAAGTTCCCTTATGGTTCTGGAAATTCAGCCGTAAATACCGCAGGCATACTCTCCGGACGAGCGTGGCGGGAACGTCGAACATGTTTCGCGCATCTAATACGGTGAGCCATATCAATCGAGCCGGGAATAAACATGCTTCGGGCAGTTCTGGAAACAATGCACAGGGAATTATCCGACACTGAAATCGCGCGGCGGGTCGCCTCTGGTGACGCTGATGCGTTTCACTTTCTTATGCGGCGTTTCAACCAGACGCTTTATCGCACTGCGCGCAGCATTCTCAGGGACGACGCTGAAGCGGAGGACGCGGTACAGGAATCGTACTTGCTGGCCTACCGTGCGATGGGCGCTTTTCGCGGCGATGCGAAGTTGTCCACCTGGCTCACGCGCATCGTTATCAACGAAGCCATCTCCAGATCACGCAAACGTAAACGTAGTGCAGAAATCATCCGCCTGGACAGCGACCACGAACGCAACACGGACGAGGCAGCCGATGACGACGCACGGATGACCGATATGAGAGAAGACACCGCCGAACAGCCAGAAGCGCGTGTACTGCGCGCTGAAACCCGTCGGCTGCTCGAAAAGAAAATCGATGAG
>JAYTUX010000235.1:0-1862 GCA_043744315.1 Betaproteobacteria bacterium | reverse complement strand
ACTGTTGTACCAGCATGATGGCAACAAGTATGCCGACCACGGCACCGCCGATAGCTGAAAATTCACGGGTCAGGCTGCGATTGAAAATACTCACGATGGGCGATTGATGAACACGATGTGGATTGAATCGGTGGCGATTTATGCAACCTGGAACACTCAAGGGGCAGAAATGAGACGACTTCTTTGACGTACGGTAGCCAAAAAGCGATAATTTCTCTTTTGTTAGCCGCCCCGGCAACCATTAAACACAACGGCGGAATTCAGTCGCATCGCGATGGCCGATTTGGAAACTCACTCAAGGAGAAGGCTCTTGGAATTTAGCATAAAAGGCGGTGACCTCTCGAAACTCAAAACCGACTGCGTGATCGTCGGCATTTTCGCCAATGCAGGATCTGGCGATTCCAAAAAGCTTTCCAAAGCGGCGCAGACGCTGGATAAAGCCGCAAAGGGTGCCATTTCCACCGCCGTCGGCAATGGAGACATTTCCGGCAAAGTGGGTAGCACGTTGTTGCTGCAATCGGTTCCGGGTATCGCCGCACATCGCGTGTTGCTGGTTGGCTGCGGTGCCGAAAAGGATTACGCGGATAAAGTATTCGCGAACGCCGCAACGGCCGCATTCAAGGCACTGAAAACCACTGCTGCGACAGATGTGGTCATTTCGCTCGACGCCGGCCTGAAAGGCGCGGATTTGTTGTGGAAGGCCGAGCAGGCTGCCATCCACGCCATTGCCGGCGCGTATCGATTCAATCAGTTGAAGAGCAAAGTCGACGATAAGAACGTCGGTAAACAATTGACTATTCACGTCGATGGCAATGTCAGCGAAAAAGCGCTGAAGGCGGCACTGAAACGCGGCGAAGCGATCGGTGAAGGCATGAACCTCACCAAGGATCTTGGCAATCTGCCGCCGAATATCGCCACACCCACCTATCTCGCGACAACCGCAAAAGCACTCGCCAAGGCCTACAAATTCAAATGCACCATCCTCGAGAAAAAGGACATGCAGAAACTCGGCATGAACACCCTTCTCGCCGTTTCGAAAGCCTCGTACGAGCCGCCGAAATTCATTGTCCTCGAGCATCAGGGCGGCAAAAAAGGCGCAGCACCGGTGGTATTGGTCGGCAAGGGCATCACGTTTGATACGGGCGGTATTTCCATTAAGCCCTCTGCCGAAATGGACGAGATGAAGTACGACATGCAGGGTGCAAGCTCAATGCTGGGCGTAATGAAAACCGTCGGCATGATGAAATTGCCGCTTAACGTAGTGATGCTGGTGCCGACCTGCGAAAACATGCCGGGCGGTAACGCAACGCGCCCCGGCGATATCGTCAAATCGATGGCTGGCCACACAGTCGAAATCCTCAACACCGACGCTGAGGGCCGTTTGATTCTGTGCGATGCCCTCACCTATGCCGAGCGATTCAAACCCTCTGCAGTCGTCGATGCGGCGACGCTGACGGGTGCAATGGTCATCGCACTCGGGCACATCACCACCGGCATTTTCGCCAACGACGACAAGCTCGCGCATGAGTTGGTCGGCGCGGGGGTTGCCGCCAACGATGCGGCGTGGCATTTGCCGATGGGGCCGGAGTATGACGAGGGCTTGAAGAGCAATTTTGCCGATATTCCGAACATCGGTGCCGGTCGCGCCGGCGGCAGTATCACGGCGGCATGTTTCCTCGGTCGATTCACCAAATCGTACAAATGGGCGCACATGGATATCGCTGGTACCGCCTGGAAATCCGGAGCCGAAAAAGGCGCCACCGGACGACCGGTTCCGTTGCTCGCGAATTTCTTGTTCAAGCGCGCCGGCATTTAAACAATTCGTAGCGCGCAATCCGCGCCATGGAGTCGGGGCGTGGATT
>JAYTUX010000234.1:0-1870 GCA_043744315.1 Betaproteobacteria bacterium | reverse complement strand
AGATTTCTACCTGGTACGGAGTGCTGGCACCCACGGGTACACCAGAGGCCATCATTGCCAAATTGAATCGTGAAATTATTCATGCTGCGCAATTGCCGGATGTAAGAAAGAAACTTGAGGACATGGGTGTGGAATTGCAACTCTCCAGCCCGCAAGTGTTCGGCGCGCTGATCAAATCCGAAATGACAAAATGGGCTGAGGTGATTCGCGTGACGGGTGTGAAGGCGGAATAGCGCCACGAGGAGAAAGCAATGACGACGGAAAAACAAGGTGGCGACAATACAGCAGGTGCCGGTAGTACGGCTGACTTGGCACATGAAACGGGTAACGCGCTGGATCGGCGCCAATTCCTCAAGTCGGCCGTTGTTGCGGCCGGTGCGGGCGCGGTTTCGGCGGCAGGGCACGCAGTGGCCGTGGATGCGCCTGCCGGAGCAAAAGAGGGCAAAGCTATCGCTGGCAGCGACAGCCACAAGAAAGAGAAAATTCCGCGCGGCGAACGCACCATTCCGCGCCCCGGTTCGGATTTCATGGTCGATGTCATCAAGACGTTGAATATTGATTACGTGTCGAGCAATCCGGGTTCCAGTTTTCGCAGCCTGCATGAATCCACCGTCAACTACGGCGGCAACAAGAAGCCGGAATTCATCACCTGCATGCATGAGGAGTCGTCAGTTGCACTCGCGCACGGCTATGCAAAGGCAGCCGGTAAACCGATGGCCGTGTATGCGCACGGTACCGTCGGATTGCAGCACGCCTCGATGGCGATCTACAACGCCTGGTGCGATCGGGTGCCAATCATCATGTTCGCGGGTAATGGTATCGACGCCAACAAACGTCGGCCGGGAACCGAATGGTCGCACTCGGTGCAGGATGCGGCCGCATTGGTGCGCGACTTTGTGAAATGGGACGACATGCCCGGCTCGCTTCAGCATTTCGCCGAATCGACCGTGCGCGCCTACAAGGTTGCGACCACTTCGCCGATGGAGCCAACGCTGATTGTCGCTGATATCGATTTGCAGGAAGAGCATATCGAGGACGAAGCGGCGCTCAGGATTCCGAAACTGGTGCAGACGATTCCCTCGCAAGGCGATGCAGGTGCGCTCGCTGAAGCCGCAAAGTGGCTGGTGAATGCGAAGTCGCCAGTGATACTTGCTGATCGCGCCGCGCGCACGCAGGAAGGCATCTCGCGGCTGGTGGCGCTGGCGGAAGCGTTGAACGTGCCGGTGGTCGATCTTGGCGGCCGGATGAATTTTCCGTCGCGGCATTACCTCTGCCACAGCGATGCGCGGCGAGCACTGGTGCGCGATGCGGATGTGGTGTTGATGCTGGAAGTCTATGACCCTTGGGGGCAATTCAATAGCGTCGGAGATCCACACAAGGAATACCGTCGTCTCGCGAAAACGGATGTAAAGATCATCAGCATCTCGATGAGCGACGTGTATATCCGCTCCAACTATCAGGATTTTCAGCGCTTCATGCCGGTCGATTTGCCGATCGTCGGTGATGTCGAGGCGACACTACCGCTCCTGACGGAGGCGGTGAAACGCGCGATGACGCCGGATCGAAAAATCGCGATCGACGCGAAAGCACCGAAACTGCGCGAAGCACAATTGAAATTGATCGATGCCGCCAAGGAGGCCGCCGCCATCGGTTGGGACTTGAGCCCGATCAGCACCGCGCGCATGGCGATGGAAACCTGGAATGCGATCAAGAATGAAAAATGGTCGCTCGCGGTAAGTGATCGAATCAGTTGGGCGCGGCGGCTGTGGCCGACCACCGAGCATTACCAGATGCTCGGCAACTCGGGCGGGCAGGGTGTGGGTTACGGTGCGCCGGCAGCCGTCGGCGCGGCATTAGCCAATCGCGACCG
>JAYTUX010000233.1:0-1875 GCA_043744315.1 Betaproteobacteria bacterium | reverse complement strand
CAGCAGATCCAGCGTGTCCTGCGTTTCAAGAAATCGCGTTTCTTTTTCCCATGACGGGCCATTGAGAAATTTCACCTTGATGGCGATTCGCCCGGTATAGAAGCCGGTTTTGCGCAATCGCATCGCGGCCTTTTGCGTGAGGCGGTCGAGCACCGAGTAGGCATCGTCGCGATTGCGCAACTCCGGTGCCAGCACATGTGAGTGGCTGATCGAGGCCATGCCGTGATCGAAGTCATGCACTTCCTCGCCGCGTAATTTCGCGTAGAAACGCTCGCCACCGACGCCGCCCCAGACGCTGCGTAATTGCGAAGGCGTTTGAGCGTACAAATCCGCCATGGTGCGGATGCCGTGCTTCAATAGCCGCGCTTCCATGTTGCCGCCGATGCCGTTCAACGCGCGCAGCGGTAAATGCAAAATCTTGCCCGGAACATCGTGTTCTTCGAGAATCACCAGACCATCTGGCTTCTGCATATCGGAGGCGAGCTTGGCGAGAAAGGTGTTCGGCGCGAGACCGATCGATACGGTAAGGCATTCGCCGACCTTCTTTGCCAGGTTGCGTTTGATTTGCCTGGAAAGCTCGATCGCGCGCTCGACGCTCTTGAATCCGGACGGCAAATCGCACACCATTTCGTCGATCGACAATACCTCTCGCACCGGCGCGATTTCATCGACCGCGGCGATTGCCTTGTGGTGAAAATCGATGTAGAGCTCGTGGCGCGCCACCACCAATTCGATGCCCGGAATCATCCGCTTCGCTTCGCCCACATTGGTGAGCGTTTTTACACCGAATTTTTTCGCCTCATAACTCGCGGCGATCAGGCAGGTGCTGTCGGCCAGCATCGGTACCACGCCAACCGGTTTGCCGCGCAGCTCCGGGCGCGCCTGTTGCTCGCACGAAGCGAAGTAGGAATTGAAGTCGACAAGTAGCGAATGAATCGACACGTCAATTAAACCGGTTCACCACTGCCCGAAAGGCGCGCGCTCGCGATCAGCTTTTCCCACAGCAATTTCGCGTTTGAATCGAAGCAGCGCGCAATGAGTTTGCGTTCGACACCGTAGCCGGAAAATTCCAGTGTGCCGAAGTTTCGTTGCTCCACCGTCAATTGCTTGAGGAGGCGCGGGTTGGCGCGCTCGCGCCGATCGAGTTTCGACAAGCGCGACGTGAGCGGCGAACAGGAAAATTCATACACCGTCGGTGCGCCGGGTTGTGCGAGACGAAAAACCTGCGTGTTGTGACGATCGCCGGAGAGTATTACCAGCCCGGGAATTTTTTCCGCCGCGAGCCAGGCAAGAAAGGCGTCGCGCTCGGTGGCGTAACTGTGCCAGCCCGAATGGTGGCCGTTGTCGTGATCGCTCAATAGTTGGCTGCCATTGGCGATGATTTTGAACACCGCGCGCGACTCCTTCAGCGTTTTTTTCAGCCACGCAATCTGCGCGGCACCACACATGGTTTTCGATTCAGACGGCGGCGCATTTTCGGCGTCGCGATAGGTGCGATCGTCGAGCAGAAAAAATTCCGCATCCTGATGAGTGAACCTGGTCCAGGTGCCGGGCAACGCTTGCGATCCCATCTCAGGATTTGGCCAATATTGTTTGAACAAACGCAGCGCATCGGCTTTGTATTTGAACGATTTGTCACTGTCATTGGGACCAAAGTCGTGGTCGTCCCAGATGGCGTAGTGGTGCGTGGCGGCAAACAATTTTTGAAACATGCTCGAGCTGCGCACGTCCCGATAGCGGGCTTCCATGCGCGAGACGCCGGCGACGTCGGCTTCAGCGAGGAATAATCCTTTTGGACGAAAGTAAAGGTTATCGCCGAGCCAGAGCATGAAATGCGGCAGGCGATCCGCGCGTGCGGCGTCAGCCATGGCATCG
>JAYTUX010000232.1:0-6048 GCA_043744315.1 Betaproteobacteria bacterium | reverse complement strand
TGCCGCGCATATTTTCGCTTGCGAACGGGCGGGCAGACGATTTATGTTGCAACCGATCGGCGCGATTTTTTCGGTATTGGTTATCGGCATATCGATTGCATTGCCGCTTGCGCTGTTTTCGCTTTTTACCAATGTGTCCCTTGCGGCGGGCCGCATTGGCGCAGACCCAAACGTGAATCTTTACTTCACGCTCGACGCGACCGAGGCCGAGGCGGTCAAAGTTGAAAAACGCGTGCGCGCCAATACCAATGTGCGCAGTGCCCGTATCGTCACGCGCGAAGCCGCGTTGACCGAGATGAAGCGTGTCGGAAATTTGACGAGCTTATTGTCCAGTCTGGAAACGAATCCGTTGCCGCATGCGCTCAGCATCGTACCGACATCCACCGATCCCGCGATGTTGGCGACGCTGCGTGCAGAACTTTCTGGGTTACCTAAAGTCGAACACGTGGTAATGGACTTTGAATGGGCGCAAAAGCTGAAACGCTTCGCGGCATTCGCCGAACGCCTGACATTATTGCTGGGCCTCATTCTCGGGGTCGCAGTCCTGTTTGTGTCCGGCAACACCATCCGCCTGCAAATTCTTACGCAGAAAGACGAAATCGAAGTCAGCCGGCTGATAGGTGCCACCCGGCGGTTTGTGCGACGGCCTTTTTTGTACTTTGGCGCGTCCCAGGGCTTTTTTGCGGGGGTTGTTGCCTTGGCGCTGGTTGGAGGGTTTGTCATGTGGGCCGGGACCGAGGTGCAGGCGCTGACTGTGTCATACGGTTCGGAGTTTGCCCTCCAGTCGCCGACATTTGCGCATGCAATCGCGGTTGTGCTCGGATCGACTGCATTGGGTTGGCTGGGCGCATTCTTTTCGGTATGGCGTTATTTGCGGCGGGAGCAGGTCGATTTTGCGAGACAACTCTAGCACTGGTGCGGTTTTACAAGCAATAAGGCCCTGAGAACCACGTCGAATATAGAGTTTTTTCAAGACGGCGATTGGATTGATCCAAGTCCGCAATTTGTACATCAGAGCATATTTATGTTTAACCATTTGTTTTTAATGAATAAAAAATGAATTGCCTAGCTTGTTTACCAAATAAATATCGCGAAGTTTGAAACTTGTTGCAGCATTAGCACTCTATTGGCAGGAGTGCTAAAATGCATATAACCCGATATTCGGGATCAGTGGAGGTCCAAATGACAACTGCTTCGATGACCATGAATTTACCGGCCCTTTCGGTCGGGAGTATCGAAAACTATATTTCCTCGGTGAATCGCATTCCGATGCTGACGCCGGAGCGCGAATACGCGTTGGGGGTTGCCTTGAAAACCCGTGGCGACTTGACGGCTGCATCGGAAATGGTGATGTCGCATCTGCGCCTGGTGGTGTCGATCGCCCGCAATTACACCGGCTACGGTTTGCCGCATGCCGACCTGATTCAGGAAGGCAATATCGGCTTGATGAAAGCCGTGAAACGATTTGATCCGGATCGCGGCGTGCGGCTAGTGTCATTCGCCGTGCATTGGATCAAGGCCGAGATTCACGAATACATTCTTAAAAACTGGCGCATCGTGAAGGTCGCGACCACCAAAGCCCAGCGCAAATTGTTTTTCAATTTGCGCAGCATGAAGCCGCATTTTGGCGCGCTGTCTCCGACGGAAGTCAAAGAAGTTGCGCGCGTGCTGAATGTAAAGGAATCCGATGTCTCTGAGATGGAAAAGCGACTCTCGGGACAGGAGATTTCGCTCGAGCCGTCCGGCGAAGATGAAGACAGCACCTGGGTGAGTCCCATTGCGTATCTGCAAGACACGACGGTCGATCCTTCCGAGCGTCTCGCGGTGTTGCAAAAAGAAACTGCCGCGACCGATGGCATGCGCGCGGCACTTGAAAGCCTCGATGAACGCAGCCGCCGCATTATAGAGACGCGATGGCTCAATGAAGGTGAAGAAAAGACGCTGCACGAACTCGCCGCCGAATTCGGCGTGTCGGCAGAGCGTATCCGGCAAATCGAAGCGAAAGCGATGCAAAAAATGAAGACGTCGCTGAAGAGCTACGACATGCATCGGGATTAGCGAGCGACCGATAGAATGTGCAGGGCTGTCACGCGATGCGTGACAGCCCTTTTTATTTGACTTTGCTGATATTCGTTACGTACGTAAACCAGAATAAACTGTGCGGTCGGCGATAGAATGCCGCGCACGTTCCTGAACTGAATTGCGACTGACTTAGGATTCTCATGCGAAAAAAGCCCGCCCCCATATTTCGAGAAGATGAAGCAGGAACTGCGGATTCCGTGTCAGGTCGAATTCGCACACGACTTGTCAAGGCAAATTACCGCTTTTATGCCAACGACAACATCGCCGATTTCTTGCGCGATGGCGAACTTGACGAACTGCATCAGGAAGTCGAGGAGAAAATGGCGTCGGTGTTGAGAAGCCTCGTGATCGATACCAAGGGCGATCACAATACTCAGGAAACCGCGCGTCGGGTGGCGCGGATGTTTATCGGCGAAGTGTTCAAAGGTCGGTATGTGCCAATGCCGAAAGTTACTGAATTTCCGAATTCGGAGAAACTCAATGAACTCCTCATCGTCGGACCGGTGACCATTCGCAGCGCCTGTTCGCATCACCTTTGTCCGATACTCGGCAAAGTCTGGATAGGCGTGATGCCCAATCAGCATTCGAACTTGATTGGACTTTCCAAGTACGCGCGTATTTGCGATTGGGTGATGAGCCGACCGCAAATTCAGGAAGAAGCAGTGGTGCGCTTAGCTGACATCTTGCAGGAAAAAGTGCGGCCCGATGGCCTGGCGATCGTGATCGAAGCGGATCACCTTTGCATGCAATGGCGCGGCGTCAAGGATGCTGACGCGTTGATGACCAACAGCGTTATGCGTGGTGCGTTTCTGACGGACCCAAATTTGCGTCGCGAATTTCTTTCGTTGTTGAGCCGAAAAGGCGGCTAACGTAGTGGCCGCTTCGCGTTAAAACGTTACGGCATTGCCGCGATGATTTGCATCTCGACTTTGTATGCTGGCTTCGCAAGTGCTGCCTCAACGGTCGCCCTTGGCGGTGTGGCACCTGGCACAACCCACGTATCCCAAACCGCGTTCATTGCGGGAAAATCTGCCATGTCGGCGATGTAAATAGTGATGGACAAGATTTGTGATTTATCACTGCCCACTTCACCCAACAGTGCATCGATTGCCGCAAGCACTTCGCGGGTTTGTCCGGTGATGTCCTTGGTGGTATCGCCGGCAACCTGGCCCGCAAGATAGATCGTATTGCCATGCACGGCCATCTCGGATAAACGCGGGCCGATGTGAAATCGCTTGATTGTCATTGCTTGCTTCCGTTTAATAATTGCCTGATATCCGCTTCAATTTTGTCGACTTCCATCCCGTAGGCGATAAACAATCGAAGCTGGCCGTTTGCATCGAAGACCAGCGACGCGGCGGTGTGCGCGATGGTGTAGCTTTCGGGTGTCTTGCCCTCTTGAATCTGGTGCACGATCTTGAAATCCTTGGTGACTTTTGCCGTCGCGGCGTTGTCGCCATACAAACCGAGAAACGTCGGATTGAAGGAGGGGACGTATTTCGCAAGCAGTTCAGGCGTGTCGCGAGCGGGATCGACGGTCACAAACAATACCTGCATGCGTGAAGCGTCGGGCCCCAGTTTTTGCATAACCTGACGCATGTCCGACAACGTTGTCGGGCACACATCCGGACAATGCGTGAAGCCGAAAAACATCACCACGACTTTGCCTCGAAAATCGGCGAGCGTGCGTGGCTTTCCGGTGTGATCGATCAGCCGAAAATCATGGCCGTAGCCTTGAATACCGGTGATATCGAGCGAATTGAACCCTGCTTTGCTTTCGCATGCGGCAAGCAGCCACGCCAACATGAATGTGACGCAAAGCGCACCAACATTGCGGTGGCGCGTCATTGCCACAGCAGCGCCGAATAATGATCAACCAGCAACGCCGCAAACAACAAAGACAAATAGAGAATTGAAAATGTGAACGTCCGCCGCGCTAGCGCATCCGAGTAGTCTCGGTAGAGCTTGATGGCAAAATTCAAAAAGTATCCGTTAAGCACAAGTATCGTCGCCAGATAAATCCAGCCACTCATGCCGACGGCAAATGGAAGCATCGTCGCAGCCACCAGTAGCAATGTGTAGAACAAGAGATGCAATTTGGTGAATGCTTCACCGTGCGTCACCGGCAGCATAGGTACACCCGCCTTGGCGTATTCATTCTTCCGGTAGAGTGCCAGCGCCCAGAAGTGCGGCGGCGTCCACGCAAATATGATCAGGAAAAGCAGCAGCGCCTTGGGATCTACGACACCCGCCACCGCCGCCCAACCGAGAATGGGTGGCATTGCGCCCGAGGCGCCGCCAATTACAATATTCTGCGGCGTGGCCGGTTTCAGGATAACGGTGTAAATCACCGCATAACCAACAAACGTTCCAAGCGTGAGCCACATAGTCAATGGGTTGACAAATCGATACAAGACAAACAGCCCCGCGCCACCGACGATTCCGGCGAGGATGAGAATCTGCAGCGTTGAAATTGAGCCCGCTACCGTTGGGCGCGCGCGGGTTCGCGCCATCTTGCGGTCGATTTGCTGTTCAACCAGGCAATTGAATGCCGCCGCAGCACCCGCGACCAGTGCGATGCCAAATGTCGCCGTGAGCATCAGTGGAAGATCCCATGCGATGCCGACTGGGTAAGCCAGCATCATGCCGATGATCGCCGTGAAAACAATCAACGCGTTCACGCGCGGTTTGGTCAGCTCAAGAAATTGAGCCAGGACATTTTTCTCCGAAGTTGCCGCCATCTGTTGGGACATCTGAAACCTAATGATTGTTGTTGACGATCCGTAAATTGATGGAAAGCAGCAACGCAAACAACATTGCCGCAACACCGTTATGCGCAACCGCAACCGCCAATGGCAGGCCGAACCAGACATTGGACAGGCCGAGCAATATCTGCGCACCGAGCAACGCCATTAACCCCCGCGCGGCAAGGCTGCCGGTCGCAGACTTCAGTAGTGCAAACCCAAAACTCCCCACTAACAGCATCGTGAACAGGGCGCCAACTCGATGCACCCAGTGAATCGCCCGGAGCGCTTCATGGGTCAAAAGTTCTCCGTCAGGTGCGTAGCCAAGCGGTCGCAACACATGAAAAGCATTTGAAAAATCCATCGTTGGAAACCAGGCACCATGACACGTTGGCAAGTCGCTACAAGCCAAGGCGGCATAGTTAGTACTCACCCATCCACCAAGTGCAATTTGCACTGCCAATACCGACAGTGCCGCCCAACCCAACCACTGCGATCTTTCCGTGACCATTATACGTCGTGCCCAATTTGCTGCATTTGGCTGACGTTGGGCGAGCCATGTCAACAATGCGAAGATCGATATTCCGCCGAGCAAATGACTGGTGACAATCGCCGGTTTCAACAGCATGGTCACGGTCCATGCGCCCAGCGCCGCCTGAAAGATCACAGCCGCCGCCAGTGCCATCGACAGGATCGGTGATTGTTGCCAACGTGAACGGTTCCGCCACGCGCTCAACATGATGGCTGCGATCAGCGTGCCAACGATCATCGCCAGATAGCGATGAATCATCTCTTTCCATGCTTTCGCCATCGTCACCGGGCCACCGGGCCGCATTGATTCTTCTGCGGAAATTTCTGCGGCAGAGTGTGCAGGCGTCAGATTGCCATAGCAACCCGGCCAATCCGGGCAACCCAGGCCCGCATCGGACAATCGAACATACGCGCCAAGAACCACCAGCAACAAGGTGAGGCACGCTGTCGCAACGATCAGCCTGAAATAACGCGCACGGTCGGAGCCCACCCAAAAGTAAGCGCCAATCGACAGCACGAGCAACAATGCGCCGATCAGACTTCGTTCAAATCCATCCAGATTCATCGGAGACTGCCGCAAGAGGACGCGAATGTATGGCCAAGCTCAACCAATTTGCGATGCCTTCAGTACCCGTTGCAGATCCGTTGCGAGCCGCTTGATATCGGGGTCGGCGTTGTAGCGCATGAAAAT
>JAYTUX010000231.1:0-6060 GCA_043744315.1 Betaproteobacteria bacterium | reverse complement strand
CATTCGCGTGCGTGGCATTGTTGATTGGTGTGCCGCCTGCCCAGTTTGTGACGATCGTGGTGGCGACACGCGTCGTCGAGAGCTTCGCGCATGCGAATCTCAAAATCCACTTTGGCCGTATCGGCAACTATCTGCTGGTGAGCCCGCGATTTCATCGGATGCATCACGCAATAGGTTTTGGCCATGAGGGCGTGGCACGTGGTTGCAATTTTGCGGTGCTGTTTCCGGTTTGGGATGTGTGCTTTGGAACGGCAGTTTTTACCGATTCGTACCCGAAAACGGGTGTTCGCGATCAACTCGATGGTGTCGAATATGGGCAGGGGTATTGGGCGCAACAATGGCTCGGTGCACAGCGGCTGATGCGGAGTTTCAAATTGAATGCAAAGGTCGTGAATGCATAGCGGAAATTGGTTTGCGCGGTGGTATGGATGCGCGTTCATTGCGGCGGTGTTATTCTCGTTTTCATTGTGGGCACAGGAAATGCCGAGCCGCGTGCATATGGCGCCGGCCGTCGAACGAACCATGTTGCGCTCGGTAAGCGCGCCTTCACGGGATGTCAGGATCGCGCCGACGTCCAAGCAAATGCTCGAGGCGGCGCAAAATGCGTCCTTTGCGGAGGGAATCGCGCCACCGCTTTCGCAAGTGCTCGGCTTCAATCGGTCGAAAATTCCGTTCAGGCCGCGCCGCGTTGGTTCGGTGTTTCCCTCAAACACGATCGGCCAAATGGTGCAATGGGAGCGTCTTGCCGATGGCAGTCATGTGACGCACATTCGTATTACTTCGGTGGGCGCGCACGGGATACGCGCCAAATTGCAACTGCCGGCGGGCATGACGATGGGGGAAATTCGTGTCGTCGCGAACCCGGGCGATGTTGCCGAGACTGTTGCCTTGAGCGCCACGCAGCAAGGTGAAATCTGGACACCTTATACCGAAGGCGAGACGCAACTTGTCGAAATCCGCGCGCTGCAAAATATCGCGGGCAGTCGCATCGATGTGACAGATATTGGACATTTTGATGCGCCGATACCATTTTCGACGAGCGAGTCGCCGGCGACATCCGGCGCTGGTACGGCGGGCCGCTGTAGCCCCGATGTCGTTTGCACGTCCAACAACGCACTGCTCGATATTGCCATTGATGAGCGCAGAAAATCGGTTGCGATGATGAATTTTGCGAGCGGCGGATCTCTGTATCTCTGCACCGGAACATTGCTCAATTCACCGAGTCAGCAGAATTTTTTCCTGACGGCCAACCATTGCATTTCCACGCAAGCCGAAGCGAGCAGCTTGTCAACGGTGTGGTTTCGACAGTCGGCAACCTGCGGTGTTGTCGCGTCCACTGGGTTGCAAGTCACTGTTTCAGGCGGCGCGCAATTGGTATTTACCAATCAATTTGTCGATGGAACACTGCTGCGATTGAACAATCCGCCGCCAAGTGGCGCGGTGTATTCCGGGTGGAATGCTTCGCCACTCGCGCCGAACACATCGATTGTTTCAATCAGTCATCCCTCGGGTGACTTCATGAAATTCGCGACAGGCAGGGTATCTTCCACGATTCAAGACAGGCCCGACGGACTCTACCGAAGCAGCCGATTTGAGCAGGAAATGTATGCGGTATTGTTTGATCGCGGCATTACCGAAGGCGGCTCTTCCGGCTCGGGTTTGTTTACTATTGCCGGTAGTAGCCTGCAGCTGCGCGGCACATTGTTCGGGGACACGACGACCAAAGATCCCGATGGACTGTCGTGCAGCAACACCACGGAAAACGCACTGTTTGGGCGATTCGACTACCTTTATCCGCAAATTGCGCCGCTGCTGAATGGCCAAAGCTATCCGCCCGACGATTTCCCCAATCAGCCCTCGGAGACCGGCCCGGCACTCGCAATCGGGGCGACGCTCAGCGGGCAACTCAGCTATGTCGGCGATATCGATGTATTTCGCATCCCGGTCACCCAATCGGGAACCTTGTTTGTGAAATCTTCCGGTGGCTATGACTTGATTGGCAATTTGATGGACGCCAATGGCACAACGCTGCAAACCAACGACGATAATTTCAGCGGCAACAATGAATTCGGTGTCGCGTGGCTGGTGAGCCCTGGGAATTATTACTTGGCAGTAGCCGCGTGGGATCCCGCGGTCGTAACCAGCACTCCATACACAGTATCGGCCAGCTTCACGACGGCCACTACCAATCATTCCGCGATGTGGTGGGCGGGCAGTGCCGAGAGCGGTTGGGGTCTCAACGTCAATCAGCAAGGTAATACGATCTTCGGCACGCTGTTCAACTATGAAGCGGCGGGCCTTGGCACCCAGAATCCCGCGCTTTGGCTGGTCGCGAGTGCGGCGAGAGTCGGCGCATCGGATTCATTTGCAGGCGATCTGCTGCGTGTGGTTGGCCCGGCATTCAACGCTACGCCATTCACGCCGATTACCGCAGCCAACAGTACCCGAGTGGGAAGTTTTCGCATTGATTTCACCGCCAGCAATGCCGCGACGCTCACCTATGACGTGAACGGCGCGGGCACGGGTGGGACGGGTGCGACGATCATCAAAAATCTTACCCGACAAGCGTTTGCGACCTTGCCGAAGTGCGTATTCACCGGTGGCGACCGCGTATTCGATTTCAACTATCAGGATTTGTGGTGGAACCCCGCGGAATCAGGGTGGGGCATCAACTTCACGCACCAGAGCGAAACGATTTTTGCGACCTTGTTCACGTATCAAGCCGGCGCAGGAAATTCCAACAAAGGCATGTGGTTGACGGCAACGATGAAGGAAGAGCCACCCACGGCGGCGTCCACGGTGGATGTGTTTCAGGGCGACTTGTTGCGAGTGACGGGTTCCGCGTTCAATGCGTCTCCTTTCATTGCGCTCGATGCCGCCACGAACGTTACACGGGTTGGCAATATGCGCGTCGAGTTCAAAACTGGAAATTCGGCAACATTAATTTATGACGTCAATGGCGCTCCTGTGACGAAGAGCATCGAGCGGCAAGTGTTCGATGCGTTCAGATCCGAGTGCGAGGATCCTTGACGAAACGGTGGTGAGAATGCGTCCGGCCAGGCAGTGAAAAGTTGCCACGTATAATTCGCGCTTCTGCAAACGCGTCCCCCACATGTCCGAAAAGCTCGAAGCCGCTGCGCCGCCAGTTGTTCACAATGCATTGATTGAATCCCTCGACCACGAAGGCCGCGGCGTCGCGCATGTTGACGGCAAAGCGATATTTGTGGAAGGCGCCTTGCCACGTGAGTGGGTCGAATATCAACCTTCGCGCAAGAGGAGAAATTTTGAAACCGCGAAGTTGACGAGGATATTTCGCTCGTCGTCGGATCGAACTACCGCGAAATGCCGCTTCTATGAAATTTGTGGCGGCTGCGGGCAGCAGCACGCTGATCCGCGACTGCAAGTGGCAGCCAAGCAACGCGTGTTGGAAGACAATCTTGCGCGCATCGGCAAAGTCACCCCCGAACGGGTACTGCCGCCAATTTATGGTGCGCCGTGGGAGTATCGCCATCGCGCGCGCATGTCGGTCAATTACGTCGCGAAAAAAGGCGGCGTGCTGGTGGGCTTTCGCGAAAAAAAATCGAGCTACGTGGCCGACATGCATTCTTGTGAAGTGCTGGCGGGCGGCATCGGCCGCTTGATCGATCCGCTGCGCGCGATGTTGACCACACTTGATAAACGCGACCGCATCCCGCAAATCGAAGTCGCCGTGGGGGAGAGGGTCACGGCGCTGGTATTGCGCCTCCTGGAGCCGCTCACGCTTGCTGACGAGGCGACATTGCGCGCCTTCGCCGATGCCCATGCCGCGTCGCATCGTCTGCAATGGTGGGTGCAGGTGAAAGGGCCGGAAACGGCGGTGCCTTGGTATCCGCTTGATTCACCCGAACTCACGTATTTACTGCCGGAATTTTCTCTCGACATCAATTTTCGGCCGACTGAATTCACCCAGGTGAATCACCGCGTCAATCGATTGATGGTGCAACGTGCGATCGATCTGCTCGACCCGCAGCCGGGCGACATCATTGCGGATTTGTTTTGCGGGCTCGGTAATTTCAGCTTGCCGATTGCGCGACGCGGCGCGCAGGTAATCGGCGTGGAAGGCAGCGAAGCGCTGACCAAGCGCGCGACGGAAAATGCGATTCGCAATGGTCTCGGCGATGCCACGCAATTTTTTGCAGCCGATCTTTATACCGATCAAGAGGCGGCGATGAAGAAAATTCCGCCCGTCACGAAAATGTTGATCGATCCGCCGCGCGATGGTGCGGTCGAAGTCTGCAAATTGCTGGGGGACGACTTGCGGCCAGAATTAAAGCGCATTGTTTATGTTTCTTGCAGCCCAAGCACGCTTGCGCGCGATGCCGAAGTGTTGGTGCATACCAAAGGATTCACCTTGAAAGCGGCCGGTGTGGTGAACATGTTCCCGCACACGGCGCACGTCGAATCGATTGCGCTGTTTGAGAGGGAAATTTAGCGAAACGCTATATTGGGCGGGCGTTTCAGGGCGAAAGGGATTGGAAAGCCGCACCATTGCTTGAGTTTGAACAATTGAAAAAGCGGCCTGCGGGCCGCTTTTTCAATCGTGTCGAACGCGCATTCAGTCGTTGCCGCCGGTAATCCCCAACAGGGCCAGCAGGTTGCTGAAGATATTGTAGATATCCAGATAGATCGCCAGCGTTGCGCTGATGTAATTGGTTTCGCCGCCGGTGATGATGCGGTTCACGTCATACAAAAGCAATGCCGAAAAGATGCCGATGGCGAGCACCATGATTGTCAGCGTCAATGCCGGAATTTGCAGGAAGATATTCGCGACTGCCGCGAGGATCAGCAACAGCACGCCGATCATCAAAAACTTGCCCATATTGGACAAGTCGCGTTTAATGGTGCCGGCAAGTGTGGCCATGGCGAAGAAAATCACCGACGTGCCACCAAAAGCAGTGGCGATCAAAGTACCGCCGTTGCTCATGTTCAGCACAATGCCGAGCAATCGCGACAGCATCAGGCCCATGAAGAACGTAAAGCCCAGCAGGATGGCGACACCCCAGGCGCTGTTCTTGGTTTTTTCGATCGCGTAGAAAAAACCGAACGCAATCGCGAGAAACAGCATGAATCCGATGAATGGATTGCCGGCGAAAAACGAGAACTTCATTTGCACGCCGAGGATCGCACCGAAGACGGTGGGCACCAGCGAGAGTGCCAGCAGCATGTAAGTATTGCGCAGCACGCGGTTCTGCGTTGGTGCGAGTGTGGTCGATGTGCCGGCAGGATTGAGAGTTTGAATGTCAGACATGGTATTGCCTCCAAAAACGAAAGATACGCATATAAGACTATACCTGAACGCAAAAAGTTTCATCAGGTGTTCATCGCGAAATCCGGTCGTTTCGTCGCATCGTGGGCCATGGCACGGGGCGATGATAAAATATTTCCTTCCTGGAGGTGTGGCCGAGCGGTTTAAGGCACTGGTCTTGAAAACCAGCGACGGCGCAAGTCGTCCGTGAGTTCGAATCTCACCGCCTCCGCCAGTTTGGCGTCCGAAATGATCCAAAGAAATCCACAAACCCCCAGTTGTCATAGGGGGTTTTTCTTTTTCAGGGTTCAATGCGGTTCATCGGTGTCCGCTTGCATCCTAGGGTAAACCGGGGTAATAATGCGACAAGTTACCCCGGAAACCGGAAGGATTACCCCAATGCTCTCGGACACCAAGTGCAGGAGTGCTACAAGCGACGGCAAGCCAATCCGCAAGTTGGCGGATGGTAGAGGCATGTTCCTTTGGGTGTATGCCGACGGGCGCAAGTCCTGGCGATTCCGTTACCAGATAGGCGGCAAGGAAAAGTCTTTGTCGCTTGGCATATATCCCGATGTTGGACTGAAGGCCGCACGCGCGAAACGCGAGGCCGCACGCGCGCTACTGGACGCGGGTCTAGACCCATCTGCGGAACGTCAGGCCGATAAGCGACGCCAATGCCTCGCATTTGAAAATTCTTTTCAGAACGTCGCGGAGGAGTGGGCCACGAAACGCGCGAACACCTGGGTTGCCAGCCATGCGCTTGATGTGAAGCGCCG
>JAYTUX010000230.1:0-6063 GCA_043744315.1 Betaproteobacteria bacterium | reverse complement strand
GCCCTGCGCCGGACGACCCCATCAAGGTGGTCGCCTTGGCATAGCAATCAATGACCGGCTTGACGAGATCGAAGGCCGCCTGATCACCGCCGCACATGACCGTCAGTTGGCCCTTTTCGGCACCCATCTGACCACCGGAAACCGGGCCGTCGATAAAGGCAATACTCTTGGCCTTGGCGAGCGCGTAGAGCTGCCTTGCCGCATCGGCAGAGGCGGTGGTGTGGTCAATTAGCGTGGTGCCGGATTTCATCGCGCCAAGGGCCGCCTGACCAACTTCCATCAGGTCATTGTCGTTGCCGACACACATCATCACTACCTCAGCACCGGTAACTGCCTCGACGATGGTTTTGGCGAACGTACCGCAATGTTGCTTTGCCCACGCGTCGGCCTTGGCGGTGGTGCGGTTATAAACAGTAACTTCATGGCCCTTGGCCTTGAGGTGGCCGGCCATGGGATAGCCCATGACACCGAGGCCTAAAAATGCGAGTTTCATTTTGTGCTCCAGAATTAGGGATTGACCAGATTGGGTGGTACGGCCCCTGACAACGCAGCCGTCATGTTGGTCGCGGCCAGCGCCGCCATGCGCATACGCGTGGCATGCGTGGCGCTGCCGATATGCGGCGTGAGGACAACGTTGTCGAGCGTCAGGAACTCCGGATTCAACGCAGGCTCACCTTCAAATACATCTATACCCGCACCGGCAATGCGCTTACCTTTCAGCGCGACAATCAACGCGAGGTCATCGACCACACCGCCGCGCGCGGTGTTGATGAAGATCGCGGTCGGTTTCATCAGAGCCAGATCGTCGGCTTTGATGAGGTGATGTGTGGCCGGTGAATACGGCACCATCACCACCACAAAATCACTTTCGCGCAGGATATCTTCCTTGCTTGCGTGGGTGACGTTGAGTTTGGATTCCGTCGCTGCATCGAGGCGCGTACGATTGTGATACCGAACCTTCATCTCGAATCCTGATGCGCGGCGTGCAATTGTCTGGCCGATGCGGCCCATGCCGATGATGCCGAGCGAAGCGTGGTGGATATCGGTGCCAAGCCATTGCTGGAGCGCGAAGCCTTTGATCCATTCGCGGTTGCGCAAACGCCGCTCGGTTTCGGTGATGCGGCGCGCGGCAGCCATCAGCAACGCGAACGTCAAATCGGCGGTGGTGTCGTCGAGGACGCCGGGCGTGTTGGTCACCATTACCTTGCGTTTGCTGGCTTCAACGACGTCGATATTGTTGTAGCCGACGGCGATGTTGCTGACCACTTTTACCGTCGGGCAGGCGTCGAAGAAAGCGGCGCCTATTTTTTCAGTGAGACAAGCGATGACGCCGGTACAGCCTTGCGCGCGGGATCGCAATTCCTCCAGTGAAAAAATGTTGTCGGATGCGTTGTGATCTACGTCGTAGGTCTTCTCGAGGCCGGAAACGACTTCAGGGAAAACTTGGCGGGTGATAAGGATTTTGGGTTTCATTTGACCGAAAGACTTTGCTGGATTTCAAGTGCCGCGGACTTGCAAGGAACCAACCCCCCACTCCCGGCCTTTCGCCCCCTTGCAGGGCGCGTTACCGATTTCACCCGGCAACCGTTACGCAGGCACACCGCATTCGGTGTGAAACCACTGCTAAAACCCTATCCCACGAGGGGAGAGGGAACACAATGTAGGACGCGAGCGCAAGTATTGCGAGTCGCCGAGTTATGCGGCGCCATCAGGCGTACGCATCATCGAGGCGAGTTATTCCGGCGGCAAAGCCGTCCGGAATAACCTTACTTGTACAGAAGGTGCGGCAGCCACAAGCCGATTTCAGGGAACAAATAAAGCAGAATCAACGCCACCACCTGTATCCCCATGAACGGCATCATCCCGCCGAATATTTGATTGAGGGTCACATGCGGCGGTGACACTCCTTTCAAATAAAATGCCGCCATCGCCACCGGTGGCGACAGGAACGCCGTCTGCAAATTCAGCGCAACCAGCAATCCGAAAAACAACGGATCAACGTTAAATTTGGCCAGTAAGGGAATGAAAATCGGCATGAAAATCACAATGATCTCAGTCCACTCCAACGGCCAGCCCAGAACGAAAATAATGAACTGCGACAGCATCATGAATTGAACTGTCGTCAGGCCGAGCGACAACACCCATTTTTCAATAATGTCCTGTCCGCCGAGCAGCGCAAAAGCAGCCGAAAAAATGGAGGAGCCGACAAACAGCCAGCACACCATTGCGCTAGTTTTTGCGGTGAGAAATGAAGACTCTTTGATGATGCCGCCGAGTTCCTTGACGGTCTGTGCGACGGCACTATCAGGTTTGGTTTTGCGCGCATTCACGTATCGATAGGCGCCGGCCAGAATGCAGCCCCCAAATGCACCCACCGCCGCGGCCTCGGTCGGCGTTGACAATCCGAACACGATCGAGCCGAGCACGGCAATGATTAGCACCGCGAGCGGGAAAAACGACGCCAACAACATCTTGAAAATTTCCAGGCGCTCCCAATTCATCAGCCAGTATGTCAAGGCCAATCCCGACATGCCAACCCCAAACACGACCCAATACCATATCGGCGCGGGCACGCGTTCAGCGGGGTTGGCGGCAGGAGGGGGCGAGGCCGTCTTTGCAACCGTCGCCCCGACAGCGGGCTTTGCGTTTTCGGCAACGGCGGCTTTGCCAACCTCTGCGGGTGGTTCCTGCACGCCGGAAAGTTCTTTCGGCGGCTCCTGAAGTCCGGAATCTTCCTTCGGCGGTTCCTGAAGGCCCGTCACGCCCGTCGACTTTTCATCAACATCGGCCGCCATGGCACCACCGGTTTGCACCAGGCCAGTGATATCGTCGGCGATCACTGGTGCTGTCGCAGTGTTGTACATCAAACCGAGCAAGACCACGATCACGATCGCGGGTACCAGCGAGACGAACAATTGTCCCAATACCGTGTTCTTCGACAATGATGGCACTTTCAGCCCGCCGAACAATCCAACCACCGCATTGCGGCTGCTGGCTTTCAGTGCGGTGGCGAGTGGTGGCAAAGGCACGATTCGATCGGCTGCCGCTAACGGTGGCGCTAGGTGCGGCTTCCACTTGGCGATAACGATCACGTAGCCCACATACAGTGCCGCCAACATCAGGCCGGGGAAAAAAGCGCCGGCATAAAGTTGAACGACTGAAACACCAGCGGTCGCGCCATAGACAATCAGCAACACCGAAGGCGGGATCAGAATGCCGAGACAGCCACCCGCCGTAATCACGCCGGCCGAGAGTTTCACGTCATAGCCAGCACGCAGCATGGCAGGCAAGGCGAGTAACCCCATCAAGGTCACCACCGCCCCAACGATGCCGGTGGCGGTCGCAAAAATTGCGCAGGTAACGATCGTTGCCACACCCAAAGATCCCGGAATGCGCGCCATCGCCAGATGCAAGCTCTTGAATAGTTTTTCGATCAATGCCGCCCGTTCGACCAGATAACCCATGAATACGAACAGCGGAATCGCGATCAGCACATCGTTCGACATAACTGAATACGCGCGTTGCACCATTAGATCGAGCGTCTGCCGCATAGCGATGTCGGGATTCACGCTGCGATATGACAGCCACGCAAAAAATATTCCCATGCCCATCAGCGTGAACGCCGTCGGAAAGCCAAGCATGATCATGACCACAATCAGGCCGAGCATGATCAGGCCCAAATGGCCGTTGGTAATGTGTCCCCACGGCGTCACAAATAGCAACACCGCAAGGATGATGCCCATCAGGATGAAGCCGAACCAAAGCTCTTTGCGTATGAATGGCTTCTTCATTTGGTGGCCCCCTGCGCGACCACATATTTGTCAAGCCCGGCAATGTCCTCGTCTTTGACATGAACCATTTGCTTCAATTTTTCAACGTCCACTTCTTCCACGTCGTCAACGCGCGATGGCCATTCGCCTTCCTTGAGGCAGACGATACAGCGCACGATTTCGACGACGCCTTGCAACAACAGCATCACCCCGGCCAGTGGAATGACCGACTTGAAATGGTAGAGCGGCGGGCCATCGGCCGTAATGCTTGAATGTTCCCTAATCGCCCAGCTCTCGCCAGCATAAACATAGCCTGCCCACGCCAGGGCAATGACGCCGGGAATAAAAAAGATGATGTACAAGACCAGATCGACACTCGCCTGCGTGCGCGGCTCGAAGAAGCTATAGAGCACATCGCCGCGAACATGGCCGTTTTTGGAAAGTGTGTAGGCGCCTGCCATCATGAACAGCGTGCCGTACATCATGATCATCACGTCGAACGCCCACGCATGGGGATGATCAAGCGCGTAGCGGGAAAAAACCTCCCATGTGATAAGCAAGGTGAGCGATACGATCAGCCACGAAAATGCCTGACCTACCCAAGTGCTGACGGCGTCGACGAACAACAATAATTTTTGCATGAAGTACCCTGCCTGCGATGGACGATAGAACGGGAAAACTAACCCGAAGAATTTCTGACTGCGTGCTGCGACCGGCTCTGCATAAACGGCAACCGATCGATTGCGTTTGTGGCGTAATTGTCGAACTTGGCCTATTTCGGACTTGATCGAAACTTCCCGGAATACAAACACCCTGGGCAACGATTCTGCACAAAAAAGCCTACCAACCGGTGTTTACCGGAAGGTAGGCTTGATGGTTAGGACTAGCCCTTCTTCGGCGCAGCCGCGGGTTTAGCCGGAGCAGCAGCCGCCTTGGCGAAGTAATGGTTATAGGCCATGCGGCGCGGCACGACGGTATCCAGCTCCCAGCGAACGACGCGCTCGGCAAACGCTTTCTGCGATTCAATGATTTCCTTGAACAAGGCGTTGTCGGCGGTTTTTTTGCCGGCCGCCGTGTCATACGCGGTGAGCTGCTCCTGAAGCACTGCATCTGGTGTCTTGTAGAACTTGACGCCGGCTTTTTGCAACTCGACATAATCCTTCGAGTAGCGATCGACCGCTTTCCACGACATGTCCTGCGAGGCTGCTTCAACGGCATTGTTGATAATCGCGCGCATTTTTTCCGGCAGCGCATCGTACTTGGTCTTGTTGAACATGATTTCGAATTGCTCGGCGTTCTGGTGATAGCTCTGGAGCATGCACACTTTTGAAACATCGGCAAAACCGAGCAACCGATCCGAACTCGCGTTATTGAATTCGGCAGCATCGAGCAGGCCACGATCCATCGCGGGAACAATTTCACCACCCGGCAATGCATTTACTGCTGCACCCATCGCGGTGAACACGTCGATCGAAATGCCGACGGTGCGATATTTGAGACCTTTGAAATCGGCCGACTTGGTGACCGGTTTCTTGAACCATCCGAGAGGCTGGGTCGGCATTGGGCCATACGGGAACGAGACGACGTTGGCATTGATCGAGGCATACAGCTTCGCGAGCAATTCCTTGCCGCCGCCGTATTTGTGCCATGACAGCAGCATGTTTGCATCCATACCGAAGGCCGGGCCAGATCCCCACAGTGCCAAGGCATTTTGTTTGCCGTAGTGATATACCAATACGCCGTGGCCGCCATCGAGTGTGCCTTTCGACACGGCATCAAGCAGGCCGAACGCGGGCACGACTGAGCCGGCCGGCAGCACTTCGATCTTTAAATCGCCACCGGTCATGTCATTGACCTTCTTGGCGAAATCCAATGCGTACTCGTGAAAAATATCTTTCGCGGGCCATGTCGACTGCCAGCGCATGTTGATCGGGCCGGCTTGCGCCTTTGCGATCATCGGGAAACCAGTGACGGCAGCACCCGCTGCGGCGGCGGTTCCCGCCAGGAATTTGCGACGCGCCGGTTTGGCTTTGGCGATTGTGTCGGTCGATTTGATTTCTTCAGCCATACATCCTCCTAGTTATGATTTGTCGTGCCACGGTACAAAAAAATCTATTCGGCGCTTGCCGGATTTAAACCCGGATCCCGGATTTTCACTTGAACCCGGCACCGCCAACGAATGCAATCAGACAACGTGGGATGCTAGACGCCCCCCAATCGTTACGCAATAGACTTGTATCAAAAAAACATCGTAATGTTTCATACCGGTATTTGTTTGTGCGGCGCAACATCA
>JAYTUX010000229.1:0-6072 GCA_043744315.1 Betaproteobacteria bacterium | reverse complement strand
GCTCCAATACATCGGTGCCAACCAGTGCCGCGGCGGCAATCGCCCAGATTGCGATCGTATTCGCACGTTTTCTCAATGCTGATGCACCCGGCCATGTCGACATTAGCAGCCCCAGCGCCAATGCCAACCACGCCATTGGGCTGTAACTCAAGCGTCCGCCCTCGCCGGCCGAACTCATGCCACCCAGATTCAAAAGCGTTGCCAACGCGAGGCCGCCACTGGCCGCCAGCAGCGACAACGCCAGCCGCGCCTGCGTCGAACGCGCGGCAACGAATCCGCCGACACCCCCAATGATTGCGAGCGGCCAGTACGCCGCCGCGAATACGGGTGTCGCAAGGGTCATGGCATGCCACCACTGCGGCAAGGAAAGCAGCGAATGCCACAGTCGCACATGCATGCTGGTGCCACTGGAAGGTCCCGGCGTGTAAACGTGCCACGCGTTGCCGAATAGCCACACCCTCCACACAAGAAACAGCCCGGCAACCACAAACGTGGTGGCGAGCGCCCAGCGCTGCGAACGCGACATACGCTCCGGCCATGCCATCGCCAATAACAATATTTGTAATGGCACGACGGCGGCAGACTCTTTGAATCCGAGGGCGAAAACGATCAACAGCGGTAAACCGAACGCCGAAACTCCAACCATTGTTCGCGGTGTGCCTGCCCACATATAAACACCGGCGAGTGCCAGCAACGTGACCCAGCCGTCAGACCGGGCCGAAATCCAGTAAACACCTTCCGCCAGAATGGGCGACATACCAAAAAAAAACGCAGCGAGAGGTGCAGCAATGGCGGCATCACATTCACAGCGCAAGGCGAGACGTCGCACAACTAACGCCACCAGCGCGGTATTGCCGAGGTGAACTGCAAGGTTGATCAAATACCAACCTGCGTAGTTCGCCTCGAACGCGGCATAATTCGCCGCCAGACTCAACATCATCATCGGCCGGTAAAACGCACCATCGGATGGCACAGGCGCAAAAAACAGGCGCAAGGTTTCCGACCACAACGTCTGCTGCTGCGACTGTGAATACGCGCGGACGAGATTGGGCAGGTCGTCGCCGTGCCAAAAACCGAAGAATCCCGGCGAGTAGACGGCCCCCACCATCAAGGTCACGATAACCGTCAATAACCCGTAGGTATGGCGAGGGATAGTCATTGGTCAATGGAGCGGGCTGACGAATCCCTTGGCGCCGTCATAGGTCCATCCTGCTTGCGCAGGCGAACGAGCTCAGCGGACGTAACCGCGAAACGATGCTCACGATCCTTGCCATCACCATTGGAACGGCTCAGCCGAAAAAGTACGAGGCTTTCCGCTGTGCGCTCGACAGCAACATAGCCCTCAATGCAAACTTCCTGATATCCCAGTGAGCGGATCAATTTGTGCTCACGAGCGGAAATGGAACAAAACGAATTCATGCGCGGTGGCCCGGAATAGAAGCATATCAACGGCCGTAAATTGGGACTCGGTCGAGCATCGACATGTGCGATGGCTCCCATATCGATATAACCGTGCTCACGAATGAGGCGGTTTCGCCTTTCTACGTCTACCGTGTGCGCCGAATCGGTCTGCGCCTCATTCCAAAGCCAATGCAATGCCAAGCGCTGCGTAGCGTCATTGCCGACTACAGGCATTGGTACCAGCGACGCAACCAACACGACACGCTTATGAATTGATATCCGCACTTTGCAAAAGCATTAAGTTGAATGAATACGACAGCGCCAAATACAAAATGAGCCCGAGCCCAAGCCAAAAACAATGCGCGCGCGACGGCCGACTTGCCGGCCACACGAGGCGACGGCGAAAGATTCGAGGCGGTTTCAAAAGTCGAGGTGGCTCCAAATGCACCGGCAAATATTCATTTTTGATGCAGTTGCCGCGCAAAAAGTGCGCGGTTCCACACAAATGAAATGGGCGTCGTAATTATCAACGCGACGGCAAGTGCCACACGTGGTCCCAGTTCAAGCTGGCTGGTAAAAGCGTAAATAAGTGTGGCGGTAAACAAGTATTGCGCAAAGTAGGCAAACGGATACATAACCACCGTGTTACGGGAAAGTGGCCGGCGAAAAACATATCCCGCGTTGCCCGTCAGTGCCAATGCGATTCCCAACGCAAACACCAGGGCATAGGCAAGTTGCGGATGGATCACAAACACCAGCACGCAGTAAAGCAAATACGTCAGTGCCGTATTGAATACACCGAACAGGACAAAGCGCAACCCCTGCGCAGGAGCAGTGTTTCCCTCGGATTCAAGCGAATTCATGAAGTGGGCATATCTCGAAGAAAATCGTCGTAGACACGGATATAGTCGGATGGATCATAGGCATGCGACGCAAACACCAATAACACCGCATCGCTGGAATAGCGGTACTGTGTCGCCCACACCAATGGGGCGATATGCAAGCCGATTTCCGGCCGGTCTAGCAGAAATTCTTCGCGCCGCGCGCCGTCGTCCGCTACCACGGATACCCGGCCATGCGCGCAGACGAGAAATTGGTGGCACTGCCGGTGCGCATGCTCGCCGCGAACCTCCGCACTGGGGACATCGAAGACCAGGAAATAGCGTTGTGGCACGAACGGCAGACTGCGGCTAAATTCGCCGACGGACAAATTACCGCGCATGTCCTCGATGCGCGGCATTGCATAGATCTGCACGCCTTTCACCCGCGAGGCGACCGATGTCGCCAATCCGGCAGGCACCACGGATTTCGCCGCCGTCGGGCCGGTGTCAACGTAGCCGATGATACGGGCCGGGTTGCCCGCCACGATCGCGTGACTGGGTACGCTTTTCAACACGACCGCGCCTGCGCCCACCATCGCCCCGCGCCCGATGACGATACCGGGCAGGATCGTTGCGTTGGCGCCGATCGACGCATTACGTTCAACCGTGGTGCGCGAAAACTGTGCGGGTGGCTGCTTGCTGCGTGGAAAATGATCGTTGGTGAACGTGACGTTCGGGCCGACAAAAACATCGTCCTCCAGCGTCACGCCGTCCCACAGCTGGACGCCGCATTTGATGGTGACCCGGTCGCCGACCGTGACGTCGTTTTCGATGAAGACACCGTCGCAAACGTTACAGTCGCGCCCAATGACCGCACCGGGGAGCACATGGGCAAACGCCCATACGCGCGTGTTTTCGCCGATGTTCGGCGATTCGCAGATGGCTTGCGGATGGATCATTGCGTTCAAAGCTCCGATTAACTTTGCGTCGTTGACGTTTGTCCGCCCGCAAACCGCTGCTCGCGCATCACCACGGAGAGGGGGCGTGACTTGGTGTTTTCATAGGCTCGCCAGACGTACGAGCCGATGATGCCGAGGCCGAACAGGTTGAGGCCTGAAAAAAATACGATCGCAATCACGGTCGCCGTGTAACCGGGTACGGCAATTTCACCCATGAGTCGCGCGACCAAAACGACCGACCCCATCACAATGCTGGCGGCAATGCCAATTGCCCCTAGCGCGACAAAAATCTTGATCGGCAAATCGGAGAACGAATATACGCTATCGAGAAAGTATTGCCATTTGCGCCGAAATCCCCACGCGCTCTCACCAATTTGACGGCGCTGGCGCACATACGGAATGAATTTCCGCCGGAAGCCCAGCCATATCAATTGTCCGACCAATGAAGTGTGGGATTCATGAAACGCGAGCAACTGGTCGCGAAAGACGCGGTTGCAGGCAAATACATCGACGCCGCCAGTTGGCAATTCACGCTGAACAAATGTGCGGTACAGGCTCCAGAAAACATGTGAAGCGATACGCGCATGCCAAGGGTCGTCCCGTGCATTACGGGTACCGAGCGCCACGTCGCAATCGTCGCGCTGCAATGCGGCAAATGATTCAACGACCAATTCGGCAGGTTCCTGCAAGTCGGCCGCCATCACCGCGAAGTAGCGTCCCGACGCGGTCTTCAGCCCCTCGCGAATGGCGGCAAATGAACCAAAATTCCGCGACAACAATAACAGGTTGGCCGGATAGTGCGCATGAGAAAGGCCGTGTCTCAAAAGTTCGTAACTTCGGTCCGGGCTGCCATCAACGACGCAAATGATTTCAACGCCACCGGCGACAAGCCGTTGCAATTGCTGAAAACGCTCCAGCAGTTGCGGAATATTCGCCTCGTTCCGATAAACCGGAACGATCACGCTGCACTCGGGAACGCGATCAGGGACTGAAGCGGTTGCAGGCATCGATGACATGCGAGATTTCCTCTTCACTCAAGGCCGGGTGGCAGGGAAGGGTAAGGATTTCGTTGGCCAACAATTCCGTCGTCGGCAGATGAACCTCCGCAAAACGTTCGCCGAATACCGGCTGGCGATAATCGGGCAGCGGATAATGAATGTCGGTTTGCACGCCGCCTTCGGTGAGGTGCGAGATCAATTGGGCGCGATGGCTTGAACGAATTACATACAAATGAACAACATCTGATTCGCTCTCGCGGCGTGGACCAATGATATTCGGATTTGCGATGCCCTGATGATAATGGTTTGCAATTTTTCGTCGTGCGGCGTTCTGGGTGTCAAGCCAGGGGAGCTTTACCGTGAGCACCGCAGCTTGCAATTCATCGAGACGTGAATTGCAACCGCCCGTTAATTCGCAACGATACTTGCTCGACCAGCCGTACTGCCGGAGCTGGCGTATGCGCTCCGCCCACTGCGCGTTGTCAGTGACGATCGCGCCGCCATCACCCAATGCACCAAGATTTTTGGTCGGGTAGAAACTGAAGCAGCCGATGTCGCCGATCGATCCGACATGCTTGGCCTCACGCCGCGCGCCATGAGCCTGCGCGCAATCCTCGATGACAAAAACTCCCGCTTGGTGCGACGCTCGCGTGATTGCCTCAATTTCGGCCATTCGCCCATAAAGGTGGGGCACGATTACTGCCCGCGGTTTCATGCCGAACACCATCCGCAAGGCATCTGGGGCCATGTTCATGGTTAACGGATCCACATCGACAAACACCGGTTCGGCCCCGCAGGCAGTGATGGCGATGGTCGCATACATGCCGGAATTGGCCGTCGTCAGCACTTTATCGCCGGGTTTGATTTCGATGGCGCGCAAGGCGATTTCGAGCGCGTCGGTGCCGTTTGCCACGCCCACGCAATGATTGGTGCCACAATATGCGGCGAAATCACGCTCGAAACGTGCAACTTCATGCCCCAGGACGTACCAACCCGACGCCAACACGCGAAGGCAGGTGTCGCGAAGTTCCTCCTGATGCGGTAAATGGTTTCTGGCGAGATCGTTGATGGCAATCATGGTGGTTGTGCCGTGGGCAATTTCGGTTCTATGACGACTTGGCGCGATTCAATCCGGTGCAAATTGATCGTTTACGCGCGATGTCAGGATATGATCCCGCCACGCGCCGTCAATGAATAAATAATCTTTCGCGAATCCTTCAATGCGAAAGCCGAGTTTAGCCAACAGTCGACCGCTGCGCACATTTTCCGGACGATAATTGGCAGCAATGCGGTGAAGCTTTTGATCTTCGAACATATATTGAATCGCGGCGCGCAATGCTTCGCTCATCAATCCCCTGCCTTCCCATTCCCCATCGATTTGGTAGCCCAGCACACAGGAACAAAACGGGCCACGACTGACTTGCGAAAAACCGATGCTGCCGATGATTTGGCCCAAATCGTCAATCGGTGAAATCCAGAAACGAGCCGCGCTGCCGTTTTCGAACGCAACGGTGTGCTTGCCAACCACTTCCTGCAAGTGCGCTAGCGTATAAAAATTGGGCGGCGTGGGTGGACTCCAAGGCTTGAGATGCTCGCGATTGCGCGTGACGAAATCGAGCATGGCAGCGGCCTGATCGAGGCGCGGCGCAGTGAGCAACAGGCGTGCCGTGGCGATTTCCCGTTCCGGCATTTCAATAATCGCTAGTCGGAATCGCGCAACATTCTGACGTGAGAAATCAGCCCGGCGTCGGCGTCAACGCGATAAATCACCACCGCACGACGCAATTCGGGATTGACGCCGGGAAGGCGTCCACGGATGGCTTCTTCGTCGATCACATAGCAGCCAATGCGCGTGCGGTGAACGATTTCGCAATGCAAATTCGGCGAGCCATC
>JAYTUX010000228.1:0-1900 GCA_043744315.1 Betaproteobacteria bacterium | reverse complement strand
CTTTGAGATTGAGCGAAATCACGTCGGGGCGGCGAATTGGCGTAACGCTTGCGCTGATAGTGGTCGGGTTGTCGGCGCTCATCGGGCGGCTGGATTTTTGAGTAATGCTATCGAATGGCTTGCGAATACGATATTAGCAACTGTTCCAGCAAAAGTCTCGCGTTCAGCGGATGGTGAACACTGCGGCGCGCCTGACGCAATTGCGATTCATAACGAAACAGCGCCGGCACATTCACGCGCGCGGCAATGCGCGAAATGGCGGCGCGATGTTCACCGTGGTGGCGCACATCGCCGGTGAAACGTGACAGCGCAACATCGCAGACCCAGGTTTGCAACCAGTCGAGGATATTGGACAATTCGCGCTTCTCAAATACCTGTGCGGCGGCCAGATAGTCGGCATTGGAGTCCGCAAGTATTTGCGTGAACGCCCTCCGATCGGATTGATAGTCGGCGTCCGCAAAGGCGATGGCATCCAGCGGCGCACCGCCTGATTGGGCAAGTACGGCACGTGCATCGTCGATGCCGCGCGACGTCAACCATGCGAGCGCAGCAGCTTCGTCCGGCGCGGGCACCAGAAGTTTCTGGCAACGGCTCTTGATGGTCGCCAACAATCGGCCAATGCGGTCAGTGACGAGCAAAATCACGGTTTGCGGTGGCGGCTCTTCCAGTGTTTTGAGCAACGCATTGGCGGCGGCAGGATTCATCGCTTCGGCAGGATGCACCAGCAAGACGCGAAAACCGGCGCGATGGGTGGTAAGCGTCATGAACATGCCGATATCGCGGATTTGTTCAATCTTTATTTCGCGGCTTTTTTTCTTTTCTTTGGCTTCACCATCGGCCAGAGCCTCCTGAGTCGCGGCAGCGTCGGCTTCTTCGTCATCGTGCGATGCGGGCCGAAGTTCGCGAAAATCCGGATGATTGCCTTCTTGAAACCAGCCGCAAGCCGGGCATATTCCGCATGCGATTCCCGACTCCGGTGATTCGCACAAAAGTGATTGCGCCATGGCGTGCGCGAATTCCAATTTGCCGACACCTTGTTTACCGTATATCAGCAACGCATGCGGCAGGGATTCGCGACGAGACAGCAATTCCATCAGGGCCGCACGCTGCCAGGGAAGGATGTCAATAGTCACGTTGTTGCCGCCGCCGAATTTGCCAAAGTGGCAAGATGGCCCGCAATATCCGCCTCGATCAAGGACAATGCGCGCGACGAATCGATCACCTTGATTCGTGCCGGGAACTGCGTGGCGCGCTGCAAATATGCCGAGCGAACCTTGGCAAAAAATTCGCTCTGTTCGCGCTCGAATTTATCGGGGTTCGCGGTACCTCGATTGAGGCGCTCACGCGCCACCTCGATCGGCGCATCGAACAGAAATGTCAAATCCGGTTGCAAGTTACCATGCACCCATTTTTCCAGCGCACCAATTCGTTCGTTGGACAGACCGCGACCGCCACATTGGTAGGCATAGGTCGAATCGGTAAATCGATCGCAAACCACCCAGACACCGGCAGCAAGCATGGGCTCAATGGTTTCAAGTAACTGCTCGCAGCGCGAAGCGAACATCAACAGCGCTTCGGTGTCGGCATGCATTTTTTCATTCAGCAACATGGCGCGCAGCGTTTCACCCAACGGCGTGCCGCCGGGTTCGCGCGTGGAGTGCATGCGAAAACCGCGCGCTTCGACGAAGCTAGAAATGAACGGCAGGTGCGACGACTTGCCCGCGCCGTCGATGCCTTCCAGTGTGATGAATTTTCCCGTCATTCGCCTGATTGCCTATTGACGTAGCTGAAACTTTGCGACCGCGCGATTGTGCTCGTCGAGCGAGCGCGAGAAGTAATGGCTGCCATCGCCCTTCGCCACAAAGTATAGCTTGTCGGATTTTGCCGGGTTCAGCGCGCC
>JAYTUX010000227.1:0-23433 GCA_043744315.1 Betaproteobacteria bacterium | reverse complement strand
CCGTCTCTTCAACGCGCTTTCGTGAAAGACAATAGATGATTCCTGCATCGCCTTTGTGGCCGGCAAGGAATTCCACCAATTGATGGCGCGGCTCGTTTTTCTCGATGATGCGATAGCAAATATTAGGCCGGTCGAAACTCGCAACGAACCGCTTCGCGTTTTGCAAGGCGAGGCGTTCGATGATTTCATTGCGCGTTGGTACATCGGCCGTCGCGGTCAGCGCGATGCGCGGTACATTCGGAAAACGCTCGTGCAACATCGTCAGTTGCCGGTACTCCGGACGAAAGTCGTGCCCCCATTGCGAGACGCAATGCGCTTCGTCGATCGCAAACAGCGCAATCTTCGAGCGACCGAGCAACTCGATGAAACGCGGCGTCAACAATCGCTCCGGTGCCACGTAAAGCAGATCCAATTCGCCTGCCACCAGCGACTTTTCCATTTCGTTCGAGGCGCGCGCATCCATCGTCGAATTCAGAAACGCTGCCTTCACGCCAAGCTGCTGCAGCGTTTCCACCTGATCCTGCATCAACGCGATCAATGGGGACACCACGATCGCGGTGCCTTCGCGCAGCATGGCGGGGATTTGAAAACAGAGCGATTTGCCGCCACCGGTTGGCATCAACACCAGCGCGTCACCGCCGCCGATCAGGTGCTCGACGATCGCCTGCTGCTCGCCGCGAAACGACGAATAACCGAATACGGAATGGAGAATTTCTTGAGCGGGAGATGGCATCAGGACATGATAGTGCATGGGCATGGAGAGCTGACTTCGTCGCAAAGTGTGCAACACAAAAATTTTCGGAATTTGTGAACCAGTTCATAGCTGCCAGCGGTGAACACGCATAAAGTGACATCACCTCCTCGTAACACTTTATTGCCCGGCAACTTAAACGTTCCGGGCATTTTCTTTTGTACAAACGAATTGGCGCATTTGTGACGCAGTTCATAGGCGATCACGGGTAAGCAGGGTAGATTGACTGCACCTCCTCGTGACACTTTGTTGGCCCGGCAACTTGATTGTGTCGGGCCTTTTCTTTTTCTGACGATGTTTATACTTGAGCCCATCAATCAATCCACCCGTTGAATAGCCTGATGCCATCAAGCGATCCTTTACGTGACGCGCCCATCTTCAGTTGCGACAGTGTTCGCGCGCGCGAACTTATCGAAGAGGATATCCCGACACTGCAAGATTTCTTCGTCGCCAATCCCGAGTATTTCATCTCGGTGAACGGCATGCCGCCGCGAGTCAACGAAGCCTTCGACGAGTTCCACGATCATGTGCCGGCGGAAATGTCCTTTACCAGAATATTTCGCATCGGGTTTTTCAACGATGCAGGTGAAATGATCGGCATGGCGAGTGTGGTATCTGATCTCATTGCCCCGAACGTCTGGCATATTGGACTATTCGTGATCGCAACCGAATTGCATGGTCAGGGGTCGGCGAAAAAAATCCTCAACGCGCTCGAGATATGGATGCGGGATCACGGCGCTACCTGGATTCGGCTCGGCGTTGTCGAAGGCAACGCCCGTGCGGAGCGGTTCTGGGAAAAGCAGGGATACGTTGAAACGCGCAAGCGACATGGTGTCGAAATGGGCAACAAAGTGAATACGTTGCGAGTGATGGTGAAGTCACTGCACGGCGGTACATTGAGCAATTACTTGACACGCGTTGCACGCGATCGACCCGAGCAGCAATCGTGGCCGTGATAACGCAACGCAATCGAAGATCATTGCACTTTCGCCACTTGCCCGGATTGCGCGGCACGTTATCTGGGCTACACGATCTGATTTTCGCTATCTGGCTCGAATCGACAATAACTTCGCCGGCACCAACCCAAGGACCAGCGCCACACCGATCAAGACAATTGCACCACCAAGTATCGCGCCACCGTTCAACGTCTCGCCGAAGAAAATCACACCCCACGCGCAGCCGAATACCGGAATCAGAAACGTTGCCGATATCGCGCGCGTCGGGCCGAGATCGCGGATCAATCGGTAGTACAAGAGATACGCGATTGACGAACAAATCACGGCAAGCCCTAACATACAGAGCGCGACATTAAGCGGTGGCATGACTGGCGGAATCGCCATCAGGCCGAGTGGCGACGTTGCCAGCGCAGGCAGAATCAGCGCACCAACCGCCATGCCCATGGTCGGCGCGCCATGCGCATATTTCTTGGTGTAGACGATGATGTAGCCGTAGGAAATCGTCGCGAGTACGCAGGCCGCGGCGGCCTTCATCGTTCCGGCATTCAACGGCACCGGCCCCAGATTGACGATGGTCGCAACACCAATGAAGCCGAGCGCCATGCCGACGAGGCGCGGTGGGGTCAGGCGTTCGCCAAGCATCGACGCCGCGAACAGCGCCGCGAAAAACGGCGACATGGCATTTAATATTGCGCCGTAGCCTGCCGGCAGTGTCTTCATCGCGTAGGCAAATAAGGCAAACGGTAACGCGGAATTCAACAAACCGATAAACAGGTATTTTTTCCACCAGCGGCCGAATTGCAAGTCTTCACGCGTCGCGAGTGCATAGGCGAGCAGGATGAGTCCCGCGATCGAGATGCGCAACCACATGGTACCCATGCCGCCAAACACGGGGGCGACCACGCGCATGAACGCAAACGAGCCACCCCAAATGGCAGCGAGGCTCACAAGACGGACGATATCGGCGGTTCGCATGGATGGGGTGAGCGCGAGTCGGGAAACGGGGCGGGGCAGGCAAAAAAGCGTAGACGAGTATCGCACAGGCAAATTCCGCTCGGCAGCGCGATTCGGGCGCCAAATTATCGATATCGGTCCCCTGTCACATCCAGGCTGCAAAAAGTTGCGTAATGGGAGCACAAGAACACTTGCATGTATCCACCGGCACGAATCCATCAGGAGTACTCAATGGCGCAAGACTGGACATTCCCTTTTCCCAACGCTTCCAACTATTCCATCGGGGCATTTATACTGCCCGGTATGAAATCCGATTCGTCCGTGCGCAATCCGTTTGCCCGTGATCGCACTCCGGCAAGTGTGTCAGTCGCCACCAAACGCGCCCGCGTGGTCGCCGCCCCAATATTGCCTGCCGACGACGACACCGCGCTCTGCGATTGCCTTGAGGGTATCCGCGCGCATCGTCAGACTGCATTGGCGCAATTCTATGACCTCACCGTCGGACGTGTGTACGGTGTTGCATTGCGGATTGTGCGGCGGGCCGAATTGGCCGAAGAGGTGGTGTCGGATGTTTACATGCAAGTCTGGCGTGATGCGGCGCGCTACGACGACACGCGCGGCAAAGTGCTCGGCTGGTTGCTGGTGATTGCGCGCAGTCGTGCGCTGGATTTACTGCGCCGCCAGGATGAAGCGTTCAGCCACCCCGAACCCTGGGAGTTGGTGACCGATGGCGCAAACGGTCGCGACAATCCGCAGGATCTGCTTGAGGCCACGCAAACCGGCAGCGCCGTGCACGCGGCGATGCTGAAACTCAGTCCGCTACAGCGGCAATTGTTGTCGTTGGCTTTTTTTCGCGGGCTCACGCATTCGGAAATCGTCGAACATAGCGGCATTCCGCTGGGCAGCGTCAAAACCCATATCCGCCGCGCATTGGCGATACTGCGCGAGGCACTCGGCCCGGATGTCGAATTGAATGCCGGAGAGGTATGAATCATGAAAAAATCGATCCCGAGAAATCCCAACATTTTGTCCGATGCGATGCTCGCGAAAATTCTTGAGAATTCGCCGACGGCCTCCGCAAAAGTCTTGCCCGCCGGTCGCCGCGCGACGATCAAAAAATCGTTGCTCACGCGCATTGCAGCGACGGATGCCGGCCGCGATGCGGCGGCTTACAAAGTAGTACGCGCTGCCGAGGGCGAATGGGTCACGTTTGCTCCAAACGTGGAGATGAAAGTGTTGCACGACGATGGCGGCACACGTTCATGGCTCGCGCGCTTCGGTCCCGGTGGTCGCATTCCCGAGCATTTGCAAAGTGGCGACGAAGAAGCTTTCATCGTTGAAGGCTGGTGCTGGCTGGACGATGTGAAGATCAAATGTGGCGACTATCACATGATCGCCAAGGGGCAGCGTCACGGCAACATTTACAGCCCGGAAGGCTGCCTGATTTTCGTACGCAGCCATAGCGAGAATCGACACGCATCGCAGCTCGCTGCGATTCGATAGTTGCACTGCCGGCGAATCAAATATTTCGTCGGTTCAAGGTAGTGGTGTGCCCTTCCGAGTGAGGTCAATGATTTCACTGTAATGAAATCATTGATCTTGCTCAAGGTGAAGCAACGGTTTGCCCGGCAACGTCGAGTCGCTTCACCAGCGCGTTTTGCACCGCTCATACCCGGATTTCCGCGCTTCATCCGCGAATTTGACGTTTGCCATGAACTATTTCGCCGGCCGGTAATACCGATGTAATCCACCCGCCTTCTGTTCGACAAATCCAATGAACCCGACACCACCGTCGCCTAAAAGCGCGAGCCCAATCATGTTTGAAAACCTTGCCACCCCTCCCGCCAACAGAGAACTTGCGCGCGCCAATGCGATGCAAATAGTCGAGTCCGAGGTGGCGCGCGTGTCGGCATTGAAAAGCTATCAATTGCTCGACACCGCGACCGAAGCAATCTTCGATGAGATCACTGAACTGGTTGCCGGTATTTGTGACACACCGTTTGCACTCATCAACTTGATCAGCGACGACCGTCAATGGTTCAAGTCGGTGTATGGCGTTCTTGCGGTTCGTGAGCTATCGCGGGACGTGGGTTTTTGTTCGCGCGTGGTGGCCAGCGCTGAACCACTGGAAGTTGCCGATGCAGCGCACGACGTACGTTTTTTCAATGATCCGCTGGTCAATAGCGGGCCAGGGCTGCGCTTCTATGCGGGCATGCCGTTGATGACCGACAGCGGCCACGCCATCGGCGTGCTGTGCGTCATGGATACGCGTCCGCGTTCCCTGACAAACGTGCAGCGTGCGGCATTGAGCCAATTGACCGACGTGGTCATGCGATTGTTCGACGCGCGGCGCGTCGAGCGGCACGCCGAGCGGCTCGGTCACATCCTTGAAAATTCGCTCAACGAGATTATCATTTTCGACGCCGAATCGAATCATGTGCTGCATGCCAATCTCGGTGCCTGCCGCAATCTCGGTTACACGCTTGCCCAGTTGAAACAAATGTCGGCGGCCGATCTCGCGGCCGATTGGTCGTCGGAGCGAAGATCTGCGTTGAAAAGCCAATTGTTGCAGGGCGAGACCGAATTCGTCACCGTTGAAGTCACCGCGCGACGCAAAGACGGCAGTACGTATCCGCTGGAATCGCGCGTCCAGTACGGCACTCAATACGGGTTGCCTGCGTTTGTCATGATCGGCAACGACATCAGCGCGCGTAAAGCCGCCGAAGAGGCGCTGCACTGCGAGAAAGAGCTTGCACAAACCACGCTCGCCTCGATAGGCGACGCGATGATTTCCACCGGGCCGGATGGACGCGTCACGTATCTCAATCCAGTCGCCGAGCGCCTCACCGGCTGGAGCCTCGATGAAGCGCGCGACGTGCCTTTGGAGGACGTTTTCCACATCATCGCCGAACAAGATCGCCTGCGTGTGGATAGTCCCGTGGATCGGGTGCTGAAGACCGGAAAGATCACGGGCCTCGCGAGCAACACGGTGTTGCTCACGCGCGGCGGCATGGAGTACTCGGTGGAAGACTCGGCCGCACCGATCAGAAACCGCGACGGCGAACTGGTGGGTGTGGTGCTGGTGTTTCGCGACGTGACGGAGGCGCGCGATCTGGCCAACACCTTGTCGTGGCAGGCGAGCCACGACGCACTCACCGAACTCGCTAACCGCCGGGAATTCGAGAACTTGCTATCGGGGCTATTGACCAGCGCACGCAATCGCGGCATCGATCACGCGCTCCTGTATCTCGATCTGGACCAATTCAAGATCGTCAACGATTCCTGTGGCCACCAGGCGGGCGATCAGTTGCTGAAGCAACTCTCATCGTTGCTGCTGACCAAGATGCGCCGTTCGGATACGCTCGCGCGGCTCGGCGGAGATGAATTTGGCGTATTGCTCGAAGGCTGCGACATCGAGCGCGCGGTGCAGGTGGCGCACCAGTTGCTCGATGCGATTCGCGGATTTCGTTTTGTCTGGCGCGACCGCCTGTTTTCCATATCGGCCAGCATCGGTGTCGCAGAAATTTCCGCCAATAGCGAAAATGTTGAAGCGGTATTGTCGGCCGCCGATACGGCCTGTTTCATGGCCAAGGACAAGGGCCGCAATCAGGTGCAACTTTTTCGTATGGAAGATGAAGAGGTCTCGTCGCGTCAGGTCGAAGTGAGCTGGGCGTCAAGATTGCTGCAGAGCGTTGAGGAGAACCGGTTTTTCCTGGCCTTTCAGCACGTGCATCGGTTAGCACGGGTAGAGCGCAGGGATTTCGGCGAAGCGAGCATTCGCCACGCGCCGCCGCCGCTCGAATACGTAGAGGTACTGCTGCGAATGAAAGATGAACTTGGCCGCACCATTCCGCCAATGACGTTTATTCCCGCGGCCGAACGCTATCACCTGATGCCCACCATCGATCGATGGGTGATTAAACGCGTCATGCATTGCATCGCCGCCTACGATCGCGGTATCGGTGGCCCGGCGGAAATCGAGATGTGCCGGCAGACACGCTTTGCGGTCAACTTGTCCGGCGTAAGCTTGTCGGACGAGCATTTTCTCGATTTCATCCTGGAAGAATTCGATCTCTCGGGCGCGTCGCCGAAAAAATTCTGCTTTGAAGTCACCGAGACGGCGGCAATCTCAAACTTGTCGCGGGTCGCGCGCTTTATGCAGCGCTTGCAATCGATGGGTTGCAGCTTCGCGCTCGATGATTTCGGCAGCGGTTTGTCGTCGTTCGCTTACTTGAAGAATTTGCCGGTCGATTACCTGAAAATCGACGGCATGTTCGTCAAGGGTGCGGCGATCGATTCAATCGATTTTGCGATGGTCGAATCGATTAACCGCGTCGGTCATGTGATGGGCATGCGCACCATCGCCGAGTTCGTCGAAAATGAGGACATCTTGAAACGTATGCGCGACATCGGCATCGATTTTGGCCAGGGATTCCATTTACATCAGCCGGAATCGTTTACGGCGCTGGCGGCGCGACGCGTCCGTTCGATAGAGCCAATCGTATTCGCACGCGGGGTAATGGCGGGCTAGATCGCCATTCGGCGGGCATTACCGGGCGAAAATGCCTTGAACCGTGCGCCAGATATGGGGCTTGTCGATTTCTGGAGGCCTATGCCAGGAAAGTCTTGGCGAGCCACCACGCCACTGCCGCGATAAACGCGGAACATGGGATCGTGAGAACCCACGCCCACACGATGCCGCCGGCCACACCCCAGCGTACCGCGTTGAATTTGCGTGCGGCACCGACACCCACTATTGCGCCCGTAATCGTGTGCGTCGTCGAGACCGGAATGCCTAGCGCGGTTGCTGTGAATAGTGTGATGGCACCGCCCGTTTCCGCGCAGAATCCGCCGACCGGTTTTAGCTTGGTAATCTTCTGCCCCATGGTTTTGACGATGCGCCAGCCGCCAAACAAGGTACCCATGGCGATAGCGACGTAACAGGACACGATCACCCACGTTGGTACCGGATCCTTGGCACCGGAAATACCGGCGGCGATCAACAGCATCCAAATAATGCCGATGGTTTTCTGCGCATCGTTGCCGCCGTGCCCCAGTGAATATAGCGATGCCGACACCAGTTGCAATCGCCGGAACCATCGATCGACGCGCCGCGGCGCGGCCTTTCGACATAGCCAGGAGACCAGCAGCAGCAGCAGGCTGCCCAACAGAAATCCCATGAACGGCGAGACAAAAATGAAAAGAATCGTCTTCATCAGTCCGCTCGCGATGAGCGATGCGGTGCCGGCCTTGGCGACCGCCGCGCCCACCAGGCCGCCGATCAACGCGTGCGACGACGAGGACGGAATGCCGTAGTACCAGGTAATCACATTCCAGGAGATTGCGCCGATCAGCGCGCCCATGATCACCAGATGATCGACAACCATCGGGTCGATGGTGCCTTTGCCGACCGTCGCCGCCACCTTCAATTGGAAAACGAGGATCGCAACGAAATTGAAAAACGCCGCCCACGCCACCGCGTACTGAGGTTTCAGCACGCCGGTGGAAACGACGGTGGCAATCGAATTCGCGGCATCGTGAAAGCCGTTCATGAAATCGAACACCAGCGCGAGCGCCACCAGAAAGATGATCATCTCAATGCTGATCGACACGCTGCCCATGTGGTCTCCCGGCGCGCGCCGAAATTACGCGTTTTCGAGGACAATGCCCTCGATCACATTCGCCGTGTCTTCGGCGCGATCCGTGATCGATTCGAGCAATTCGTAAATTGCCTTCAGCTTGATCAATTCGCGTGTATCCGGCTCGTCGCGAAATAGTTTCGACATTGCGGTGCGCATCACCCGATCGGCCTCGGACTCGAGTTGATCGATCTCGTTGCATATTTTCAGTATCGCCTGCGAGTTGTCGAGGTTGGAGAGCATGCCGACGGCCTCTTTCACCTTTTCCGCGCAGGACACGCAGATATCGGCGAGCTTGCGCGCGGCATCGGTGACTTCGCGTACGTCATACAGGATGACGCATTCCGCCACGTCCTCCATCAAGTCGAGGATGTCGTCCATGCTGCTGATGAGCTTGTGAATATCCTCGCGGTCGAGCGGCGTGATAAAGGTTTGATGCAAGAGCAGGATCGTCTCATGCGTGACCTTGTCCGCCTTTTTCTCTATCGAGCTCACATTCTGCGCATGCACCTCGCGATTGCCCATGTCGGCAAAGAATGCGTTCAACTCAAGCGCCCCCTCGACGACCAGCGAGGCGTGACTATTGAAGAACTCGAAAAACCGCCCTTCCTTGGGCATGAATCGTCCGAACATTTTTCACCTCTCGCTGGTGGTCACCTTGGAAAAAGGCGTTTTTGTGACTGCCGCGATTGTAGCTGAATGCAACGAGAGGGACACATGACGAGACGGAATTTGCCGCATAGCTTTATAAGCGCGTTTCGGCAATCGACAGCGAAGATTTGAGTATCGAATACGCTTTGAGTGCAGACAAATCGGAACAGGAGTCAAAGCGTAGCGCGTAGATCGCCATTCGGCGTGCTTTTCCGCCATTTTTTGCCCCGAAAGCCGCACCAATGCTGGTGTTTCGTTAAAATGTGTCGGCAATATCAACCGATCAAACGATTTGTACGTTGATACGCCTCAACCTTCCTAAGCCGGCAATGAGTAGAATGTCGGCGAACCACCTCGCACACGGTCACATCATCTTTTCCATCGGAGCCATCATGAAAATTCGCAGCGTCTTCATCGCACTTGTCGCCATGCTGTTGAGCAGCCACGCGCAGGCACAATCCTACCCCACCAAACCGATCACGATGATCGTGCCGTTCGCGGCCGGCGGGCCGACCGACACGGTCGCGCGTTCGGTCGCGGCAATCATGTCGAAGTCACTCGGCCAAACCGTCATCGTCGAAAACGCCGGTGGTGCCGGCGGCAATATCGGCAATGAAAAAGTCGCCAAGGCGGCACCGGATGGCTACACCACGCTGCTGATGCACATCGGCATTTCAACCAGCCCGTCGCTTTATCGCAACCTGCGCTACAACGCCGTCAATGACCTGGAGCCGATCGGCATGGTCACCACGGTGCCGATGACGATTATTGCGAAGAAAGACTTTCCGCCGAACAACATGAAAGAGCTGATCACGTATGTGAAGGCCAACAAAGACAAGGTCTCGTATGCCAATGCCGGTATCGGTGCCGCGTCGCATTTGTGCGGAATGCTCTTCATGAGCGCCATCGAGACCGATATCTTGACGGTGCCCTACAAAGGCACGGCACCGGCCATGACCGATCTGCTCGGCGGTCAGGTTGATTTCATGTGCGACCAGACCACCAACACAACTTCGCAAATCAAAGGCGGCAAAGTGAAAGTCTATGGCGTTACCAGCAAGACGCGCGTGGCGTCGCTGCCGGATGTACCGACCATGGACGAGGCAGGTTTCAAGGGTTTTGAAGTCGGTATCTGGCACGGTTTCTGGGCACCGAAAGGCACGCCAAAGCCGATCATCGACAAACTCAATGCGGCATTGAATGATGCATTGAACGACGCCGATCTCAAGAAAAAATTCGCTGAACTCGGCACCGCGCCGGAGCCGGTCGAGCGCCGCAAACCAGAAGTACTGCGGGCGCACCTGTCGGCTGAAATCGCCAAGTGGGCACCGATCATCAAAAAGGCCGGGGTGTACGCAGATTGATGCGAACTTTTTGAAAGCCATGTCTTAGTGAAAACGCCCGGACTATCCGGGCGTTTTCAATGGTGCTATTGAACGGACGCTTTCCCGCTAAACTCTCGCCATGACGAAAAAACCGTTCTCGCAAAACACCATCGCGATGGTGTACGACTTCGATGGCACGCTTTCGCCGCAGCCGATGCAGGAATACACGGTATTGCCGAAATTCGGCATTGAGCCGGAAGCGTTCTGGGCAAAAGTGCATAAAGAAGCGACCGAGACCGGGTCGGATTCGATGCTGGTGTATATGCGACTGATGATGGAAATGCTCTACAAGAACGACGACGTGCGGATTACGCGCGCAGATTTTGCGGCGATGGCAAAGCAAATCAAGTATTTTCCCGGTGTCGAGGAATGGTTTCCACGCATTAACGCGTATGTGAAAAAGCATGGCGCGGGGGCCGTGAACGTGCATCACTACATCATCTCGGCGGGGCAAAAAGAGATTCTCGAAGGCGTATCAATTCAAAAATATTTCAAGCAGATTTACGCCTCCGAATATCACTTCAATCAGTATGGCATCGCCAATTTTCCGAAGCTGTTGATCACCGATACGTCCAAGACGCAGTTCCTGTTCCGCATCAACAAGGGCAAGGAAACGCTGTCGGAATCGATCAATGAGCACATGCCCGAAGGCGAGCGGCCGATTCCGTTTTCCAACATCATCTACATTGGCGACGGCATGACTGACGTGCCGTCGATGGCATTGACCACCAAGAGTGGCGGGCACTCGCTCGCGGTGTATAACCCGAAGCTCGCAAAGAGCAAGAAAACCTGCGTGGGCTTGCTCGATGCGGGTCGCGTCGATTTCATCGCGCCAGCCGATTATCGCGAAGGTGCGAAGCTTGGCAAGCGCGTGCAATTGCTGCTCGATTCGGTGATCGCGGGGATTGCGTATGCGGCAGAGGTGGCGGCTTGCCGGGCGGAGAATGCGGATTGAGCGGGCTATTTTGCTTTTGCAAACTCGTGTTCTAGCGATGTTACGTCGCATGGAAGCATGATGTGAGACCACTTGTCTTTCAGCTATTGCGCGAACTTTCACACGAGCGCTTTATCTCCGGCGTGCGCCTTGCGGAAAAGTTCGGTGTCTCGCGAAGTGTGGTGTCGAACGCGCTGCATGAGGCAGGTGAGGCGGGTGTCGAAATATTCAGCCTCACGCGGCGCGGCTACCGACTCGCGCAGCCGATCGAATTGCTCGATCTTGATCGCATTCGTGCCCAGCTGGGTACATTGTCGAATCGGGTGGATGTGGAGGTGATCGAGACGATCGACTCAACCAATACCGAACTGATGAAAGGCGCCATCGCCGGTGCGCCGTCGGGCGCGGTGCTGGTCGCGGAAATTCAGACCGAAGGTCGCGGGCGACGAGGACGAATCTGGCAATCCGCATTCGGCGCGTCGCTCACGTTTTCGTTGCTGTGGCGATTCCAGAAAGGGGCAGCGCAATTGGGCGGCCTATCGCTGGTGGTGGGCCTCGCCACATTGCGGGCGTTGCATCAACTCGGCATCGGTAACGATAGCATTCAACTCAAATGGCCGAACGATGTCGTCGTCGGCGCGCGGAAACTGGCGGGCGTGTTGATTGAGAGTCAAGGCGACATGCTCGGCCCGACGGCGGTGGTGATCGGTATTGGCATCAATATCGATTTGCCGGTGCAGGTGATCGCTCGCATCGATCAACCCGTCACCGATGTGCGGCGCGTGGCGGGTGATACGGTCTCACGCAATCAATTGCTGGCCGAAGTGTTGCGTCAGTTGGTGTTGATGCTTGACGTTTTCGAGGTTAACGGATTTGCGCCCCTCAAGACTGAATGGACGCGCGCGCATGTGCTGCACCAACGGCCGGTACGCGTGATCAATGGCGATGGTGACAGTGTCGATGCCATTGTTCGTGGTGTGGCCGATGACGGCTCACTGGAGGTATTCCAGGACGGTCGCGATCGACTGCTCGCGTCAGGTGAAGTGAGCCTGCGCATGCAGCGCGGAGTGAAACATGAATGATGCCGTGCCGCCACGCATTCTCGCCGTTGATGCCGGAAATACGCGCGTCAAGTGGGGCATTCACGATGGCCGGGAATGGTTCATGCGCGCGTCCTTCGCCACCACCGCGAATGAAGAAACGGCGTTTAGCCACTTGCCGTACGATCCGCAGATCGATCGAATCATCGTGTCGAATGTTGCTGGCAAATCGGTGGGCGAGCGCATCAAGGACGCGCTCTATCGCCTGGGTTTGCCGATTGAAATCGTCCAATCCCAGCCTGAGCAATGCGGTGTGACCAGCCGCTATGAGTTGCCCGACACGCTGGGCACGGATCGCTGGGCGGCGCTGATCGCCGCGTTCAATTCAAATGCAACCGTGACATTGCCGCGACGCGCGCCACAACCGCTGCTGGTGGTGATGGCCGGTACCGCGCTCACGGTCGATGCGCTGACTGCCGAGGGGGTGTTTCTCGGCGGCATTATCGTGCCGGGGCTTTCCTTGATGCGCGCCGCACTGCACTACGGTACCGCGCAGTTGCCGGCAACACCGGGCGAATATCAAACCTTTCCGCGTAACACCTTGAACGCCATTACTGCCGGCACCATCGACGCCTGTGCCGGCGCGGTGCAACGCATCTTCATGCATCTATCGGCCGAAAGTGGTGCGATGCCGCATTGCATCGGCAGCGGTGGCGCCATCCACACCATCAGCGCGCATCTTCCGTTCCCGGTCGCGATCAACGACAATCTGGTCCTGGACGGACTCATCCACATCGCACGTGACGCACAAAACGCGCGCATTTCCTGAAATCCATGGCCCGATTTATTTTTCTCCTGCTGCTGCTCGCCAATATCGCTGTCGGCGTGTACCTCTACCTCGCCGAAACTCAGCCCGCCGCCGCGCCGCCGCGCGAGATCAATCGCGACGCGTTGCAGATTCTCTCAGTTGCCGATCCGACCAAAGCGCAGGCGGACGCACTCGCTGCACGCAAATTCGCAGAAAGTCTGAAGGGCTCGGCGTGTGTCGATTTCAGCGTAAAGCCTGCCGATGGTGCCCGCGCCGGAATTGCCTTCGCAGCGATGAATCTGGGCGAGAAAATAACTTCGCGCAACGTCGAGGATTTCACGCGATTTGTGCTTACGCTGCCCGCGCAACGCGACAAACGCGCCGCCGAAACGCAGCTCGCCAATTTGAAAAAAGTCGGCGTGAAAGATGTCTCATTGCTTGGCGACAATGGCATTTCACTTGGCGTGTTTTCCAGCGACGAAGCGGCGCGCAAAGCGCTCGCTGACATCCAGGCCAAGGCCGGCGCACTCGCAAAGGATGTTCAAATATCGCCGCGCAATCCACAAGTCAAGGAAACACTTTTCACCGTGCGTGACCCCGATATGAACATGATCGCGCGCCTGACAATTTTGCAGCGCGAATTTGAGGCGAGCAGTTTGAAAGCGGTCGCGTGTCCGGCGGCGGCTCCGGTGTCGCCGCCTGCTTCTGTCGTTAATGCGCCGGACACAAAGGTCGCGCCGGAGAAAGCGAAACCCTAGGCGGGGCGCGGTATTTCGGGTGAAACGGCTCAGAAAATCTCGCCATTACTTGATTTATTGCTGTAAGGCACTTCCATAAAACCCGTCATCCCGGCCTTCGCGAGGATGACCATAATATGGCTCGCGAGGTTGGCAAGAAGGTCGTCCGCAAGGATCGGCTGTCTATAAAACCTTCCCCGGATTCATGATGCCTTGCGGATCCAGCGCGCGTTTGATTGTGCGCATCATATCGAGCTCAACGTCAGATTTGTGCCTTGTGATTTCATCGCGTTTCAATTGTCCAAGCCCATGTTCGGCGCTGATCGAGCCATGTAAATCATCGAGCAACGCGTAGACGATGCGATTCGCCTCGCGCGATTGTTGCGGTGTCGGTCCTGCATCAACGGCACCTGAGAAACTCAAGTTGTAATGTAAATTACCGTCGCCGATATGGCCAAAGCAAATCACTTCGGCTTCCGGAAATGCGGCCTGCAATGCGGCATCGCCCGCCGCAATGAATTCCGCGATACGCGAAATCGGCACTGAAATATCATGCTTGACGCTCTTGCCGCGGCTCTTCTCGGCGTGCGGAATATTTTCGCGGATCTCCCACATCGCGCGCGCTTGCGATTCGCTGGTGGCAACGATGGCGTCAAGCGCGATGCCTTGCTCGAACGCGGGTTCCAGTGCCAAGGCAAATTGATCCTGAAGCGTGGTTCCCGGTTGGGTATCGGTTAATTCAATCAACACTTGCCACGCGTGCTTCGCGGCAAACGGCTCGATTGTCGCCGGGAAATAGTGGATGACATGATCGAGGCACACGCGCGACATTAATTCAAAGCCCGTGAGTCGATCGCCCATCGCGGCCTGAATGTGCGTGAGCAGCGCGACCGCCGCCGCCGGCGTCGGCACAGCGGCCATGGCGGTGCAGGTCTGCCTCGGTGCGGGATAAAGTTTCAGCACGGCGGCAGTGATGATGCCGAGCGTGCCTTCCGCGCCCATCAGCAGGTGCTTCAAGTCATAGCCGGTATTGTCTTTCCTGAGCGCTTTCAAGCCATTCCAGATGCGGCCGTCGGGAGTCACTGCCTCTATCCCCAGCACCAGATCGCGGGCGTTGCCGTAGCGCAGCACTGCCGTACCGCCGGCATTGGTCGAGAGATTGCCGCCTAGCGTGCACGAGCCTTCGGCCGCCAGCGACAGCGGGAACAGTCGATCGATTTCACGTGCGGCGTCCTGCACGTTTTGCAGAATGCAGCCGGCTTCAACGGTGATCGCGTTGTCGGCCAGATTGACGGCGCGAATTTTGTTCATGCGTTTGAGCGATAACACGATTGCGCCGCCGGATGCATCGGGAACGCCGCCGCCCACCATGCCGGTGTTGCCACCTTGCGGGACGATCGGCGTGCGGGTTTCCGCACAGAGCCTAACCACCGCGGCGACTTGTTCGGTATCGGCGGGCCGCACCACGGCATGCGCAGCGCCCTGATAATTGCCGCGCCAGTCGATCACGTAGGGCGCCATGTCGGCGCTGTCGGTAAGGACGTTTTGCGCGCCGACAATTGCCGCTAACCGTGTGACTAGATCGGACACAACGCGTCCCTGTTCATTTGTCGCCCGGCGACGTTGGCATCGAGCGGCGAATCCGTTCGAGCATCATTGTGGTAGAACGTTGAAACTGAAACGCGATCGAATGTACGCTGCCGCCCCAGGACGCCACCTCGTTCGCGCCGACGATCTTGTCTAGCGGCCAATCGCCACCTTTGACGAGTATTTCGGGATGCGATTCATGCAATCGTTGCAATGGTGTGTCCTCCTCGAACCAGGTCACCAGGCTTACGCATTCCAGCGCTGCGATCAAGGCCATGCGGTCTTCGAGCGTATTGACCGGGCGATCATCTCCTTTGCCCAGGCGCTTCACTGACGCATCCGCATTCAACGCGACGATCAACGACGCACCCAGCGCGCGCGCCTCGGCAAGATAGGTCACATGCCCGCGATGCAGCACATCGAACACGCCATTGGTAAATACACGTTTGCGGGGGAGCGATTCTGCCCGCTGTACATAATCCGCCGGCGCACAGAATTTATTTTCGAATGAGGGGCGCATAGCGGGATCGCCGATATTGTTGGGAAAAAATGGCCGACGCTATGTGGCAACGAAGTCGGGTGCCGAAGTCGCCCTGATGTTAGTCGTCGACACTAGCGTTTCGGCGGCGCGTCAATATATTCAAATACTTTCACCACCCGTGCAACGCCGCTGGTAGTACGTGCCGACTCCGCGGCGGCGTCACCTTCCGCGCGCGTAACAAGTCCCATCAGAAAAACGGTGCCGGCTTCGGTGACGACTTTGATATGGTTGGCGGCAAAGGCCTTGTTGCCGATCAGACGAAATTTCACACTGGCAGTGGTGATGGTGTCGCTGCTGCGGGCGGTGTAGGCCGAATTGCCGGCGACAACGACTTCGTTGGTGACGGTTTTCACACTGGGAATTTTCGCCATCAGGTCGCTGATGTCTTTTTTCATCTGCTCGGTCGGCGCCTCGCCGGTAATCAGCATTTGCAGATTGAAGCTGGTGAAATTAAGGTGGGCATCTTTGAAATGTTCCACCTGCCGCAGACGCGCCTTGACTTCGATATTTTCATCCTCGACGTAAATGCCGAATGGCCGGCGATCATCGACGGCCAGTGCGGTTGCGCCAATGCCGGTTGCGGCCAACGTAAAACAACCTTGAAGGAAAAGCATGGATGAAGCCACGAGGATCATGAGGGCGAATTTGACGGGTGAGCGCATTAGAGTTCTCCAAACATTAAATTGTCGATGGCATCGCAAAGGCAATGCAAAATCAGAAGATGGGTTTCCTGGATGCGGGTGGTGACGGCTGCATCCACGTTGAGCAGCAAATCATTCGCACGCAACATCGCCGCAATGGCACCACCACCACGGCCAGTCATGCCGACGATACGCATGTTTTTTTTATGCGCGGCGTCGATGGCAGCGACCACGTTTTTTGAGTTGCCACTGGTGGATATTGCAAACAAGATGTCGCCAGGTTTCCCTAGTGCTCGCACTTGTTTGGAGAAAATTTCGTCGAACGAATAATCGTTGGCCACGGCGGTGAGAATTGATGAATCGGTGGTGAGCGCAATGGCGGCCAACTCGGCGCGTTCGCGCTCGAATCGCCCGACGAGCTCCGCTGCGAAATGTTGCGAATCGCCGGCCGAGCCGCCATTGCCACAGGCGAGAATCTTGCCGCCGTTCCTGAGGCAATCGACCATTGCGTGCGAGGCCGCTGCGATGCGCGGTGTCAGCGCTGCCGCGACACGCTGCTTGGTGTCGATGCTTTCCCGAAAATTGCGGGCGATTTTGTCTTCAATATTCATCATGCGGAAATTTTACGCCTCAAATGCGTTGGGTAGCCATTCGACATCACCTGCGGCCAGCGAGTTCATCAACACGGCATCGAATCGACAGGGAGGAAGATGTTTCATTCCGGAGAGGTAGTGCTGTGCGGCCGCAATAATGCGCGCCTGCTTGATAGGTGTGATGCTCGCCGCCGGGCCGCCGAAGTCTTTTCCTTTGTGCGCGCGCCGCAGGCGCACCTCGACAAACACCAGCGTTTCGCGCTCTTGCATGACGAGATCGATCTCGCCGAAACGGCAGCGATAGTTTCGCGCAACCAACGTGAGTCCGCGATTGATCAAAAAGTGTTCAGCGATCCGCTCCGCGTTGTCGCCGGTTTCTTTGGTGGTGAAGAGCCCGGCGAGTTTCATTCGCCCGACTTGAACAATGCCGGCCGGCCATCGCGCATTGCACCTGCCGCGAGCATCCTCACAAACTGATGGCCGTCGAGCGTGATGCGCCCGGTGACGCCGTCGAGTGTGGGAGGGCTTTTCGATTTGTCGGCTTGTCCGTCCCGTTGCACCCATTGCGCGAGCCGCCACGCGTCGATACCGAGTGCATACAGGCGCTCATAATCGATTGGCAGCGGTTCGGGCGGTTTGGAATACGCCATCACGGCCGGATGATCGGGCTGCACAAACCACGGCATTTCCATGAAACGTACGCTCTCCAGATCGAGATTTTCCACCGCGTCAGCGCGCGGATCGATCGTCATCGAGGTCGCGAATACGGGCATGCCGACCGGCAAGTAGGGCCGTGCAAAACGCGCAACTTTATTTTCGGCGGCGAGAAACACCACATCTGCGGTCGCTTTTTCCATCGCGTTCGCCACTCGCGTGCCATCGGTGGTGTCGATGTTGATCGCAAGCCGCAGCGCGATTTCGCCGCCAAGGCGAATCCATTCTTTCTCGAAACTTTCCTGCACGCGTTTTGCAAGCGGTGTGCTGGCGGTGATCACGGCGACACGCCTGAGGCCATCGTTGGCGGCGGCGCGTGCGGCGAGGCGTGCTTCCCAATCCAGATTCAGCGAGACGTAGAAAAATCGCTCCGGCAGATCGGCATCGGTCAAATTGTTACCTACGTTGGCTGCCATCGTGATGGGCGCATTAAGTGCAAGGCTCGGCAAGAGCCCGGATTCTTTCACCATGATCGTGGCGCCATCGCGCGTCACGCCGCCGATGATCGCGGTGGCACCATCGGCAGTGGCTTTGCGATATTGGGCGGTCAGCGAAATGGTATCGTCATCGGCCGCGTAGATGCGCCAGGCGGGCGCATTTTTTCCATCGGCGCTGGCACCCGCGATGAATCCTTGCTTGACGGCATCGGCGACCTTGCCGAAGGTTTTCGAGGTAAGTGGCAGGATGAGTGCGATATGCGGATTTTTTTCGACCGGCTTAATCGCTTTGGCGTCCTTGGCCTCTTTCGATTCCTCCTTGGCGGATGGCGTTGCATTCGCGTTAATGGCGTCGTCGGCACGTTTCTCGATGGCTGCCGGCGGGGCTACCTGTGAGGTTGCGGTGCGAGGCAACACAAGCGGCGCGCTTGCGGGATTCACGCCTTGCGCCGACAATGCGGTGGCGACGGTGATCGACAACGATGCAGTCGCCGCCCATCGAAATTTATTGAACAATGCAAACACCATTTGCCCCGTGGCAGGAAAATTGAATCGTGATCTCCCGGCAGGAAGAAAAATTGGAGTGTGCATTATATGTGGTCGCCACCCCCATCGGTAATCTGGGCGACATCACTTTGCGCGCGCTCGAAACACTAAAAAATGTGAACACGATCGCTGCAGAAGACACGCGCACCACCCGCAATCTGCTGTCGCATTTCAACGTCAACACGCGCCTGATCGCGGTGCATGAACATAACGAACGCAATGCGGCGGCGGGCATCGTCAATTTGTTGCAACAGGGACAAAGTGTGGCTCTGGTCACCGATGCCGGTACGCCCGCCGTGTCCGACCCCGGCGCGAAAGTGGTTGCGGCGGTGCATGCGGCCGGATTGAAAGTGATCCCGATTCCCGGCGCATCCGCGTTGATTGCGGCCATTTCCGCGAGTGGTGAAGGCGAATATGGATTTGCGTTTCACGGCTTTCTGCCAGCGTCTGCTGGCGAACGCAAACGAGCGTTGAACACGTTGAAAACGTCGACCGAATCGTTGGTCTTCTACGAGTCGCCGCACCGCATCGTCGAATGCGTGGCCGCGCTCAATGAGGCGTTTGGCGTCGCGCGCGAGCTGGTCATTTGCCGCGAGCTCACGAAAAAATTCGAATCCATTTGCCGCCTGAAACTGGCTGACGCGGTCGCATGGCTAGAAGAGGACGACAACCATCAGCGCGGAGAATTTGTGCTGATATTGACAAAACCCAGCACTGGTGCGGCATCCGAGGCAAAAACGGCCCAGAAACAAGCCCTGGAGCGGACTTTGTCGGTATTGTGCAATGAGTTGCCGTTGAAACAGGCGGTGGCGCTAGCGGTGAAAATTACCGGTGAGAAGAAGAACAAAGTTTATGAAATGGCGTTGACGATGAAGGGTGATACGCCTGACAACGAATAAAACCTTCAGCCGCGCGCGGTGAAGGCTCAATGAAATGCGGTCATCCTGAGCCAGTCGAAGGATCTTGTTGCACGCCGAAATGCTTCATCTGGCTCAAGATGAGCCGTCACTTTTTTCTGGCCGTCAGCGATATTCGCGTCGTTGTCGAGGCGCGCGAATCCACGACCCACTAGCGTCGCGCAAGATACATCGTCGCGTGTTTCACTTCCGGGTGCGTGCCTTGTGGATTTGTTGCGACCGCGAGCAGTTGCTGATAATACTGTTTCGCTTTCTCTTTTTCCTTGATGGCCTCGGCCGCGCGCGCCGCACCGTACAAACTGCGCAAGCGGTTGGGTTCCTTTTCCAGTGCTTTCTCGAATTCCGCCAATGCGAGACGCGGCTGTTTCGACTCCATCAGCATATCGGCCAATTGTTCGCGGGCGGGAATGATCGGGCCGGGTGTGACGGCGCTTTTCTCGGTGCCGTCTTCATGGTCGGCGGCTTCGCGGATCATGCGTAATGCGTCCTGTTTTTTTCCGGCGGCGCGCGCAATCCACGCGCTGACCGCTTTCACTTGAATGTCCGCCTGATCCGCCCAATAGAATTGCTTGCCATCGAGCATCGCGGTTTTCAAACCCTTGAGGCGCTCAAGATCCTTCTTTGCGGCGGCCAACTTGCCCGAACGCGCGGCACCGAGTGCTCGCGCATACACCAAGATCGCTTCGGCCTGCGGGAACTGTTGCCAGCCAAAATCGAATTCCGATATCGGCAGTTTCAGCGACGCGGCCTCAGACCAGCGCTGCCGCTCAAGCACCAACCGCGAGGGAATCGCCGCCAGCGCATAGGCCGATGCCGCGGTTTCGCCATCGATCTTGCGCAGTGCGAGTATTTCGCCGAGCACGCGTTTCGCGTCCGCATCCTGTGCCTTCTGCAGATACGCGTAACCCATGTAGTCCCAGGAATGCAAGCGGCTCTGGTGATCGCGGGTCGCGTTCAGCACGGTGGCGTTGGCGGCGATCGAGTCATCCCACATACCAAGGCGCGTGAAGATATGGGATGGCATGTGCAGCGCGTGCGGCGCGGACGGTGCCACGTCGCGATAGCGATATGCCGACGACAGCCCGCGCTTTGCGAGCGGCGGCGAATCGTAACTGTGAATTAAGTAATGCGAAACACCGGGATGATCGGGTTTTTCCGCGAGCGCCACTTCGAGTATTTTCGCCGCAGCCAGCTGATTGGCGTAGGTCTTGTCATTCGGATTGAAATTTGCCGACAGTGCCAGTGCGTAGAAAATGCGTGCCTCGATATCGTCGGGATATTTTTGTGCGATCTTGCCCATCGCGAGTTCGTAGGCGAGTTGTCGCGTCTGCGCGGGCACCTTGTCGGCGTTTCGAAAAAATTGCTCGACGGCCGCGATGAATTCCTTTTCGCGCTCCGTCGGCGGGTTGAGTTTCTGTGCGAGTTCCACCGCGGACATGCCATCGACCAATGCCTTGCCGGTCACTGGCCACGTATAGGGATTACCCATCGCCACCATCGCGTGCAACCAATGCACCATCGCGCACGACGGATCGGCTTTCGCGGCTTCGGCCAATGATTTCTTGACTTCCGCCCAATAAAACGAGTGCTGCAACGCGACCGCGCGGGTGAAATGCGCCTGCGCGGCGTCATTGCAGGATGTGGGGAATCGCACGGTGCCAATTTTCTCGGGCACCTCGCCGGCGCCTCGCGGCAGATCCGACGCCGCCACGCTTGCCACGAAAGCGGCGAATACGACGGGTGCGAATTTCACCATCCACGCAAAAAAAGTTCTCAAGAACATGTTCCCTCCCATTCAAGTCGACTCGCTCGGCGGGCAAAATCAATTCGTTTGTGTTTGACGCTGCCGATTTGGCGTTGCTTATCATACTCTCGCGAAATACCCGTTGCAGCGCGGCTGCAGGAGTCGCCGGAAGCGTTGGCTATAATCGCTCCATGAATTCACTCACGATGACCCGTCCCGACGATTGGCACTTGCACCTGCGAGACGGTGATGCAATGAAAGCGGTATTGCCCCACACGGCAAGGCAATTTGCGCGCGCCATCATCATGCCCAATCTGAAGCCGCCGATCCGCACCGTCGCCGAGGCCGCCGCCTATCGAGATCGACTCCTTGACGCGTTGCCGATTGGCGCCAATTTTGAACCGTTGATGACGCTTTACTTGACCGACAATACCTCGCCCGACGAAATCATTCGCGCCGCACAAAGCGGCTTCGTGAAGGCGGTGAAGTATTACCCGGCGGGCGCGACCACCAATTCAGATAGGGGCGTGACAGATTTGAAAAAGTGCGATGCCGTTTTTACCGCCATGCAGGACACGGGACTGCCATTGTTGTTGCACGGCGAAGTCACGGGCGATGAGGTCGATGTGTTCGACCGGGAAAAAATCTTCATTGAACGCCATTTGATTCCGCTCGCCTCGCGTTTCCCAGCGCTGCGCATCGTGCTTGAACATATCACCACCGCCAATGCGGTGGATTTTGTGTTGGCCGCGAACGACAACGTCGCCGCGACGTTGACACCACAACATCTTCTGTTCAGCCGAAACGCTATTTTCAAAGGTGGCCTGCGGCCACACTTTTATTGTCTGCCGATTTTGAAGCGAGAAGATCACCGCCTGGCTTTGTTGCAAGCCGCCACCAGTGGCAATCCTAAATTTTTTCTCGGCACCGACAGCGCGCCGCATACCAGGAACGCGAAAGAAGCGTGCTGCGGCGCGGCCGGATGCTATTCGGCGCTGCATGCGCTGGAGCTTTATGCGGAAGCCTTTGACAGCGTCAATGCACTCGACAAGCTCGAAGGCTTCGCGAGTTTTTTTGGCGCGGATTTTTATCGATTGCCGCGCAACACCGGAACCATCACGCTGAAAAAAGATTCTTGGGTCGTGCCAGCTGAAGTGCCATTTATAGAATCGGGATTGGTGCCGTTACGCGCAGGCGAGTCGATGGCGTGGCGAATGATTTGATCAACGCGGCGGCACTGTCGACGCCTTACTTTGCCTCGGTGAAATGCGAACTGGATCGACTCAATGGCTGTCGCGACCTGCCCGCATTGAATGAACTGGCGGCGTGGCGCGGGATTCGCGCGCGTTTCGTTCCGCCGCCTTTGGACATTTCCGCCATCGGCTACGAGATGACGATCGGCGCAACCGGTGAGGTGCCGACCCGCGACAACACACACGATTTTTTCAATGCGCTGCAATGGATCGCATTTCCGCAGACCAAAGCCGCGATCAATGCGGGCCATCTACGGCATATGCGCGACGGCAATGCGCGGCGTCCCGTGGCGCGGGATGTGCTCACGATGGTTGATGAAAGTGGTGTCATCGTTGCCAGCGCAGACAAAAGTCTACTTGACCTCGTGCGCAAATTTCGTTGGCGCGAATTGTTCGTCGAACGGCGCGCTGACGTGATTGCGCACGTGCGCCTTGCGATGCTGGGGCACGGCCTGATGGAAAAAGCACTAAAACCGTTTATCGGTCTCACTGGCAAAGCAATCCTGCTCGCCGTTGCGGATGAAGTTTCGCTCGATGTGGCCGCTGCAAATTGGCTGTCAAACGACGCCAATCTCGCCAGCTCGCATTCACTTGCGCCATTGCCA
>JAYTUX010000226.1:0-6112 GCA_043744315.1 Betaproteobacteria bacterium | reverse complement strand
AATACGCCGACGACGCGCGCAGTCGCATGGCGTATCTGGTCAATGCGCTGGCCAAACACGATGTCGCCGTCGCGAAGTACTACTACAATCGTGGCGCGTACCTGGCCGCCGTCAACCGCGCCGAAAACGTAATGCAGCGCTATCCGCAAGCGCCGGCCAATGAAGAGGCGCTGGCGATTACTGTCCTTGCCTACGAGCAGATGGGCCAGAAAGAACTCGCCGCCGACGTGAAGCGCGTTTTGTTGAAAAACTTCCCAAGTAACGACATGGTTGCAAAGAGTGGCAGCGGCACCGGCCGTGCGTGGTGGAAATTTTGGTGATGGCGTTGTTGTCGAGATCGCGGCCCGCGAACAATTTTCGCTGCCGACTAGTCTTCTCCGGACAGTAGTCGCAACAACACATCCTGCGCCGCATGGCGGGCTGTCCTGCCCTTTGCGCTGCCGCGTGCCGATCTCACCCTTGGGATACGCGCATATTCACCCTCAGCGTCCATTTCCCAGGCCTGTGCATTGTCTTCAAGATAAGGCTTAAGTCCTTCATTGATCACCCGTCTCTTAAGTCGGCCATCGTTGACCGGAAAGCACAATTCGATGCGTCGGAAAAAATTCCGCTCCATCCAATCCGCGCTTGACAACATTACTTGCTCGCGCCCAGCGCCGCCATTGCGGAAGTAAAAGATTCGTGAATGCTCCAGAAAGCGACCAACAATCGATCGCACGCGGATATTTTCAGACAGTCCCGCCACAGCAGGCCGTAACGCGCAAACACCCCGAACGATCAGGTCGATTTTGACGCCTGCTTTCGACGCGCGATAAAGCGCCTCGATGACCTGCGGATCCAATAACGCATTCATTTTGGCGATGATGTGCGCGCGTTTTCCGCTGCGTGCAATTTTCGCTTCCGCGTCAATTGCTGCAATCACGCCCGCATGCAAGGTAAACGGCGCCTGCCAGACGTGCGCAAGTTTGCTGGCGCGACCGAGGCCCGTCAATTGCGCGAATACCGCGTTCACGTCCGTGCAAATACCTTCATGCGCCGTCATCAAGCCAAAATCGGTATAAAGACGTGCCGTGCCAGGATGGTAATTGCCGGTGCCGAGATGCACATAGCGGCGCAGGCGCACACGCGGTTTTGTTTTTGGCTTGTCCGCATCCGGTTCATCGATTTCGCGCCGCACCACCAGCGACATCTTGGCGTGCGTCTTGTGCCCGACGACGCCGTAGACGACATGCGCACCCACTTCTTCCAGACGCGCAGCCCAATTCAGGTTCGCCTCTTCCTCGAAACGTGCCATCAGTTCGATAACGACGGTCACTTCCTTGCCTTGCTTGGCGGCATCGATCAGGGATTCCATGATGATCGAATCCCTGCCGATGCGATAGACCGTCTGCTTGATCGCCACCACCTGCGGATCGCGCGCGGCATGCTGGATGAATTCGATGACGGGCATGAAACTCTCGAACGGATGATGCAACAAAATATCCTGTTTTCTTAAGACCTCGAAGTAGTCTTTGCCTTTCATGATCTTCGCCAGCGGCTTCGGCATACCCGGCGAAAACGCCGGATATTTGAGGTCGGGCCGCGCCACCTGCTCAGGCACGCTCATCAGGCGCACCAGATTTACGGGACCATTGACGCGGTAAATATCTTCATCGCCCAACTCGAATTGCGCGGTCAGGAACTGCAGCATCTCCCGCGAACAATTTTCGGCCACCTCGAGGCGAACCGCGTCACCCAGATGGCGTTGCGGAAGCTCGCCCTGCAAGGTAATACGAAGATTTTTTACCTCTTCCTCATCGACGAACAAATCGGAATTGCGCGTCACGCGAAATTGATAGCAACCGAGCACATTCATGCCGGCGAACAATTCGCCTACGTGCTGATGCAATACCGATGTCAGGAAAATAAAATTGTCGACACCATCGGCGATTTCCAGCGGTAATTTAATGATGCGCGGCAGCACTCTCGGCGCTTGCACGATGGCGCGATTGGAATCGCGGCCGAACGCATCGCGACCGGACAATTCAACGGCAAAATTAAGACTCTTGTTGAACACCCGCGGAAACGGATGAGAAGGATCCAATCCGATTGGCGTCAACACCGGCATCATTTCCCGGAAAAAATACTCCTTGACCCAGGCTTGCTGTTTCGGCGTCCAATTGGCCCGCCGCAGGAAACGTATGCCGGCGGCGGCAAGTGCGGGAAATAACTGGTCGTTCAACAGAACATATTGGCGCGCAACCAGATCATGCGCCTCGGCGGCGACGTGGGCAAAAGTCTCTGCGGGTGTGAATCCATCGGCACCGCGCGCGTTTGCATTGAGCTTCAGTTGCTCTTTCAATCCAGCGACACGGATCTCGAAGAATTCATCGAGGTTTGCGGAAACAATGGTCAGGAACTTGAGTCTTTCAAGCAACGGCAGCGACGCATCCTCGGCCTGCGCGAATACGCGGCGATTGAACGCGAGCAATTGCAACTCACGATTGAGGTAATGCCCTCGCGGCTTCGCAACCATTGTCGGCGGCGCGGCACGGACGGGCGAACGGCTTTCAGCGACGGCGGTCTTCGTCGACATTTTGAGGATTGGCTTGATTTTTTTGCGGGAGCGCGTCGACACAATGGCCTAAGCGTATTACGTTTTCGTGACAGAGGCCACATCGATTTGGCTGTGACATACTTCGCCGAACCATTTTCGAGAACCGAATGACCCAATCCACGCTCGCCGCCGTTGACCTCGGCTCCAACAGTTTCCACCTGCAAATCGTGCGGGTTGTCGATCATCAGCTCTACCCGGTCGATTCGCTGAAAGAAACCGTGCGGCTCGGCGCGGGTGCGACGGCGGACAAGAAAATCGACGCAAAAGCGGCTGAACGCGCGTTTGCCGCGCTGCGATTGTTCGCCGAGCGCTTGCAAGGGCTGCCCAAAGACGCTGTTCGCGTGGTTGGCACGAACGCGTTGCGGGTCGCCAAGAACGCGGATGCATTCATCAAAGAGGCCGAGGCGATTCTCGGCTATCCAATCGAGGTCATTGCCGGCCGCGAAGAAGCACGCCTCATTTACCTGGGCGTTGCGGGCAGCCTGCCGCCGTCGCGGCATGACCGGCTGGTGGTGGACATCGGCGGCGGCTCGACTGAATTTATCATCGGCCACCATCTGAAGCCGAAGCAGCTCGACAGCCTCTACATGGGCTGCGTGAGTTACTCGGAACGATTCTTTCCCGACGGCGCAATGGACAAGCGCGCCTTTCGCGAGGCGCAACTTGCGGCGGCAAAAGAGCTCGAGGTTATCGCGACACGGTTTCGCAAAGAGGGCTGGAAGGAAACCATCGGCTCCAGCGGAACAGCCAAAGCGCTCGGCGCGATTCTTCAGGAAAATTGCCACGCGCGCGAAGGCGCGCTCGCAGGAGAAATCACCCGTGAAGGCCTCGAATGGCTGCGTGACAAGGCGATAAAGTCCGGCGGCTTTGCGCAACTCACGCTTCCCGGTATGAAGGCTGACCGCATTCCCGTGTTGTCCGGCGGGCTGGCGATCATGTTGACGATATTTGAAGTGCTCGAAGTCAAGCAGATGTCGATCGCCGATACCGCGCTGCGCGACGGCGTGCTCACCGATTTGCTGGGGCGCGCACATCACAAGGATATTCGCGATGCGACAGTGGAGGCGATGGCGCGTCGCTATCACGTCGATCATGCGCAGTCGGCGCGAGTGAGGCAATTGGCGCTGGCGTTTTTCGATGGACTTGATGCCGCGGAGAATGAGTCGCCCGACGAAGAATTCGCGTTTCAACGGCGGCAACGATTGCTGTGGGCGGCGCGCCTGCATGAAATCGGCGTCGATATCGCGCAGGCGAATTTTCACAAGCATTCGGCGTATGTCATCGGCAACGCCGACATGCCCGGATTTTCCAAACGCGAGCAGGCCGTGCTCGCGTCACTGGTGATCGCGCAACGCGGACGGCTCTCCAAAGTCGCGGCCAATTTGCCGACGCAACCGTCGTTTGCGACCAAAGTGATTTGCCTGCGTCTCGCGGTGTTGTTGTGCCGCAGCCGCCGCGACATCGATCGCCGATTGTTTTCGCTCGCGCGCGTCAACGGCGAATTTCGCTTGTCTGTGAAAAATGACTGGCTTACCGCGCACAGCCTCACGCAATATGAGCTTGAACAGGAAATGGCGGAATGGAGTGGGGTCGGAATGAAGCTGGAAATTGTTTCTGTCTAAACAACCGAATCCGGCGATGCCATCGCTTTCAATACCGACTGCGGCTTGCCATCGCGTTCGCGCGTCTCGAACCACCACATCGCGCCTTTCTTGACTGACACGTAACCTTCAACGCCATTGATCAAATAGGCGGCCACCATGCCGAGCGTGGGCTGATGGCCGACGACGAGCACGTTCTTCGCGGCATTCGGCCAACCCGCCGCGTGCAAGATCGCTTCAGGCGTGGCATCAGGCGCAATCGAATTCACTGTTTCAAAATTGGACTGAAGCGTCGCGGCAGTCTGCTGCGCCCGTGTGGCGGGGCTTGCGATCACCCGCCAGGGGTCAAGGTCGCCGCCGACTTGCGCGGTCATCCACGCGGCCATTTTTGCCGCCTGCTTGCGTCCCTTTGCGGTGAGGCAGCGCGCCATGTCCGAGGGCGCATCGTCTTCCGCTTCGGCGTGCCGCCAAAGAATTAACTGCATGCGTGCCTCCTTGTGCTAAATGGCGATTTAGAAAGAACGAGCCGCATGGCGATGTTCATCGCCGTCGTAGGAACAATACCACAAGTTGAAACTCTATATCTAGCGCGGTTTTCGGAGCATAATTGCCCGGAAACGCCCGCCAGTGCTTGTGTTTGTCATTCCGCATTGGTCACGCCATTTGCTGCAAGTGCTGCAATCCGTGCGTCGTCATACCCCAGCTCGCGCAATATCTCATGACTGTGTTCGCCCAGATGCGGCGCCAATCGTCGTATCGACAGCGGTGTCTCGCCCCATTCACCAACCGGTGCCGTGGTGCGCACGGTGCCTTCGGTGGGATGGTCATACTGCGGAAAAAAACCCGACCCGTTCAAGTGCGTGTCCTCGATCAATGAATCGATGGTGTGCATCGGCATGTTGGGAATATCCGCCCGTTCCAGCAATTCGCGCCACTCGGCAGTGGTGCGCGTTAGCATGATCTCAGCGACGAACGCATAGACCTCGCGAATATTGGCCGCGCGCGAGGTGTGATCGCAAAAGCGCGGATCGCGTTTGAGATCGGGTCGATCGACGGCGTCGAAGAAATTGTTCCAGTGCTTGTCGTTGTAAATCAACACACACAAGTAGCCGTCCGACGTGGCGTACGGTCGTCGATCCGGTGCGAGCAGGCGCGCATAACCCGCATCGCCGATCGGCGGCACAAACGTTTTGCCGCCCATATGGTCACCCAACACAAATTGCGAGAGGCTCTCGAACATGGTCACATCGACCGATTGCCCATGCCCGGTTCGCATGGCGTGAAACAAGGCACCCACGGTGGCAATCACGGTTTGCATGCCGACGCTGCGGTCCCCCAGCGTGACCGGCGCATAACGCGGCACATCGCCGCCCTGCGCCATGCTGAGCGCAGGAACGCCGGCCGCACCCTGAATCAAATCGTCGTAAGCCGGTTTGCCGGCGTAGGCACCGCGTTCGGAAAAACCGTAGGCACCGACATAGACAATTTTCTCGTTGACAGCTTTCACCGCCGCGTAATCCAATCCCAGCCGCACCATCGCCTGCGGCCGAACGTTGTAAATCATCGCGTCCGATATCGCTGCCAGGCGCAACGCGGCCTCTCGGCCTTCGGCTTTCTTGAGGTCGAGCACGATCGAACGTTTGTTGCGATTCAGGTGCATGTGGATGTGACCCATGCCGGGATTTTTCATCGGCCCCACCCAGCGCATGTTGTCGCCGCCGGGTGCTTCGACCTTGATGATATCGGCACCCATGTCGCCGAGTATTTGGGTCGCAAATGGGCCCATCACGACGGTGGTGAGATCGAGTATTTTGATGCCGGCCAGCGGTCCGCGGTTAACAGTTGAAAGTGATTCCATGGTGTTCAATATTGGCAAAATCATGATGGGGAACTACTCGGCCAGCGCAGCCTCAAA
>JAYTUX010000225.1:0-6122 GCA_043744315.1 Betaproteobacteria bacterium | reverse complement strand
CTGCGATCTGGATTTTTTCGCCGACTACGACGGAGCCATGCCCACGCATCAACGCGGCCGGATGCTTGCCGAGTTTCTGCGCGAGTGATGCGCCCAGAACAGAATTGCGCACCAGCATGTCGGTGCCCATTTGTGCTTCGCGAATATCCCAATTCGGAATGCCCAAGCCAATGAACGCGGACATGTGGAACAGCGGGCGCAACGTGCAAGGCGTGCAACTGAACGGCACCACCGAATGCGAATGATTGTGGACGATCGCGTTGATTTCAGGCCGCACTTTGTAAATTTCGCCATGGATGTAGCGCTCGTTGTAGCCCGCTGGGCCATTCGCGATGACGGGATGGCTGTCGAGATCGAATTCGAGAATGTCGTCTTCAGTGATCAACTCCGGCGCGATTGCGCGCGACATGAAATAGCGATTCGGGTCGGTGTCGGAACGCACGCTGACATGACCGTACGCGTCGATCACGCCGGCTTCGGCGCAGGTGCGGGAGGCAATGACGAGGTCTTCGATGAGGCTCATGAGCGATCCTGGTTGAGAGTCAACATAATTCACAGGATGGGTATCCCCCTGATCAAGTCCGGGGTCCGCCCATCCTGCAAGCTGTCATCCTGAGCAACGCGAAGGATCTTGCCGCGACGAGGTGCTTCGCGTTGCTCGGGAGGACAGTTTTTTTGATTTTTTTGAATCGCATGTTGTCGCGAAAATACCGGTTGCCGCATTTATTATTCCGTCTTGATGTTCGCCGCCGCAACCACCTTTGTCCAGCGCGGAATCTCAAGCGCCAACAAATCGCGCAGCCGCTCCGGCTTGCCGCCCACCGGCACCAGTCCCTGCTTCGCCATCGCTTCGCGCACATCGGGCAATTGCAAAATTGAATTCAACTCGGCATTGACCTTCGCGACGATTTCCGCCGGCGTACCGAAAGGTGCCATCACGCCGTACCAGGTATCGACCACCAGATTCGCGAGCCCCGATTCTTTGAGTGTCGGTACTTTCGGAAACGCCGCGGAGCGTTCATCACTCATTACCGCGAGCATTTTGAGTTGCCCGCTATTGATGAAGTTGCTCGCGGTTTGCAGCGAAACAATGCTCGCCTGCACATGGCCGCCGATCACATCGGTAAGTGCGCCGGCGGAGCCTTTGTACGGCACATGCACGAGACCAGTGCCGGTTTCCTGCATGAACAATTCCATCGCGAGATGTTGCGGGCCACCCGCTCCGGGTGTGGAGTAATCCATTTTTCCGCGTTGCGACTTGGCGAGATCGATGAATTCCTTCAGTGTATTGGCGGGAACTTTGGTCGAAACCACCACACCCATCGCGCTGGTGGCCAGCAACGAAACCGGTGCAAAGCTCTTGATCGGATCGAACGGTAGTTTGGGTTTTAACGCTGGCACCGTGCCATGCGCGGTCGCAGTGAAGAGCAGCGTGTAGCCATTGGGCAACGCCTTCGCCGCCGCCTCGGTGCCGATGACGCCGGATGCGCCGGCGCGGTTGTCGGTGACCGTGGCAACACCCCAGCGCTCGCTTAACTTGGCACCAAGCAATCGCGCGAGGGAGTCAGCCGTGGTGCCGCCGGTGTAGGGGACGATCAGGGTGATGGGTTTGTTGGGATAAGCAGTCGACAACGGCGCCGATGCCGGGGATGATGGTTGTGCGTGGGATGCCTGAGGAATGAACATGGCCAATGCAACAACGCTAACGACAACCCCGTAATGGATACGGGGGCGAACGGAAGGAAATTGAAACGGAAGCCTATCAATTTGCGGGTGCATGGAAAGCACTTTCTGGCGTGATAAAGAGGAAGAAAAGTTGCGCTTGAGCAAGGTTGAAATCACGTTCCGTTATGTTGAACATCGTTTCACATATCGAGTTTCAGGTTAGCATGCGAACAGGTAAACAACAATAAATTGCGCGCCGTTTTAGCGGAAAACGATGCGATGCAAAACCGAACAATGAGGAGCGCAATGCCATGAAGCTCGCCCGCTTCGACGAAGGAAAAATCGGTGTTGTCATCGACGATCGCATCTTTGATGTTTCCGATCTGATTGACAACGATCCGCGGCAATGGCCACCTGTCGCGATGAACCGCCTGATCGCCGATTTCGCGAAATTTCGCGGTGCCCTCGAGGTTGCGGAGAAACGCCCTGGCGTTGCATTGTCCAGCGTGCAATTGCTGACACCTGTGCCGGCTGCGAGCAAAATCATCGCCTACCCGATCAATTATCACGATCACGGCATCGAGATGGGTCGCGAAACGCGCGCGAACAACATGGGTTTCTTCCTGAAACCGCCGTCGTCCCTGTGCGGCGCCTCCGAGCCGATTGTGTTGCCGGCCATCGAAGGCCGCCGCATCGAACACGAATGCGAACTCGCGATCATCATCGGCAAACGTGGTCGCGATATTGCACGTGAAAACTGGGCCGAGTACGTGTTCGGCTACTCATGTCTGATGGATATCGTCGTGCGCGGAAAAGAAGAACGTGTCGCGCGCAAGGCCTACGATACGTTTTGTCCGGTCGGCCCATGGATTGTTACCGCCGATGAGCTCGGTGATCCGAATGCGCTGCAGGGCCGCCTCTGGGTCAACGATGAATTGCGGCAAGATGCCAATACGCGCGATTTGGTGGTCGATATTCCGGGCATGATCGAGATTGCGTCGCACATCATGACGCTCGAGCCCGGCGACATCATTGCTGCGGGCACGCCGGCGGGCGTGGGGCCGATCAGGCATGGCGACAAAGTGCGAATTGAATTTGAAAAAATCGGCACAATGACGTTGGACGTGGTGCAGGGCAGCGGCGGAAAAGCGTCGATTTTCAACGCGGCTCCGGCTTGATGATTCGCATCGCATGAACGCGTCGCCCGATCCCCTGCGTGAGTTCTCGGCGGAAATCTCGCCGCTGAATTTGTCGCCGCTGTGGGAACGCAACGTGAAGCTGACGCCCGGCTCGGCATGCGTGCCCGCTGTGTGGTGCTACGCACAAATGCGGCCCTTGCTGTATCGCGCGGCGTCACTCATCAGCAAGAAACAAGCGGACCGCAGGGTGTTGGTGATGGAGAATCCGTCGTTGCGTGGGACATCGTTCATTACTAACTCTCTCTACGCCGGCTTGCAAATTATTCTGCCCGGCGAGATCGCGCCTTCGCATCGGCATACGCCGAGCGCACTGCGATTTGTGATGGAAGGCGAGGGCGCCTACACGGCGGTGGACGGCGAAAGAATTCCGATGCTCCCTGGCGATTTTGTTGTGACGCCAAGCTGGGCCTGGCATGACCACGGCAATCTCGGCAATGCGCCGGTGGTGTGGATGGATGGCCTCGATACGCCGTTCGCGAGTTTTTTTGGCGCGAATTTTCGCGAAAATTTTCCCGATGACAGTTTCCCGGTGACGCGGGCCGTGGGGACCAATACGAGTCGTCATGGTGCCAACATGTTGCCGATGGAATATCGCGCGGATGACAACAACTCTCGGTTGTTGATTTATGCATTTGAGCGCACGCGCGGCGCATTGCGTGGCCTCGCGCAAGCGGGCGCGCCGCATCCCGCGCATGGGTACAAACTTCGATATGCCAATCCCGGCAATGGGGGCCACCCGTTTGCCACCATGGCGGCATTCATGCAACACCTGCCGAAACATTTCCACGGCGCGGTGTATCGGTCAACGGATGGTACTGTTTTCAATGTGGCCGAAGGTGAGTGCCGGGTTGAAATGGGTGGCCGTTCGCATGCGCTCAAACCGCACGATGTATTCGTGGTGCCGCCGTGGGAGCCGTATCGATTCGACGTGGACAATGATTGTCTGCTGTTCAGTTTTTCGGATCGCGCGGCGCAGGAAGCGTTGGGATTCTGGCGTGAGCAGATGTTACGTGTTGACTGAACGAAAAAGCATAAAGATGTCTCCGCAAAATTTCATCATTCACGACCCCGCCAACTTCGACTTTCAGGTCAACCGCCGCGTAATGGTTGACCCCGTCGTGCTCGAGGCCGAGATGCGCAACATCTTCGACACTTGCTGGATTTACGCAGGGCACGAATCGGAAGTGCGCGCGGCGGGCGATTTCAAGACACGCAACGTGTGCGGCCGACCAATTATTTTCTGCCGCGATTCCCAATCCGGAATCCGTGTCTTCTTGAACGTCTGCCGTCATCGTGGTGCCATCGTCTGTCGCGAGCCGGAAGGCAACGCGAAAGGCTTCATGTGTTTCTATCACGGCTGGAGTTACAACCGCGATGGCGAACTCGATGGAGTACCGGGACAATCGAGTTATCCGCCCGGTTTTGATCGTTGCAAACTTGGTTTGGCCGAACCGGCAAAAGTCGCCAGTTACAAAGGCTTTGTATTTCTGTCGTTCAACCCGAACGCGATGCCGCTCACCGATTACCTGGCGGGCGCACGCGAATACATCGATCTCATCGTCGATCAATCGCCTACCGGCCAAATGGAAGTGATTCGCGGCACGCAGGAATACGACATCAAGGCCAACTGGAAATTGCTGGTCGAAAACAGTTTTGACGATTACCACCTGATGACCACACATTCGACCTGGTTGAATTACATGAAGCGCTCGGGTGTGGAAATCAAACGCCCGGAACAGGGGCAACTTATGCCCTCGCACGGCGTGGGCAAAGTGCTCGGCAATGGCCACGCCGTGATCGACAACGTGAATTTTCGCGGCCGACCAGTGGCGAAATGGATTCCGCTTTACGGTGACGCGGCCAAGCCTGAAATCGAACGCATCCGCGCCGAATTGTTTGCGCGCCTCGGCGAACAACGCGCCACGCGTGTGGCCGATACCAATCGCAATCTGGTGGTGTTTCCCAATCTGGTGTTGAACGATGGCTCGAGCGTCACCATCCGCACGTTTCATCCGCTCGCACCCGATCTTATGCAGGTGCGCGCATGGGCGTTGGGGCCGGTCGAGGAAACGCCCGTCGCGCGCGCGGTGCGGCTGGACAGCTTTCTCACGTTCTACGGCCCCGGCGGATTTGCCACGCCGGATGACGTCGAAGCATTGGAATCCGTGCAAAAAGGTCTTGGCACCTTCCGTGAAATTCCCTGGTCGGTGATGTCGCGCGGGATGGCGAAGGCGGGCGAACAACTGAACACCGACGAATTACACTTGCGCGCGTTCTGGATTCGCTGGGGTGAATTGATGGCGGGCACCGAATGTTGAATGCCGCAACGATCACTCGTGCCGAGGTTGAAGACTTTCTCTATCGAGAGGCCGCGTTGCTGGATGCGTGGCAGCTCAACGAGTGGCTCGAGTTGCTCACCGATGACGCCGTCTATCGCGTGCCCTCCAACGATTCGCCGGATGCAGTGCCAGGCGAAGCGCTGTTCATCATCGCCGACGATATCCGTCGCATCCGCGAACGCGTGCTCAGATTGAAAGATCGCAACGCCCACGCCGAGTTTCCGCATTCGCGCACGCGCCGCAGCATCAGCAATGTGCGAATCGTGGCCCGTGCGGTAAATGACATTACGGTCGAGGCGAATTTCGTCGTGTATCGACACCGCCGCGATGAAAATATCCGCACCTATGTTGGGCAATATCGCCATGTGCTGCGCGTCGCTGCGAAAGGGTTTCGCATCGCCGAACGCATGGCGGTGCTGGATGCTTACGAACTGGGCTCGATGGGGCTGGTGAGTTTCATCCTTTGATTTTGCGGGATGGATGGCGCTTAGCGCCACCCATCCTGCAATCCACTTTGAACAAATCCGCGAAAATTACTTATGAAAAAAATCGATATCTTCAATCACATTTGGCCCACGGCCTACTATCAGGCACTGTCCAAACAAATGGGCAGCATGACCGACATCACCAAGCGTAGTGAAGCGGTGCCGATGATTGTCGATCTCGACACGCGTTTTCGCGTCATGGACAAATTCGACGATTACCAGCAAATCCTCTCGCTCGCGTCACCGCCGCTGGAGCTCGCTGGCGGGCCCGACATCGCCCGCCAACTCGCGCGCATTGGCAACGAAGGCATGGCGGAACTTTGCCAAAAATATCCTGAACGCTTTCCCGGCTTCACCGCCACCATCGCGATGCACGATATCGACGGTGCGGTGGAAGAAGTGCGATATGCCATCGAAGACTTGAAGGCCTGCGG
>JAYTUX010000224.1:0-6136 GCA_043744315.1 Betaproteobacteria bacterium | reverse complement strand
TAGCATCGTGCTGCGAGCACCCGGCGATCCACGCAAGCGGCGGTGGAAAGCTGTTCCATGGAGCGGCCGGACGCGGGCACAACGCCATTTGTGCAGCTTGACGCCGCGCGTGCGATCGCGGCCCCGGAAGCAGGGCCGCGGAATCAGCTCATATGCTGCCCGCCATTGATCGCGATATTTGCGCCCGTCAAAAACGCCGCCTCATCCGACGCAAGATACGCACATAGGCCTGCGACTTCTTCGGGCTTGCCCAATCGCCCCACCGGAATCTGCGGCAGAATTTTTGAGTTCAACACGTCTTCCGGAATCGCGGTCACCATTGCGGTGCCGATGTAACCGGGTGAAATGGTATTGACGGTCACGCCTTTCTTGGCGACTTCGAGTGCGAGCGCCTTGGTGAAGCCGTGCATACCGGCCTTGGCGGCCGAGTAATTAGTTTGGCCGAAGGCACCCTTTTGTCCGTTAACCGATGAGACGTTGATCACACGGCCCCAGCCACGCTCAACCATGCCATCGACCACCGGCTTCGACATGTTGAAAACGCTATCCAGATTGGTGCTGACCACGGCATGCCAATCAACCGGCGACATTTTCTTGAACGTCGTGTCGCGGGTAATTCCGGCATTGTTGATGAGGATATCGACAGGGCCGACTTCTTTCTGGATCTTGGCCACGGCTGCCGCACACGAATCGAAATCCGCGACGTCAACCGCGAAGGCGTGAAAGTGATAATCCCGCGCAGCCATCTCTTTCAACCACGCCTCGGATTTGGTGTTCGAAGGCGAATACGTCACCACCACTTTGATACCCATACGGGCCAATTTCATGCAAATGGCCTCGCCCAAGCCGCCCATACCACCGGTTACCACTGCGATTCTTTGCGCCATATTTTTCTCCTCGGTCTTAGTGTTTGTGCAATTCGTCCCACTCCGTGAACGAACCGATACTGCAAAAATTATTCCAACAGCTTCGACAACGGTAATCGATCAGGCTTTTGCTTTGACGTAGCGCCCGGGCGCGGCTTCGATGGGCTTGAATTGCGCGTTGCCGAGTACTTTCCTCGCCACAATCATCTTGCCACTGAACGGCTTCAACCATTGCTGCCAGTGCGGCCACCAACTGCCCTCCACTTCCGACGCGTGCGACAGCCACTTTTCTTGCGGCACGCCAGTATCGCCATCGACCCAATAGCTTCGCTTATTTTTCGATGCCGGATTGACCACGCCGGCGATATGTCCTGAAGCACCGAGAACAAATTCGGTCTCGCCGCCGAGGTGCGCGGCGCTAGAATACGCGGTGCGCCACGGCACGATGTGGTCCTCGCGCGCGGCAAACACGAACGCCGGCATGTCGGCATAGGAGAGATCAAGTGGCACGCCGCACATCGTCAGTTTGTCCGGCTTGATGAGGTTATTTTCATAGTAGGTATTGCGCAAATAGTAGGTGTACCACGGCCCTGGCAGGTTGGTGCTGTCGCTATTCCAAAACAACAAATCGAACGCCGGTGGCTTGGTGCCCTTCAGGTAATTGTTAACCACGTAATTCCATACCAATTCGTTGGCGCGTAGTGACGTGAACGCGAACGCGAGATCGCTGCCGTTGACGATGCCGCCATCGCCGACTTCACGTTCGCGTTTCTCGACAAAATCCGCGTCGATGTAGGCCGAAATATCGCCGACTTCTGAAAAATCGAGAAAGGTGGTGAGGTAGGTGACACTTTCGACCACATCGTGCGCCATGCGACGCAACACGGCGAGCGCACACGCCAACAAGGTGCCGCCAACGCAAAAACCGAGCATATTGATCTTCTCGACATTGCTGATCAGGCGCACCACATCAATGGCCTTGACGACGCCGTCGGCAAGATAGTCGTCCCAGGTGAGGTGCCCCTGGGCCTCGGTCACATTGCGCCACGAGATCATGAATACCGTGTGGCCCTGCTCAACGGCGTATTTCACGAATGAATTGTCGGGCCGCAAATCGAGAATGTAGAATTTGTTGATGCAAGGCGGGACCATCAACAGGGGCCGCATATGTACCTGCGGTGTCAGCGGCGAATATTGAATCAGTTGAAAAATTTCATTTTCAAACACCACACTGCCGGGCGAAAGCACAATGTTTTCGCCGATGCGAAAAGCGGCCTCGTCGGTCATGGAGATGTGGCCCTTGTCCATGTCCTCTTTCAAATTTTCCAAGCCTGCGCGCAGCGTTTCGCCTTTCGATTCGATCGCGGATTTCAGCGCGTCCGGATTGGTGAACAGAAAGTTCGACGGCGACATTGCATCGAGGTACTGCTTGGCGAAGAAACGCATTTTAAGTTTCTTGGCAGGATCAACGGCCGCGTCTTCTATACTTTCCATCAGCAACCGCGACGCCGAGAGATAAGACTCCGCGAGGTAGCGAAATTGCGGCATCGATTGCCAGGCATCACCCGAAAAGCGCTTGTCTTGCGCGCTCGCGAGCGTTGGCGCATGCGACGACGGTGGCTCTGAAAAACTCTGCATCAAACGCTGCTGTTCTTCGGCAAAACGTTTTTGCAATGCGGCGATGTGTGCGGGCTCCTGGCGTAGTGTTTCCAGCACCTTTTGCCATGCCTCGTTCACATTGGCCGGTGTCGGGATCGAACCCAATCCCTGCATCCAGCGTGCGCCGGAATCCTGAAAATCAGCCATGATTTTTTGCAAATCAAATGAAGCGTGGGGCGTGGGCATGTGAAAACACACTATCGGTGAAAGTGACAATCGGAATTATGCGGCAATGCGAACGGTCTTGCCAGCAACGCGCCTGCACCGAAGCAGCGCCTTGCGAGATCAATGCTCGATAAAAAAATGTACCAGCCAAATCGAGCTCACACCCAGCACAATCAACATGATTTGCAGCAGCGATTCTTTGAGCAATGTACGCTTGTGCAGACCGGGAATCAGATCGGCGATCGCGACATAAATCATGCTCGATGCCGCAACGCACAAAAATATCAGGGAATATTGTTCGAAACTCTTGATGGCGAAATAGGCGACCACCGCCCCGATCAGCGTTGCGCAACTCGACACAATATTCCAGAACAGTGCGCGAGACTTGCTGAATCCGGAATGCAGCAGCACCAGAAAATTGCCCAATTCCTGCGGCAATTCATGCGCAACAATCGCAACCGACGTGACGATACCAAGCCTTACGTCCGCCATGAATGCCGCCGCGATTGCAAAACCGTCGGTGAGGTTGTGAAAGCCATCGCCGATGATGATCATCCACGCGCCGGATTGGCGGCCCTCTGCGTGATCGTGCGAATGACCGTGTGCATGGTCATGTGCATGTGGCGCATTTGAAGCAGAAACTGCGGCCTCGGCCTGGCCCGCGTGGTCGTGGTTGTGTCGCCATAGCACGAATTTTTCCAACACAAAAAACGCGAGTATGCCGGCGAGTATCCACGACGCCGCGTCGTGGGCGTGCGCCGCTTTTTCAAAAATATGTGGCAGCAAATCAAGGAACACCACGCCCAATAGCGCGCCCACCGCGTAGCTCACAAACAACGGAATCAGCCGTGGCTGAATACGCCAGGCAACCAGTGCCGCGAGCAGCACTGAAACTACGCCGCCCGCAAGGCTCGCAAGCATGATGTATGTGAGGGTCATGTGGGGTAACTCATGGAGTCGCGGGGAGGCACCGGGGCAAGAAAAGCAATGCGATAGCGGAAGGCGACTTCAGAGCACAATTTTACCACGCCGGTCGCCTGCGCAGAGTGCAGAAGCGGCAGATCTAATCGCGCCAAATGATTGCCGCCATGCGACCACTGCGCCCATCGCGTCGATGCGAAAAAAACCTTTCGGGTGCGGAAAACGTGCAATCGCCGCCGCCGAACACTTGCTCGACACCGGTTGATGCAAGGCGCTGCCGCGCCAATGCAAAAATGTCGGCCAGATACTTTCCATTCCTCCCGACAATCGGTTGAAACGCGCGTCGCGATGCTGGTACCGGCTTCGTAAAGGCCTCCACCACATCTTGTCCCACCTCGAACGCACCAGCACCAATCGCCGGCCCCATCCAGGCGATGAGATTTTGTGGTGCGACGGGCATCGCTTCCACCGTGCGTTCGATCACACCTGCCGCGAGTCCGCGCCACCCTGCGTGTGTTGCGGCGACACAGGTGCCCCCGGTATCGCAAAAAAGTATCGGCAGGCAATCCGCCACCAATACCGCACAGGGACGATTGCGTTGCAATGTCACTGACGCATCCGCAACCGGGGCCACGTCGGGAACATCATTTGACAGGGTGTGCACGGCAATACCATGTACCTGATTCAACCAAATTGGATTCGCCGGCAACAGCGCATCAACGCGCCGGCGATTTTCGCTAACCGCGGCAGGATCGTCGCCCACATGCGCGCCCAGATTCAGGCTTGCGAACACACCCTTGCTGATTCCACCCCGCCGCGTCGTGAAAATCGCCCTGACGCCAGGCGGTGCCGGCCAATTGGGAACAATAAAATCTTGCGTCTCAATCATCACAGTCCAGCAACGAAATCGATGAACTCGCGCATGTCGTCCGGTATTGGCGATTCAAATGTGCGCTCGACATGTTCGGTGGGATGCTCAAACGAGAGTCTGCGCGCATGCAATACCTGGCGGCCGAAATCGCGAATCACATTACGTACGTCGTCATCAATGCCAGTCATGGTCGGGCCGTACACCGTATCGCCTTCCAACGCAAAACCGATCGATTGCATATGCACGCGTATCTGGTGTGTGCGCCCGGTTTCAAGGCGGCATTCCACGAGGGTGTGAAACGCATAACGCTCCAGCACGCGGTAATGCGTCACGGCAGGCTTGCCGGCCTCATCCGACCTCACCACGGCCATCCTTATGCGGTGGTGAGGATGGCGACCGATAGGTGTCTCGACCGTGCCATCCTTGGTGAGTTTGCCGCGCACCAGCGCGACGTAGATTCGTTTCATCGTACGCGCCTGCAATTGCCTCACCAGTGAAGTTTGGGCCGCCTCGGTTTTGGCCGCGACCATCACACCGCTTGTGTCCTTGTCGAGCCGGTGAACGATGCCGGCACGCGGCAATTGGGCGACGGCGGGATGGTGAAACAAGAGACCATTGAGAAGTGTGCCGCTCCAGTTGCCGGCGGCGGGATGCACCACCAACCCGGCGGGTTTGTCGATGACGATCACGGCATCGTCCTCGTGTAACACGTTTAGCGGAATATCCTCTGGCAAAAACGCCGATTCTTCTTCGCGTGCGATCAGCGTTGCGTGGATCATTTCACCGCCGAGCAATTTGGTTTTGGGCTGCACGGCGGCACCATTCACGGTGATGGCACCGTCCTTGATCATCGCCGAAAGACGACTTCGGGAATAATCCGGGAACAGATCCGCCAACGCCAGGTCAAAGCGGGATCCGGCAAGCCTGATCGGTACTTTTAGCGTTTGGACGACGGGATCGCCAGTCGCCCCCTTATGAACCGGGCTTTCGAGGTCGCCTACGCTATAATATTCGTCTTCAATATCGACAGGCAGCATGGTTTTTGATCTTTCCGCAATTCACAGCCGTGAATTCAGCAATTCCCGGTCTTTTCGCCGACGAAAAATCGGTCGGCATGTGGAATGGGGCTTTTTGACTGCCACTATTTTTTGGATTACTCAATCAGTATGACACGATCATCATTAGCGGCCCTTGCCGTCAGCGTTTCCGCCATCGCAATGCTGCTTGGCGGGTGCGGAATATTCGCCGATAAAGTCGAAGCGCAGAAGAACTGGGGCGTCGAGCAATATTACAAGAATGCCAAGGAAGAACTCGATTCCGGAAATTACAACGGCGCGGTCAAAGGTTACGAAGCGCTTGAGGCCAAATTCCCGTTCGGTCGCTATGCGCAGCAGGCACAACTCGATACCGCCTATGCGCAATACAAGGAAGGCGAAACGGCACAATCGGTGGCCACGGCCGATCGCTTCATGAAATTACATCCCAATCATGCCAATTACGACTACGCGCTGTACATCAAGGGTCTTGCGCATTTCAAGCCGGATCTGGGGCTATTTGGCGAACTGCTGAATCTTGACGCCGCCGAGCGTGACCCGAAAGCGTTGCGCGAATCGTTTGAAGTATTCAAGGACCTGGTGGTGCGCTTTCCCGAAAG
>JAYTUX010000223.1:0-6143 GCA_043744315.1 Betaproteobacteria bacterium | reverse complement strand
TGCCTCTGCCCGAAGGCATGCGCGGTGCGATTTTGATCGGTGATGCCGCGATTGAAAAATTCAGATTGATCGCGATGGCGGTGGGGCTGATTGTTTTTGCCGCACTCGCGTGGACGTTAAGCCGCACCAAGATCGGCCTGCTGATCCGCGCCGGCGTACAGGATCGCGAAATGGTGGAGTCCCTCGGCTATCGCATCCGCCGCTTGTTTGTCGGTGTGTTCGTGGTCGGCAGTGCGCTGGCCGGGCTCGGCGGGGTGATGTGGGGGATGTATCAGCAAAATGTTTTTCCGCAAATGGGCGCGCAGGTCAACGTGCTGATTTTTATCGTCATCATCATTGGCGGACTCGGTTCCACCGTTGGCGCATTGATCGGTGCGTTGCTGGTCGGGCTGATGGCGAATTACGCCGGCTTTCTTGCGCCGAAGGTCGCACTGTTTTCCAATATTGCGCTGATGGCGGCGGTGTTGTTGTGGCGGCCGCAAGGTGTGTATCCGGTTGCAAACCGGTAGGGCCAAATGCTGAATCGCCTACTTCGTCTACTCTCAAATGATCTTCCGCGCAGCCGCATCCTGGCGGTGGTGCTGGTTTTATTGTTGCTGGCGCTGGCCTTTGCGCCGTTCATTTTTCCCGGCGTGAAAGCATTGAGTGTCGCGGCCAAGGTGCTGGTATTTCTGGTGCTGGTCGCGAGCTTTGATTTGCTGCTTGGCTATACCGGCATCGTCAGCTTTGCCCACACCATGTTCTTTGGCATTGGTGCCTACGGCATCGCGATTGCGTGCAGCCGGTTCGGCCCGACTTGGGAGGCGATTGCTATCGGCACCGTCGCTTCACTCGCACTATCGCTTGTATTGGCGCTGGCGGTCGGGCTTTTTTCACTGCGCGTGCGCGCGATATTTTTTGCAATGATTACGCTCGCCGTCGCATCCGCATTTCAAACGCTGGCCTCGCAGTTATCCGATTTCACCGGCGGCGAAGACGGGCTTAATTTCAAGGTGCCGGAAATTCTCACTGGTGGATTCAGGTTGCTCGACGAACCCTTTCTCGGTGTCACGTTTGATGGCCGGCTGATTTGCTATTACCTGCTGTTTTTTACGGCACTCACGCTGCTGCTGGCGATGCTGCGCATCGTCAATTCGCCGTTCGGCCGCGTGTTGCAGGCGATCCGTGAAAATGAATTTCGCGCGGAGGCAATAGGTTACCGCGTTGTCGTCTATCGCACCATTTCGAGTGTGCTCTCCGCCCTATTTGCCACGCTGGCGGGCGTAATGCTGGCGCTGTGGCTTCGCTACAACGGGCCGGATACGTCGCTGTCGTTTGAGATCATGATGGACGTGCAGCTGATCGTCGTCATCGGCGGCATGGGCACGATCTATGGTGCGGCGATCGGTGCCGCGCTATTTGTGGTGGCGCAAAGTTATTTGCAGGATTTGCTGCGTCTTGGCAGCGAGGCCGCGAGTGGTGTGCCGTGGTTGTCGGCGCTGTTGTCGCCGGATCGGTGGCTGTTGTGGCTGGGGGTGTTATTTGTGTTGTCGGTCTACTACTTTCCGACGGGGGTGGTGGGGAGGTTGCGACGACGTGGCAGACCACCTGGCTAGCTAAAGTCTAGCACTGGCACGGCGTTCCGCACGATTTTGCTCTGAGTGGCTCGTGGAATGGCGGTCTACGACTTGTTGTGCTGGGAAAATACCATTTAACCTTTCAAGAGTATTTGGCAAATGCACAGACTTGTCGTCTGAAAGTCATAATCGTTGTAGCCTCGATTTTCACGAGTAAATGTCCGCTTTCGACCCTTTGCTACCGTTCAGATTTCCCGAGAGCGGACGTTTAGCGTTTGAGATGAGAGGTGTGACCCGGCTCGCCCTGGCACGTCCTCTCGATTAAAGGGTTGGGCGTCATTCTTGCGCTACTGGCTTTGAAGTCGGACGTCTCGGTCATTGCTTGGCCGCAATTGTCTTGATGACGGTGGTGATCGTTGGTGCGGCTTGAAGCGCTGCGGTGTTTGGGCGAACGACTTGTTCTATGAGTGCCTTGACCTGTGACTCATTAATGGTTTCGGGCGTCTTGAGACGAATACTTAGAACCTGCCTTCCGCTGCCTTCGAGTAGGTCTTCCGAATCGCGCCGTTCTGCTCCGTGGAGGAAGAACAGCGTGACCCCCTCGGATAGCCAGCTACCGAAATGAATGCTTCTGCCGCCTTCTCTGTTGGGCTGATGGCGAAGTCGACCGCGTTATAGTTGTCGAAGACCAACTCGAAGCCACGCGGAAAGAGGGCCCAGAGTTTGGCGCGCGCTTCTCGCAACTGTGCGGCCACTTCTGGTGAGTACTTCGCAACCAACTCTTCGATCTGCGACTCTGGCGACGAATTCCTCATGACGCCAAACGCCATTTAGGGAGCACACTGCGCAAGAAACTGAGTCGATGACACAGTAGAGAAAGGGGTCAACAGTTATTTGCGCGACCCCGATACTTGTTGCGGGCTTCTATTTCTTGGCTTCCGCTTTCTTCGTGTCAGCCTTGGGGGCCGCCTCGGGTATCACGTCCCACTTGCCTCGCGCGTCAATGAAGAGAATGCACTCTGCGCCGGCATCGCACCTGGTAGTGTGAGGTTTCTTGCCGCTGAAGGAGAAATAGGAGCCTGCCGGAAGCTTCGCATCCTTGCCGTCGATGTTCAGTACCAGCGTGCCGCCGAGTACGGTTACAAAGTGGTCGGCATTGTGGTGATGCAAAGGCGCGGCGAAACCCGGTGCAAACTTGATGAAGAAATGGCCGGCACCCTTGGCGGGATCACCAGAGGCAACTGCCATCTTGAGGCCCGGAAAATCGGGGACGTCATTCCATTTGAGGTCGGCTGCGGTGGTCACGACGCTGGCGCCCGACCCTTTCGCCTGAGCCACAATAGGAATGGCAGTTACTGTTGAAATGATCAAAGCGGTACCGATTGCGCCGAAGCAAGAACGGATTGTCTGTTTCATGGCGGTACTCCTCTTGGTGGAGGTCCTGCGGAAGGAATGTGTAACCCACCGTGGCCAGACGCCGCAGCTTCATCTGGTCAAGTCGGTCAACGTACTCGCGTCAGGTGGTGGTGTCAACGTGTCGAAGAAAACCGCAACTAACGCCAAAATCTGTCGCCCCAAGTTTATTCTGGGGCCAAAGTTTCTCCGGTCGAGCAATTGATGCTCGTGGATCGACACCGTCCAACCACTTAGACGGCGCATTCTTAGTGTTGTACATCCGCTATCGAGCGAATTGGGGGACAGCGTTGAATGTCGCGTCCTGGCCGAAAGCGGCCATGTGGGTGCTGAAAATTGCCGGGGGCGACTTTGGCGTTGCGCCGCTACAAAAACAGGATCGCCAAATATTGGAGCAGGACCCAGGTAGCGAGTAGCCCCACTGCAACAATCAGTAAGCGGCTATGTTTTGCGTAAGCAACTTTGCCCTCTGGTGACAGCCACGCGTCGACGAAGCGGCGAGATTTCCAAAGATATAAAAAGATTAGAAAAGCACCAACTGCGGTGACATACAACTGAGCGGCATTGAGCCACCAGGCAATTGGCATTCTTTTCTCCCATTGCGCAGACTGCGTTTCGGTGCGCCCACACAAATTGTAGCACCGGCGATTATCCGGAGTTTTCAATTACTCAATCAGATCATGGGCGAATCGAGCCGCTCAAGTGAAAGGCCGTCTTTGGCCGAAAACAGCCCTCCAACACTCACCCGCCCTTTGCCTCCAGCGCATCCACCACCCGCGCCGCTGCATTGAACCCAACCTGCTCAAATATCTCCACAAAGCACGTCGGCGAGGTCACATTCACTTCAGTCAAATACTCGCCGATAATATCAAGCCCGACAATGGTGAGGCCATCGGATTTCAACTGCGGCCCCAGCGCCTCGGCGATTTCGCGGTCGCGAGACCCAATGGGTTGCGCGACACCGCGCCCGCCGGCCGCAAGATTGCCGCGGGTCTCGCCGGCTTTCGGAATGCGCGCAAGGCAAAATGGCACAACCGTGCCGTCGATCACCAGCACACGCTTATCGCCTTTGACAATCTCGGGAATGTAGCGCTGCGCCATGATGGTCTCGGCACCGTCAATCGTCTGCACTTCGATGATGGCGTTGCGGTTCGGATCATCGGCACGCACACGGAAAATAGAGGTGCCGCCCATGCCGTCGAGTTTCTTGACGATCACATCTTTATGTTCGTCGATGAAGGCGTGAATGCGCTCCATGCTTTGCGTGACGAGCGTGGGCGGCGTGAACTGGGGAAACTTGGCGGTAGATAATTTTTCGTTGTAGTCGCGCAATGAACGTGCACGGTTGACGACGCGCGTGCCTTGTTTTTCAGCAAGCTCCAGCAGCAACGTGGAATACAAATATTCCTGATTGAAGGGTGGGTCTTTGCGCATCAGCACCGCGTCGAAATCGGCGAGTTTGGTCTCAGCCGATTGCGTAACCGTGTACCAGTTATCGTTATCCGCACCCACGGTGAGTCTGCTCGTCATCGCCGTCACATCGCCGCGCAACATTGCCATGTGCTTTGTTTCAAACGCGAAAATTTCATGCCCGCGCTGCGTCGCCTCGCGCATCATGAAAACGGAAGAATCCTTGTAGGCTTTCAGTTTCTCCAGTGGATCGACGATGAACGCGATTTTCATCGATCAATCCGCGGCAACAGTGACCGCTGCAGCCATCGGCTTGATCATTGTCGGCGCAGAAGTTGGCACCGGCAATGCTTCCACATCCACCGTCTCCGACAACGCCTGCAATTCTTTCGCCGCCGCCAGCGTCGCGAGCCTGGCAACCACGCCGTAGGTGTAGAAGCGATTGGGCGGCGCATCGGGCATGCCGCTGCAATCGGGCGTGTGGCAGTCGGTTTCAAAGGCGAGTGGCACAAAACTCATGCCGCGCGAATTGAGATTTTCGTCCACGCCGCGATCGGTATTGACGCGATAGAAACCACCGACCACGAATTGATCGATCATGTATACCACCGGCTCTGCCACGGCGCCGTTGACGCTCTCGAAGGTGTGCACACCTTCCTGCACGATCACTTCGGAGACTTCCAGGCCTTCTTTAACGACCGCCATTTTGTTGCGCTCTTTGCGGTTCAATCCGCGCACATCTTCGGGCGAGCGCGCCGTCAAAATGCCCATGCCGTAAGTGCCGGCGTCGGCCTTCACAATAACGAACGGTTTTTCCTTGATGCCGTATTCGTTGTATTTCGCCTGTGTCTCCTGCAACACCGCTTCGACATTCGCGGCGAGACATTCCTCACCTTCGCTGGCGCTGAAATTCACTTTGCCGCACTGACTGAAAAACGGATTGATGAACCACGGATCAATGCCGATGATTTTTGCGAAATCTTCGGCGACACGATCATAGGCGTGAAAATGCAAGGTCTTTCTGCGCGTGGTCCAGCCGCCATAGAGCGGCGGCACCACCGGCTGCTGCAAATTTTTCAATAGTGCGGGCACGCCGGCAGAAAGGTCATTGTTCAAAATAATCGCGCAGGGGTCGAAGCCATCGAGCATCAGCCGATTGCCGATGCGTTTGATCGGCTCCAGCACCAGCTTTTCGCCATTGGGCAAATCGAGCGTGGTCGGCGCGGTGATTTCAGGCAGCAATGAACCGATGCGTACATCCATCCCCGCGCGGGTGAGAATTTTCTGGATCGCGCTAACATTGGTGAGATAAAACAAATTGCGCGTGTGATTCTCCGGGATTAACAAAAATCGCTGCGTATCCGGGCAGATTTTCTGCACTGCCACCATCGCCGCTTGCACGCATAGCGGCAAGAAATCAGGATTCAGATTATTGAATCCACCGGGGAAAAGATTGGTATCGACCGGCGCCAATTTGAAGCCGGAATTTCTGAGATCGACGGAGGTGTAGAACGGCAGCGTATTCTCGTTCCATTGCGCGCGGAACCAGCGCTCGATGGCGGGCATGCTGTCGAGAATTTTCTTTTCCAGATCCAGCAGCGGACCGGTGAGCGAGGTGGTGAGATGGGGGACCATGAGATTCCGTTTTTGAGTGGGCAGACGACAATATCTGCGTCCACCCTTGGTCGTTTCAAGGGCGTTAAGTTTACTCCCAAACGTCGCCACGTCATGTGACCGGTTTTCACTTCACGGGTGATAAAATTT
>JAYTUX010000222.1:0-6149 GCA_043744315.1 Betaproteobacteria bacterium | reverse complement strand
TTAGCATTTGTTGATTCTTGCATATGGAACGACCCTGTTGTCAACACAAATCTGGAAAATGTAGTGGTGGCAGTTTTGTTACTGGCATTTCAATCTATGCGCAGGCCTCGCCGGATCAAGAGCTTCACGATCCGCAACGCTCACAGAGTGATTGTTCCAATCCACCCGCCGCATGCGAAAATGTCGCCATGTATCTGCGCGATCTCCAGAAGAAATTAGGTGGCGAGGCCATCGGCGAGGTGACGGTAGCGCTGTCCGGCGTTGGCACGATCGCTTCCGCAAACGCGACCGAAATCACCTTTCTCACCAACCCGCGTTATCGCGCCGAGTTGGCGTCCACGCGCGCGGGCGCGGTCATTGTCGGCACAGTGGATCGCGATTCGACATCGTTGCCGCGCATCGTCGCCGACAATCCGTATGCGTATTTTGCGCGCGTCGCACAATGGTTTAGTCCGGCGCCGGCACATCCTGCGGGTGTTCATTCGAGCGCAGTGGTTCATGCCGGCGCGCGCGTCGCCGACAGTGCGGCTATCGCCGAATTTGTTTCTATCGGCGCACGTGCGGACATCGGCGAAGGCGTCACCATCGGTGCGGGAACGGTGATTGGCGAGGGCGTCTCGATTGGCACTGGAACAAGGCTCGCGGCGCGTGTGACGGTCTATGCAAATTGCGCCATCGGTGCGCGCGGTATCGTGCATTCCGGCGTGGTGATCGGTGCCGATGGATTTGGCTTTGCGCCGGATTTTTCGGCCGAAGGCGGGGGCTGGGTAAAGATCCCGCAGACCGGTCGCGTACTGATTGGTGATGATTGCGAAATCGGTGCCAACACCACCATTGATCGCGGTGCCATCGACGATACCGTCATCGGCAACGATGTCAAACTCGATAACCAGATTCAAATCGGCCACAACTGCACCGTCGGCGATCACACCATCATCTCTGGCTGCGTGGGCATCGCCGGTAGTGCCCGGATCGGTCGGCGCGTGATGATCGGCGGCGCGGCGGGCATACTCGGACATCTGGACATTTGCGATGGCGCGATCATTTCGGCGATGTCGCTGGTCACCAAATCGATCACCGAACCCGGCACCTACACGTCATCAATGCCATTGATGAAACACGCAGATTGGCTGAAGAACGCCGCGCATTTGCGTAGGCTCGATGCAATGGCCGATGCGGTAAAAAATAAAGGAGGCTCTTGATGAGCGCAATCGTTTCCCCCGACGTTTCCACGACTGCATCGGCAGCGGGCGGCATGGACATCGCCGAGATCATGAAATATCTTTCGCACCGCTACCCGTTCTTGCTGGTCGACCGCGTGCTTGAACTCGAGCCGATGAAACGTATCAAGGCGCTCAAAAACGTGACCATCAACGAGCCATTTTTTCCGGGCCACTTTCCGCACTACCCGGTGATGCCGGGCGTGCTGGTGATCGAGGCGCTCGCCCAGGCATCGGGGCTGCTGTCGCTCAAATCGGCGGGACAGGAGCGCGACGGTAAATCGGTTTTTTATTTTGTCGGCATCGACGGCGCGCGCTTCAAACGACCGATCGTGCCAGGCGACAGCGTGATACTCGAGTCCGAATTGCTGCTCGAGCGGCGCGGCCTGGTTCGCTACGGCGTTAAGGCAACTGTCGAGGGCAAGCTCGCCTGCGAAGCGACACTGCTTTGCACCCAGCGCACGCTCGCGTAGTAGTGGGAACGCGATGAGCATCCATTCCACCGCAATCATCGATCCGCGCGCGAAGCTGGGGACGAATGTGTCGGTGGGTGCGTACACCGTCATCGAAGGCGATGTGGAAGTTGGCGACAACACCAGCATCGGCCACCACAATGTCATTACCGGCCACACGCGCATTGGTCGTGACAATCGTATTTTCCATTTCACGTCAATCGGCGAAGCCAACCAGGACAAGAAATACAAAAACGAGCCAACTCGCCTCGTCATCGGCGATCGCAATACCATCCGCGAATATTGCAGCCTCAATCGCGGCACCATGCAGGATCGCGGGGTGACCGCCATCGGCGACGACAACTGGTTGATGGCCTATGTGCATGTCGCGCACGACTGCACGGTCGGTAATCAGACGACGATTGCCAATTGCACGCAACTGGGCGGGCATGTGCAGGTGGGTGATTGGGCGACGTTGGGCGGCTTCACCGGCGTGCATCAGTATGTGAAAATCGGCGCGCATGTGATGTGCGGCGTATCGAGCGTGGTGCTGATGGATATTCCGCCGTATGTCACGGTGGCCGGTAATCCACTTGCGCCAGCTGGTGTCAACAGTGTGGGTCTGAAACGGCGCAATTTTTCCGACGCAGACATCGCAGCGATCAAGCGCGCGTACAAAACGCTGTACCGATCCGGGCTGACTTTTGCGGAGGCAGGAAAACAACTCGCTGTAGAAGCTGAACGCACACCGGCATTGAAAATGCTCGTCGATTTTCTTGCCGCCTCGACGCGCGGCATTGTCCGCTGAAAACCAGCGCATGAAGATTGGCATTGTGGCGGGCGAGGCCTCGGGCGACGTACTTGGTGCATTGTTGATCAAGGCATTGCGCATTGAGTATCCGCAACTTGAATTTGTGGGCATCGCGGGGCCGAAAATGCAATCGGCGGGTGCGACGTCGTGGTATTCGATGGAAAAACTCGCTGTGCGCGGCTACCTTGAAGTGTTGAAGAGTTACCGCGAAATCGTTGGTATCCGCGACGGTCTTCGCAAGCGCATGTTGAAGGAACGTCCTGCCCTGTTCATCGGCATCGACGCGCCGGATTTCAATCTGGGTCTCGAAAAAAAGTTGAAGCGCGCGGGCATTCCAACGGTGCATTACGTGAGCCCGTCGATTTGGGCGTGGCGCGGTGAACGCATCGGCAAAATCAAGGAAGCTGTCGATCACATGCTGACGGTGTTTCCCTTCGAGCCCGCCATATACGAGAAGGCCGGCGTTCCGGCAACATTTGTCGGGCATCCCACGGCCGACGAGATTCCCCAGACACCGCAACGTGACAATGCGCGTGTGCAATTGCGCTTGAAGCCAAACGAATTGATCATTTCGCTGCTGCCCGGCAGTCGTCAAAGCGAGTTGGATTATCACGCCGAGTTGTTCATCGAGACGGCGAAGCGACTGCACCATGAATTTCCCGCCGCCAAATTTCTGGTGCCGTTGACCACGCGCGAGACCCGCGACATGTTCGAGCAGGCGCGCTGGAAATTGGGTGCGCAGGATCTGCCGATGCAAGTTCTGTTTGGTCACGCCAATTTTGCGCTGGCCGCTGCCGATGTTGCGTTGGTCGCAAGCGGCACGGCCACCCTTGAGGCCGCCTTGCTGCGCTGCCCGCATGTGATCGCCTACCGGCTTTCCGCGACCACCTATCGCCTGATGAAGAAAAAAGCCTATCTGCCCTATGTAGGCCTGCCGAATATTCTCGCCGGCGAGTGGCTGGTACCGGAATTATTGCAGGATGATGCGACGCCGGAAAGTCTCGCGCGGGCACTCGGCAATTGGCTGAAACATCGAGATGCCGCCGACGCCCTGCGGGCGCGTTTTGGTGAGATTCACGCCTCGCTCGCGGTCAACAACGGTGATCGGGTGAGGGATGCGCTCAGACCATACCTTCGAGCGCACGATGGGATCGCGGCGGCAGCCTGACAAGGCTTCGCCGACGGATGTTTTGCGTTGCGGCGTCGATGAAGCCGGTCGTGGTCCACTGGCAGGTGCCGTATTTGCCGCGGCGGTAATCCTGGATTCGCGCGACCCGATCAAAGGGCTCGCCGATTCGAAGTTGCTTTCTGCGAAGCGCCGCGAAATTCTTGCTGCTGAAATCAAACAACGTGCGCTCGCCTATTGCATTGCCACCGCGACTGTTGCGGAAATCGACGCAATCAATATTCTTCAAGCGACATTACTCGCGATGCAACGCGCAATCGACGGATTGTCGATGCGTCCCGACGAAGTGCTGGTGGATGGGTTGCATGTGCCACGCGTCGCGATACCTAGCCGCGCGATCGTCGAAGGCGACCGCACCATTGCCGAAATTTCCGCCGCGTCCATTCTTGCCAAGACCGCACGCGATGACGACATGCGCGAATGGGATTTGCGTTACCCGCAATACGGATTCGCGCAACACAAAGGCTACGGAACGCGCGCACATCTTGAAGCGTTGTATCGCGTTGGGCCTTGCGAAATTCACCGCGAGAGTTTTGCGCCGGTGCGCGAGGCGAGACGGCAGTTGCAGTTGTTTGTTGGCTGAAGTGGCCGGTATATTCGCCATGTGACGTTCAAACCACCACCCGCCAACATTGTCATCTTCGGACTCGATCCGGGGATGACACGAGATTGAGAGCACTCCCCAATTTATCGAGTGTCCAACGGCAAAACACTAGCACTGGTGCGGTGTTTGGGCACTTTTACCTCGTAGAATCCCGCCAATGCTGGTGTTTCGACATTTCTCCCTATGGCGAACCGGTCATTTCTGCTCCACATACTTCTGATTTCCCTCGACGGCCTTTCTCGCCATCGCATCGGTCACCCCCGGCGCAATCAACCTTACCCACTGCCCGACTTTCGCTTTCAAGGTCATCACCACTTCGCGCTTGCGCGCGTCAATGGCGGGAACGATGAGTGACACGCACTCGGCGACGCTCATCACATCGTCCTGATTGACGGGATCGATTTTGGCGGGCTTGCCATCCGGCCCCGTCGCGTTTTCGCGGATGCCGGTGGCGACGAAGCCGGGATAGATCATCGTCACGTTAACGCCGGTTTCCGCGAGCTCGATGCGCAACGAATCGAAGAACCCGCGCATGGCATGCTTGCTCGCGGCGTAGCCGGTGCGCGTGGGTACGCCGACCAGAGCGGTCAAACTGGCGACACCAACGATGCGGCCTTTCGCGGCGATCAGGTGCGGCAGTGCGTGATGCGTGCAATACACGGCACCCAGATAATTCACCTGCATGATGCGCTCAAGAATGCTCACATCCTGAATGTCGGCAAACTTGGCCCACATCGTCATGCCGGCGTTGCACACCAGCGTGTCGATGCGGCCGAATTCTTGCATCGTGGCATCGATGATTTTCTTGCAATCGTCGGATTTGGCGACATCGGCGGAGACGGTAATGACCCTTGCGCCGCGGCCGACACCGATCACGCGGACTTTCTCGGCGACGCGATTCAATTCATCGATGCGCCGTGCCGTAAGCACCAGATACGCGCCCTGCTGTGCGAGCCGATAGGCGAGTTCCTCGCCGATGCCGGTGGAGGCACCGGTGATGATGGCGACATTATTTTTCAGGGTCATCGGCGTGTTTCCATTTTCATGTCATTCTGAGTGCAGCGAAGAATCTCGGCAATTTGCACGAGCGCTGCCTTGGATTGCGAAGATTCTTCGCGATGCTCAGAATGACAGTATGTTGAAGGGAGCAGAATGGTCAAATGTTCCACTTGCTGCGCAACTCCTTGCGCACCATCAATTTCAATCCCGACCAATCCTCATTGATCGCGCAAACTTTTACATCGACCAATCCGGTTGGCAACACGATGGCACGGATGCCGTCCTCGGTGAGATCGACAAATAATTTCGACGACTTTTTCGGCCAGGAAACCCACAGGCTGCCGTCGGCATGCAACTTCTTCGATACCGTCGGCAAACCCTTCTTGAGCGCGTCCGTGTCGCGACAAAACAAGATGACCAACGTGGTCGCCGCAGTCAATTTGGTGGCGAGTGACGAAGCAGGCGGCAAGGGAATGAGCAATTTTTCAATGCCTTCCGGCGCGTTGAGCATTACCAGCGTGCCGCCTTCTTTCAAGCCCAGCTTTTTCGGCAACGGCGTGCCGCTATATCCCGCGATGCCCGCAGTGGCCATTATTTTTCCGTCTCCACATCCGGAATGTGATTGAACGCGATCGCCAGTTTGCCATGATCCATCGCCCGATGCGCACCGCCAAAATACGCGGCGCGCTTGCCGAATCGGGTGTTCAGCAGATCGATGGCGGCGTTAAGTTTTTTCTTGTCGCCGGTTTGTTCGAGATCGTCGAACAGGCGCGCCGATTGTGCCGCTTCCGACGCAAGTTCGGACAACACCATGCCAACCTGCAATGGCGTCAAGTGTCGCTTGTTTGGGTATTCCGCCCACAATTGGGTCATGGCG
>JAYTUX010000221.1:0-6154 GCA_043744315.1 Betaproteobacteria bacterium | reverse complement strand
TTGCGCGCCTCGGCACGCGCCATAAATTCGCCGCAAATATGCGCAAGATCTGCGCGCGACCGCTGACCGATGGTGAACTCGACGGCATGTGGCGGTTGATGTCACGCTCGCACGGCGCGAAAGTACTGCCGAAATTGATCGGCTATATGGCCGAACGGCGCACCCATCGTGCACGCTGGGTGGGTGCCTTGCAGCAAAGCCGTGTGGCGCTGCGTTTGATCAACGGTCTTCTCGATCCGATTTCCGGCGCGCATATGGTGGCGCGATATCGAGAACTGATCGCCAACGCCGATGTGGTTGAACTCAAAGACGTTGGTCATTATCCGCAGGTGGAAGCGCCTGACGAGGTGGTGCGCGCGGCGCTGGAATTTCTGCGCTAAAGCGGCGCTAGTCGATTGACGCGGCGCGCGTCATCAGTATCTCGTCGGGTTCGATGGCGGCACGAATTGCGCGTGACGCAGGGGCCTCCACAAATCCGAGCCTTAAAAGCATTTTCTGCGAGCGGTGATTGGCGCGTTTCAATACCGCGGTGAACTCACGTACTTGGTATCGAAGAATCAATTCATCGATCATCGCCAACGTCGCCTCACTCGCGACGCCTTGACCCCAATGGCGGCTGGCGAGAACATACGCAATGCCGGCGTGTCGATCGCGATGAACCGTTGCCTGCACAAAGCCGATCAGCGCGCCATCGCGCAACGCGATCACCCAGTTCAACCAATGTTCTGCACCATCCGCCGAACGACGCGACTCGAGCTTTGCAAATCGTGCGCGCAACCAATCGATGGATTCGGGCGGCGCATTTTCGAATTCGTAGATCGCCGGATCAGAAAGGACGGCGTACATTTCGTCGGCATGGCGCGCGACTTGCGGGTGGAGGATGAGGCGTGGCGTTGCAATCACGCGCATGACATCGGTACTCAAGTCATCAACGGATAGGTCCGTATTCATCTCAATCAAGTGCGAACGTCATCCTCGCGAGCATTCGACAGACGCCTTGAAACCACCGAGACTCGCAACAAGAAACACCAATGCTGGCGCGGCGTTTCGACGTTTTTTGTCCGGAATACCTCACCAGAGCTGGTGTTTGAGCTATTTTCGCTATGGATAATGGCAATCATCAATCCTGAAATTTCGGCGTCTTCTTCTGCATTGCTGCCATCATCGCCTCCTGCATATCCGCAGACATCAGCATCGCCGCATTCCAGGTCGCGATGTAATTCAAGCCATCAGCCACTGTGTGATCGCGCGCGTAATTCAACATTTCCTTGGTGCCACGAATGGCGAGCGGCGATTTGGCAGCGATGTCGGCGGCGATTTTTTCCACACCTTCCATCATTGAGTCTTTTGATTTAAATACGCGGTTCACCAAACCCATTGCTCGTGCCTCTTCTGCGGCAAAGGTACGACCGGTATAGGCAAGTTCCCGGGTCATGCCGTCGCCGATCAATTTCGGCAATCGTTGCAGCGTGCCGACATCGGCCGTCATACCCATGTCGATTTCCTTGATCGAGAATTGCGCATCGGCCGAGCAAAAGCGCATATCTGCGCAGCAAATCAAATCAATGCCGCCACCGATGCAGGCGCCATGAATCGCCGCAATTACCGGTTTGCGGCAGCGCTCCAGCGCCGTCAAAGTATCTTGTAATTTGAGAATCACCCGCCGTAAGTTCTCTCGTTTGCGCGCCTCGCAATCATCATCGACTTCATCTGCGACGCCGGCCAGCATGGCGAGATCGATGCCCGAGGTAAAATGCGCTCCTGTCCCACTCAGTATCGCCACGCGGGCTTCGGGGAATGCGTCGACCCAGGCAAACGCACTGCCGAGTTCCTCCCACACTTCGCGACTCATGGCGTTCGCTTTGGCGGGCCGATTGAGGCTTACATGCGCAATTTTATTGGTGACCGAAAGTTCGAGCGCGGTCAAAGCGGGTGATATTGCCGGAGTTTGGGACATGTGTGATCTTCCTCAATGCGCATGCGGCGACAAAATTTCATTTTACGTCTTGAACACGATTTCGGAACTTCTTCCTCACAATACTTGTCAACGCCACACGCGCAACGCGAGTTGAATGTCTCACCAACGGGAATGTTCTAATAGCAAATGACCACCGCACCCAACCGCCGTAAAAACCGTATCAAGGATTCGACCGCCGCGCTGGCGATCGAAACACAGGCCGTGGAAGCCGACTGCCTGCAACGCATGACCAAAATCCGCCAGAACACGCGGATGAAAGATGTCATGCAGTTGAAACAAGTCACGCTGAGCGAGCGCCTGCGCCCCTATACCTTGCAGATTCGCGCCCTGCATCAGCTTGAGGCTGCGGCGGAATTGCGCTTGCGGGAAATTCTCGACGGTCATTTGGTGGAATTGCGCGCCCAGCATGATTTGCCGGGGCTTGAGCAATTGCGCAGTCACTTCATTCACCGCGAATGGATGAATTTGAAAGGCACCTACCCGATGCTCTACCGTGCGGCGGAAACCGAATCGGAAAAACTGATCGTGCGGATGGAATATGAGCGTTCGGCGCGCCGGCGCGGCAAACCGGGACGCTGAAACCATTGGCGTGCAGGTTGCGCGAAATTGCCCGCAATCGAAGATAATGTGGGCACGTCACATTACGGAGCCCGTCATGATTTCTTTGCAACCCCATTTCGCCAAATCAATTGCCACCACCTTTGCGAGCCTTGCGCTGGCGTTACCCGCCGCCGCTCAGGATTTCAGCAAAGCTGAAATCAAGGCCGAAAAACTTTCCCCGACCACCTACGTCCTGTATGGCGTCGGCGGCAACATCGGCTTGTCGATTGGCGATGATTCGACGTTTGTGATCGATGATCAATTTGCGCCGCTCACCGAGAAAATTACTGCCGCGATCAAGGCGCTTACACTGAAGCCAGTACAGTTCGTGCTGAACACGCATTGGCACGGCGACCATTCCGGTGGCAATGAAAATTTCGGCAAGGCCGGCAGCTTGATCGTCGCGCATGAGAATGTTCGCAAGCGTATGTCGAGCGATCAATTCATTCAATTGCTGAAATCAAAGGTCGCCGCATCGCCGAAAGTAGCACTTCCGGTGGTGACGTTTACCCGCGATATGACGTTTCACTTGAACGGCGATGAAATCCACGCGTTTCACGTGGCCAACGCTCACACCGACGGCGACGCCATTGTGCATTTCAAAAATAGCAACGTCATCCACATGGGCGACACGTTTTTCAACGGCCTTTATCCCTTCATCGATTCTTCCAGTGGCGGCAATCCCGATGGCGTGATCAACGCGGCCGATCGCGTGCTGGCACTGGCCAACGACAATACTAAAATCATTCCCGGCCACGGCCCGGTGTGCAACAAGGCGGATTTGAAGATCTACCGCGACCTGCTGGCAACCGTGAATGGTCGGGTGAAGGCGATGTTGAAAGACGGCAAGAAACTCGCCGATATTCTCGCCGCCAATCCAAGTGCCGAGTACGACGAAAAATGGGGCAAGGCATTCATCTCGCCGGGACGATTCATTGAAATGATTGTGATCGCGCACTCGCCTTCGGCCGCACCGGCAACACCGGCCACAAAATAATCGATGCACACGGCGTGGTATTTTCTCGGCGGCGCGATTCTTTTCGAGGTCGCCGGGACCACGTGCATGAAGCTCTCGCGCGGGTTCACCGAACTCACGCCGAGTATTCTGATTTTCGCGTTCTACGGCTGTGCGTTTGCGCTCAACACGGTCGCCATCAAAACCATCGAGCTTAGCGTGGCCTACGCGATCTGGTCAGGTATCGGCACCGCGCTGACCGCAGCAATCGGTATCTTTTATTTCAAGGAACCGGCGACGACGGTAAAAATGGTTTCGCTGGGGTTAATTGTGATTGGCGTCATTGGCTTGCATTCGGCGTCGGTGGCAAAGTAATGGCGTACTGCGCGCTAGCCGGCCAACCCAGGCAACCCTGACTTGCACGGCACCGAAGTCCAGCGGCCAATCGTGGCCGCTGCCTTGGCCATGCCAATGGCGATAGCGCATGCTGGCGGAACGGGGCGACTTGGACGTCGTGCGCGTTTTTGGAGCGCCCACTTTGGGCGTGCACACAAATGAATCGCGCCCCAATATTGCACAAAAACGTCGCGGGAAATATTGGGCGACCGGAAGCGACTTACTTTTCTTCCGGTGCCTTGACCTTACGAAACATGATCAGCAACAACACGTCGTAGACAATTTTCACAACGCCCGCGACGAACAACGGCCAGCCGAACGTGGAAACGCCCAGCAGGTAGCCTGACAATGCTGGCGAGACGGCAGAGGCAAGACTGCGCGGCACCGAGGTGATGCTCGCCGCCGCAGCGCGCTCGTCCGGCGCGACGATTGCCATCACATACGAGCTTCGCGTCGGCACATCCATTTGCGAGAGTGCTGCGCGAATGAACAACAGTGCAATCACGGTGGCCAGGTCGGGTACAAATGGAATGGCGATCAAGCAAAGGTTCGCGGGCAAATGCGTAAACACCATCGTGTTGACCAACCCAAATCGATTCGCGATACGCACGGCGACCAAATAAGAACCCGCCGTCAACAGACCCGTCCAGAAAAAAATCTGTCCCGCCGTGGCAATCGACAACTCGAATTTCTGGAATAGCCACAACGCGACCATCGATTGCACCACGAATCCGCCACCGAATGCATCCAGACTGAACAGTGCCGCCAGCAGGTAAACGGTTTTCTTCGACCGATGCAGCGGAGAAGGCGGCGCGCGCGTGTCGGATTCAAGTGAGGCGGGAAGGCCGCGATAGGCGAGTGCCGCCAGGCAGGCCAGCCCCGCGTACAGCAAAAACATCGCCTGCATCGCCGATTTGCCCGAAAGCACAAACGTACTCTGCAATGCGCCCGGCAGCGCGACCGCCAGCGAACCGATCGCCGCCATCAGCGAGCCGACCAGACTGTAACGCGCAAACACGGCGGTGCGATCGCGGTCCGGCACCACGCGCGACAGCAGCGCATGTTCCAGCGGAAGAAACACGCTCACATCACCGCTGGACGGATTGAGCGTACCGACGATGGCAATGACCAGCAGCGGCCAGAAATCGCTGACCACCACGAAACCCACGCCGGTTGCCGCCATCAACAGCGTCGCCGCAAGCAGCAGGCTGCGGTAGCGAAAACGATGGGCGTGCAGCCCGACCACCAACGTCAACACCCCCGACCCCAGCAACGTGGCCGCGGCGATGATGCCCACCTGCAGGGGGGTGAATCCCAGCTCGATCAAATAGAGCGGCAGCAACAGGCTGATGAAGCCATCACCGAAGGCGCGCAAGCCTTTGGCGCTGAGCAGCCGTTTGACGCTGACCGCCTCGCTGCCTCGAACGCGCATGGGTTCGCTCATGAGGCGATTCCCGCAAGCGCGCCGGCCAGTTGGTCGCGCACAGCAGACGCGATAATGGAGCAGCAACGAACTTCAATGACGTGAAGGGGGAGCACGGTGTCCATGGTTAATTCCAATGAGAAAGCGCCATGCAGTGTTGGACGGGACACCGTCTTGGCCGAAGGCCGCCGGGATCTGCAATGGGCCCGACCTGCACATGCTAATCCAGTCAGCAGGCGGCAGCAATCCGGATATCACGCGCAGCAATTGCCGATGCACGCCACCCGCGTGCCGCCAATGCCATTCGCGCCCCACAATGGCGGCTTGGTCGCGATGTGTGCCAGGTTGTCCGATCCGACGCATAAGATGGCCGCACGAGTCAGGCGCTGAAATAAAAACGCCGTCCGCCCCAACGCAAACTTGAGGAAAAACCCATGCTTCATGCGCACGAACTTAAAAAATCCTATGCAGACCGCCAGGTGGTCTCGGGCGTTTCGCTGTCGGTGGCACCGGGCCAGATCGTTGGCCTTCTGGGCCCCAACGGCGCGGGCAAATCGACGACGGTCTCGATGCTATGCGGCCTCACCACGCCGGATCAGGGTGAGGTGCGGCTCGCCGGCCAATTGATCGGCGGCGATGACAGCGTCGTCAAACGAAAAATCGGCCTGGTGCCGCAGGATATCGCCCTCTATGAAGAATTGCCGGCGATGGCGAACCTGGAAACATTCGGTGCGCTGTATGGCTTGCAAGGCACGCAGCTTCGCGAACGCTCGCTCGCGGCGCTTGAACTGGTGGGCCTTGC
>JAYTUX010000220.1:0-6155 GCA_043744315.1 Betaproteobacteria bacterium | reverse complement strand
TTCTTGTCATCGGTCAAAGGCGGTTTCGCCACGCGTGCTCCACCGCATTTGGCTCGATCCCCGATCCTTCCTCTGCTAAAATTGCGCGTTTGTTCAATCGGCTTTTCAAAAAATAGCAGCATAGGTTAAATCTCTCTGGGAGTGGGTAAATGGCGACTGTTTCAGCAGGACTTCTCTTCGCCTTGGCGTGCGCGTTGCTGGCATTGGCCTATGGCGCGATTCAAACCAAGTGGATTCTTTCGCAACCCGATGGCAATGACCGCATGCGCGAAATCGCGGCAGCCATTCAGGCGGGCGCGAAGGCGTATCTCAATCGACAATACACGACCATCGGTATCGTCGGCGCGGTGTTGTTTATCGCGATCTGGCTGATTCCCGGTTTGGGTGGCGACACCGCGATGGGCTTCGCGCTCGGCGCGATCGCTTCCGGCGCGGCAGGCTACATCGGCATGAACGTTTCAGTACGTGCCAACGTTCGCACCGCTGAAGCCGCGCGTAACGGCATCAACCCGGCGTTGAATGTCGCTTTTAAGGGCGGTGCCATCACCGGTTTACTGGTGGTCGGCCTGGGGCTCTTGAGCGTGGTGGTGTTCTACTATTACCTGCAAGGCTCTGCCGCGCATGGTGCCAAAATGAGCGACATCATCAAGCCGCTGATTGGCCTGGCATTTGGCTCGTCGTTGATTTCGATCTTCGCGCGTCTGGGCGGTGGGATTTTCACCAAGGGCGCCGACGTTGGCGCGGACCTGGTCGGCAAAGTCGAAGCCGGTATTCCCGAAGATGACCCGCGCAATCCGGCCGTGATTGCCGATAACGTCGGCGACAACGTCGGCGATTGTGCCGGCATGGCAGCAGATTTGTTTGAAACCTACGCTGTGACCATCATCGCCACCATGGTGTTGGGTGCACTGCTATTGCCAGGCACGGCGACAGTGGCCAATGTCGTGGTATATCCGCTGGTGCTCGGTGCGTTTGCGATCATCGCCTCCATTGTCGGTTGCGCGTTCGTCAAAGCCCGTGAGGGCGGCAAGATCATGAATGCGCTGTATCGCGGACTGGCGATCTCCGGCGTGCTGGCGGTGGCGGCGTTCTATCCGCTCACTTCCTGGATGATGGGCGACATTTATTTGCAGGATCCCAAACTTACGGTCATGAATCTGTGGCTCTGCTGCGTTGTAGGGCTGGTGCTGACCGCGCTGATGGTCTACATCACCGAGTACTACACCGGCACCGAATTCAAGCCGGTACAGCACGTCGCGGAAGCGTCCACCAAAGGCCACGCGACCAATATGATCGCCGGCCTCGGCGTATCGATGCGCTCCACAGCATGGCCGGTGCTGTCGGTCTGTTTGGCGATTTACGCCGCCTACGCACTTGCTGGGCTGTATGGCATCGCGATTGCCGCAACCTCGATGTTGTCGATGGCCGGAATCGTGGTCGCGCTCGACGCTTACGGCCCGATCACTGACAACGCCGGCGGTATTGCGGAAATGTCCAATCTGCCGAAGTCGGTTCGCGACGTCACCGATCCGCTTGACGCCGTCGGCAACACCACCAAGGCCGTCACCAAAGGCTATGCCATCGGCTCGGCCGGTCTGGCTGCGTTGGTATTGTTCGCCGATTACACCCACAAGCTGGAAGAATACGGCCGACATTTGACGTTCGATCTTTCCAACCCGGCCGTGATCATCGGCTTGTTTATCGGCGGATTAATTCCGTACCTGTTCGCAGCGATGGCGATGGAAGCCGTTGGCCGTTGTGCAGGCCATGTGGTGGAAGAAGTGCGCCGCCAGTTTCGCGAAATCAAGGGCATCATGGAAGGCACTGCCAAGCCCGATTATTCGCGCGCGGTCGATATGCTGACCCGTGGCGCAATCAAGGAAATGATTGTCCCCTCGCTATTGCCGGTGCTGGCACCGATCGCGGTGGTGGTGGTGGTCGGTCTCTTGATGGGTCGTGAAGCGGGCATTCAGGCGCTCGGCGGCATGCTAATGGGCACCATCGTCACGGGCCTGTTCGTGGCGATTTCGATGTGTACCGGTGGCGGCGCGTGGGACAACGCCAAGAAATACATTGAAGACGGCCATTTCGGCGGCAAGGGTTCAGACGCACATAAAGCGGCCGTGACCGGCGACACCGTCGGTGACCCGTATAAAGACACGGCGGGCCCGGCGATCAATCCGCTGATCAAGATCATCAACATCGTGGCACTGCTGATCGTGCCGTTGATTGCGGGTGGTGTGGATCATGCACCGAAGGCGGTTGAGCCGGTAAAGATGGAACAGAAGTCGGCGAAGCCAGCAGCGGTGCCAGTTGCACCGGCCGCAACCACCGCGCCTGCGCCGGCGGCCGTAGCACCCGCTGTTGCAACACCCGCCGCGCCAGCCGTCGCGCCTGTGGCGGCAAAGCCTGCAGATGGCAAGCCAACCGATTCGGCGCCGCCTGCCAAAGCACCGGTCGCGCCAAAGTAATAGGTGATGAATATCTTCAACAAAAAAGCCGGGCAATGCCCGGCTTTTTGTTGGGTGTCGTCGCATTTCTAATCGTCCCATTACGCCGTCGGCAATTTGTACTCCTTGAAATCCTCCCTCATCTTCGTCTTCAATAGTTTCCCCGTCGCCGTATGGGGTAGTTGATCGACAAACACCACATCATCCGGCATCCACCATTTTGCTATTTTTCCCTGAAAAAACGCGAGCAATTCTTCTTTCGTGAGGTTGGCATCCTTTTTCTTCACCACCACCAGCAAAGGACGTTCGTCCCACTTAGGATGTTTGATACCAATTACGCCGGCCTCCAATACGGCCGGATGGGCGACGGCGATGTTTTCAATATCGATCGAGCTGATCCATTCGCCGCCGGACTTGATGACATCCTTTGAGCGATCCGTGATTTGCATGAAGCCATCGGCATCGATGGTGGCGACATCGCCGGTGGCGAACCAGCCGTTTTGCAGTGCGGTTTTTTCTTCACGAAAGTAGTGTTCCAGAATCCACGGCCCTCGCACCATCAGATTGCCGAAGGCCTTGCCGTCATGCGGCAGCGGATTGTCGTCGCCATCGAAAATTTCCAGTTCAACGCCGAATATCGGCCGTCCCTGTTTGACCTTCACCGAAAATTGATCGGCGGCAGGCAACTTTAAGTGCCCGGACTTTAGTCGGCATATGGTGCCCAGTGGCGACATTTCGGTCATGCCCCAGGCGTGAACCACGTTGACGCCGTAGTCGCGTTCGAAGGTTTCCAGCATCGCCGGCGGGCACGCCGAGCCGCCGATGATGGTCTCGCGAAATGTACTGAATTTCAGATTATTTGATTTGACATGGTTCAGGAGCCCCATCCACACCGTCGGCACCCCGGCGCTCATGGTCACGCCTTCATCTTCAAACAAGCGGTGAATGCTGGCGCCATCCAATGCCGCACCCGGCAACACCAATTTCACGCCGGCGGCGGCGCAAATATACGGCAGCCCCCACGCATTCACATGGAACATCGGCACCACCGGCAACACGACATCCTTCGAGGTGAGGCAAAACGCGTCGGCCGTCATCGCGCCCATGGTGTGAATGACCGTTGAGCGATGTGAGTACAAGACGCCTTTCGGGTTGCCGGTCGTTCCGGAGGTGTAGCAGAGGCTCGACGGCGTCAATTCGTCGAACAGAGGCCAATCAAATTCATCGGACTCAGCCCCCAGCAACTCCTCAAAGCACATAAGGTTCGGCAGATTCACAGCCGGCATATGTGCGCGATCGGTCATCGCGACAAAGCCTCTCACGCCCACGAAGGTTGGTGCCAGTTTCTCAAGCAGCGGCGCAAACGTTATGTCGAAGAAAATGTATTGATCGTCGGCGTGGTTGACGATATAGGTGAGCTGCTCGGGAAACAGCCGCGGGTTGATCGTGTGGATGATCGCACCCATGCCGGAGACGCCGTAGTACAACTCAAAATGCCGATAGCCATTCCAGGCGAATGTGCCGACGCGTTCGCCCGGTGCCACGCCCAGCCGAATGAGCGCATTGGCCAAGCGTTTTGAACGCTTTGCGGCATCAAAGTAGGTGGTGCGGTGCAACTCAAAACTGGCACCACTTTCAATGGTGCGCGAAACGATTTCCGTGTCGGCGTGACAGCGTGTCGCGTGATCGAGCAGAGACGAAATCAGCAACGGACGTTTCATCATGCTGGACATCATGTGCGCGCTCCCAGGAATATATTTCGACATATTCTGTCACAGGAGTGCGCATGAATTCGCCGACTGCGTGAATGTCGGTTTCTCGCTCGCAGAATTGGTGTTGCGTTGGGGCGACGCTACGCGCCAGCCCCGATATTGTTTGCCTTCACTACCGCGTCAGTAAAGCGCCGCCACTCCGGGTTGTGCGGCGAACGCGAGTGACCATTGATCAACTTCCGGTGGCAGTGAAAACGTCACGCGGTCTTGCAGGAAATCGACGGTTGCGTTGATGACGTCAGCGTCGCGCAATACTCTTCGGTGGCCAAGTCCGAAGGTGCGCTTGAAGCGTGCGTCGGGCCAGGCGCGTGCAACCGCCAAGCCGCTTTCAATGCGCACATCGCTGTCGCTGGAATCGTGAATGACCAGTGTTTTTGCGGTCATGGACTCGACCGCGCGCGGCATTTCAAATTCCGACCATTGCACGCCGATCTTTTGCTCAAGTCGCCATTGCATCGCGGCGCGTATGCGCTCCGACAATCCAAGTGTCTTTGCAAAAAACCGCGAGTAGCGCACCAGTGACGAAGGCGGTGCGATCTGCACCACGCGGACGCCTTCAAGATGTTTCAGTTCGCCGCGAAGTGCGATGCCGATACCTGCGCAACCCAGTGAATGGCCGACGAAACCGGCGATGACAATGCCCTGCCGTTCCAAATATCCGGCCACGGCTGCGACGCCCTTGGCAAAGTCGGTGATGGGCGCTTCGACGCCTTCCGAGTAGCCATGACTCACATGATCGAACAGCACTACTTGATACCCTGCCGCGGTCAGCACTGGTACAAATTCGCGAAATTGCGCGCCGCGTCCGCCCCAGCCGTGACTCGCGATGATGGCCGGATGCGCCGGATTGCCGAAGCGCGATGCCGCGAGTTTGCCGATCGGCGACACAATGCTCAATCGCGTGCCATGTGCGAGGGTCTGCAATTCGCGTGGTGTATGCAAAATGCGCGGTGGCGTGATGAACCACTTGGACGCTTTGCGCGCGGTCCACGCGGGCGCGACCAGTGCCGCGAGCGACACGCCGGCGCGCGCTGCCGCCATCGATATATGAATACGAACGGTCGTGCTATTGATGGGCAATGAAAGTGCATGAGCCATGGTGGATTCCTTTGACTAACGGGAAGTAGATCCGGTGCCAGCGTTGGTCGCGGGCAGTGGGCGGGACTTACGCGCCACGGATTTGCCGATGGCGGTTTTTGTGGCGGACTCTTTGCTTGACGTCTGTGTCGCAAGCGATTCGATTGTCGATGTGGAAACTGCTGTCGGTGCCACGGACTGAGCCGATGCAAACAACCGGTCAAACGCCTTTCTCGCGCGGACATTCGCGAGTTTGTCGTGGAACAGATTCCGCGAGCGGTAACACGAGGCCAGGATACCGAAGAACTCAAACGCCATCTGCTCAGGATCGCAATCGGCCGAGAATTCTCCGGTATCGATCGTCATCTGCATCGACTTCACCAGGCTCGCCTGCATGCGCTGCATGTGGGCCAGCAGTGCATCGCGCACGGCACCGGGTTTGTCGTCGAACTCCGTGATCGCGGTCATCATCGGGCAGCCGGACAAATCGCAACGCGCAGTCCACAATAACCAGTTGTCGCACATCGCGTTAAGTCGCCGCAAACCGCGCGGCTTGGCAAACGCCGGATAGGTGGTCACCTCGTTAAAACGCCGGATCGCTTCATCAAGTGTTGCGATCTGCAGTTCTTCCTTGGAGCCGAAATGCGCGAACAACCCGCTTTTTGACATGCCGGTTTTTTCTGCGAGGGTGCCGATCGTGATCGCCTCAAAACCCGCCGCGCTCGCATGACAGAGCGCCGCTTTGAGTATCGCGGCGCGGGTTTCCTCGCCTTTCGTGGCGCGTATGGGTGATGTGGTCGCAGCGTTCATTGTGCAAATAATAGAACGACTGTTCTTTTTTGTCAAATGTTGAAAA
>JAYTUX010000219.1:0-1923 GCA_043744315.1 Betaproteobacteria bacterium | reverse complement strand
CCGCCGATGAAAGCGGGTAAGATCGCTGAAAGCGCCGGGCTCATCACCGCGAACAATCGTTGGTGCGAAGTAGATTTTCTCACCTACGAATCGAAGGTCGCAAAAAATGTTCACGTTCTCGGTGATGCCATTCTCGCCGCACCAGCCATGCCGAAATCCGGCCACATGGCGAACGGCCATGGAAAAAATTGTGCCGCGGCGATTGTCGCGCTCATCAAAAATCAACCGGTCAACGCGACGCCGATGTTGACCAATACCTGCTACAGCTTCGTCACTGATAAAAATGTGATTCACATCGCGTCGGTGCATCGCTACGACGATGCGAAAAAAACTATGGTCACCGTCGAAGGCAGTGGTGGACTGTCTGCTGCCGCGAGCGAGCAGGAAGGCGTGTACGCGATGGCTTGGGCAAAAAATATTTGGGCTGACGTACTCGCGTAGCAATATGCCTGAAGAGGCGCATCCAGAGCGGATCTTCAGGCATGCCACGTGAAACGGCAAGCGTAGCGCGATGTTCCGGCAGTGCATCTGAGGAGATGAAATGAATTTTAAAAATCCAGCGCGGATTACGTTAATTGCGCTCTCGCTCGCCGCAAGTTTTATCGCGGCATGTCAAAACCAGTCGCGCGTGTTGCCGCTGACACCAGCTCCGGTCGTCGCGTCCACGGAAATCAAAGACCCACCGGCGTCAAAACCAAGTCCGCCAGCTGAAACAACACCCGCACCGCCCGCTCCCGTGCCGGAAAAAGCCGTCACCCCGAACGAGCTCCCGACAACACAAGCGCCGGAAAAATCTGCAACGCCGAGTGAACCGCCGCCACCCGTTGCCACGCCTGAACCCGCGAAAGAAAAACCGCAGCAAGATCTATTCGCGGATATCGCAAAGGTGCTGCAACATCCGCGTTGCCTGAATTGCCATGTCGCCGGCGATACGCCGAAGCAGGGCGACGATCGTCACGACCACATGCCGCCGGTGAAGCGTGGGCCCGATGGCCGTGGCTCGGGTTTGACGTGCAACGTCTGTCATCAGGCGACCAATGACCCGGTTGCGCCGGGTGCGCCAGATTGGCATCTCGCGCCGGTGAGCATGGCCTGGGAAGGTTTATCGACCGGCGATCTGTGCCGCGCGGTGACCGACACCGCAAAAAATGGTGGCCGCGATCTCAACGCATTAGCAACGCATCTCACCTCCGATCCCATCGTGCAATGGGGCTGGGAGCCCGGCGGCACGCGCAAACCCGTGCCGGTTTCCAAAGTGGATTTCGCCAAGCTCGTTAACGCGTGGATCGCTAGCGGCGGCGCGTGTCCAAATTGAAAATAGAATCCCCGCTTTAAAGAAGTGCGCGGTGCGTTCGCGCACCGAATAACCGCTACAATCGCCGCCATGTCATTGCGCGCCGATCTTTCCCTTTCCGCTGTCATTGCCGGTTTCGTCACGGTGCTGGTCGGGTTCACCAGTTCCGCGGCGATCGTTTTTCAGGCCGCGCGAGCGACCGGCGCGAATCAAGCCGAGATAAGTTCGTGGATGTGGGCGCTCGGATTGGGCATGGGCGTGACGTGCATCGGCCTGTCGTTTTACTACCGCAAGCCGGTCGTTACGGCCTGGTCGACACCGGGCGCGGCGATGCTGATCACGAGCGCGAGCGGCGTGAATTTGGCGGAATCGATCGGCGCGTTTTTAATTTCCGGATTGTTAATCACCGTCGCCGGATTCGGCGGTTGGTTCGAACGCTCACTGCAACGCATTCCGATTTCCATCGCCGCAGCGTTGTTGGCCGGCGTGTTGTTTCGTTTTGGGCTGGAAGTGTTCGTATCGATGCAAGAGCAATTCGTTCTGGTATTCGCGATGTTCTTTGTGTACTTAATTTTTCGCCGCGTGCAGCCGCGCTACGCCATCGTCGCGGCGCTTGCCGTCGGCATCGC
>JAYTUX010000218.1:0-6198 GCA_043744315.1 Betaproteobacteria bacterium | reverse complement strand
CTGGTGCGCGGGGATTGCCTGATTCTTGCGGAGAATGCGAATCTCCTCTTCGTTCGAGTAGCCCATCGTGATCGCGCGCCGCAATGCCACCTGATGTGGCGCATAGCCGCCAATCACCGGATCGATCATGTTGAAAATCACGAATACCAGCGCCATTTCCGGAAATTGCGCCATGCGGATACTGCGCTTGTCCAGATTGGGGGCGATTCGATTGTTGGGAATGGCAATATTGGCGAAGTCATTTGGTAGCCGTTCCAGAAAATCATGTTCTTCATTCAGAAACGCGAGCCAACGCGGCTGAACTTCCTCGACGATATTGATTACAATATTGCCGATCAGCGGCAGGCGTTTGCCCCGGTTGCGTTTCAGCATTTCTTGTCCGGCGATGTCGTCGGTGCCGGGCGTTGCGTTCCAATAATCCTCGCGGTAATTCGGATTTGATTCCAGCGTAATTTTTGATGAACGTGTCCATTGCTTGAGGCGATATGGCCCCGTGCCCACCGGGTGCTCCATGATGCGGTCGCCGTAATATTCCACCACTTCGCGGGCCAGCGCCGCCATCCATGCCATATGCCCCATCATGTATTGCATGTTCGGTTCAAGGCGTTTCAGTTTTATCTGAAACACGTAGCGATCAAGCGTTTTTAGTCCTTCGACCGGACGGTCGTAGTCGAACTTGCCGCCTGCCTTCGCAGATGCATACATCTCGTCCATGCCGGCGATGAGACTTTCAAAATCGCCGAAGTGTTTAGACTTCGTTTTCGGGTCGAAGTGCCGCTTGATGCTGTACACATAGTCGGCGGCAACCAACTCGCGCTTTTTCCCGGCAAACGCGATGTCGTCCGCGAAATAGATGCCGGGTTTCACGCGCAGCGTGTAAGTCATCTGGTCTGACGACACCTCGGGCATCGCGACCAGCGTGTTCGGCACCAGTTTGAGCGGCTTCGCGAGGTAATCGTAGGTCAGCGGCGGATCGAAAATCGCAGCGATTATGTGGTTCGAATATGTGTCAGTAACTTGTGCGGGGTCGAAGCCGGTTTCGGCGATCGGGAAGGCATAGCGCAAGGTCTTGCGTGCGTCCGGCGCGGCCACTGTATCGCCAACACGGGCAAGCGCAACGGTGGTGAAAACCGCAAGGAGAAATTTCACACCCACTCAGTTCGCCGCCCAATACTTCTTCTGCGCATCGACATCGATATCGACGTATTTCCACCAAGTTTGCGATTGCACCAGCGGGCGGCGGAAGCCGATCACGTACGGGTACCACATGTCGGTGATGATGCGATGGGCGTTGAGTTTCAGCGGCGCATAGGAGACGATGATTTTTGTCATTTTCTGGTACAGCGCCGTGCGCTCGGAGCTGTGCGGCAGTTTTTCCGCGGCCTCGAAGGCTTCGTCGTATTCCTTGGATTTGAATCGCGAGCGATTGCCCTTGAAGCCCGCATTCGGACCGTAGAATGTCGAAAGTGAGCCCCCCGCGTCGGGCGTCGACGCCGTATTGGCCAGGGACCACATCATCAACTTACCAGCGTTGGATTCCTTCAGCAGATCCGGCCATTTTGCCTTGCGGATGTCGATGCGAATGCCGATCGAATCCATGCTGCGTGTCCAGAGCTCATCGAGCTGTTTGTCGCGCTCGGTGGGCGTTGAATTGCTTTTCAAGGTGAGCGGCTTGCAACCGGGCGCTTCGCGGTAGCCGTCGCCATCGCAATCGACATAGCCGTACATATCCAGCAGCGCCTTCGCCTTGGCGGGGTTGTATTCGCCCGCGTTGGTGCGAAAGTTCTTTTCGTAACCCGCCACGCCAGGCGCATAGGTCGTGTGCGCGGGATAGGCCTGCATTTTATAAATCACGCGGATTTCATCTTCTGTCTTGTAGCCGAGCGAAATCGCGCGTCGCAGCGCCACCCTCTCCGGCGAATAGCCGCCAATCTGCGGATCCTCCATGTTGAAATACATGAAGGTCAGATCGAGCGCGGCGGTTTGCGAGTGGCCGATTTTCTTTTTTTGCAGGTTGGGGGCCAGCATGTTATTTGGCACGGCAATGTTGGCAAATTCCTCGGGCATGCGCCAGAGCAAATCGTGCTCGCCGCCCAGGAACGCGAGCCAGCGCGGCTGCCGCTCTTCGATGATGGAGATTTCGAAGCGCCCCACGAGGGGCAATCGCCTGCCTTTCATGCGCGCGAGAATCGCCTGCCCTTCAACATCGTCCGGTGCCGGATCAGCCGAATAATATTCCTCGTGGAAGTTGGGGTTCGGCTCAAAGGTGATTTTTGCGGAGCGCTTCCAGGATGCGACGCGGTAAGCCCCGGTGCCAACTGGATTGGCGCCAATATCATCGCCGTACTTCTCGACCACCTCGCGCGCGACCGCGCAGGAAACCCGGCAATCGGCGAGGTTGTAAATCCAGTTGGGTTTGGGATCCTCCAGCTTGATCTGCAAGGTGTACCGGTCGAGCGCCTTGACACCTTCAAGCGGCGTGTCGAAATCCATCTTATTGTTCTTGCGGATGCGTTTCATGAATTCATCCGAACCGACTAGGTAGCCTTCGACTTCCCCCAGCAGCGGCGCGGAGAGTTTGGGATCCATCAAGCGTTTGATGGTGTAGACGTAATCTTCCGCGATCAATTCGCGTTTTTTGCCGCCGAAGGCCTCGTGGTTGTCGAAATAGATCCCCGGTTTCACGCGCAGCGTGAGGGTCTTGTAGTCGGCGGATACTTCCGGCATCGCCACCAGCGTGTTGGGAATCAGCTTCAGCGGGCGCGCCAGTACGTCGTAGCGAAGCGGCGCGTCGAACACCGCATTGTTGATGATGTTCGAATAGTTATCGCTGATTTTTTGCGGGTCCATGGATGTTTCGGCAACCTCGAACGCGTAACGCAGGATTTTGTTAGGGTCGGGTTGGGCGGCAGCGTTCACTGCGAATAGCGCGATGCCAAATGCACCGACGACTCCCAATAACCATGCTGTCATCCTGAGCGCAGCGAAGGATCTCGTCGCATCGGCAAGATCCTTCGATGCGCTCACGATGACAGTATGATTTTGCGGCGAGCGTTGAACTATCGCACCCATAGGCGAAATCCGGCGCGACGTACCTCGAAAATTGCGTGAACTCCCGATCATTACCGTTCCCTGAACGCTTTCTGCTTCTCGAGATCGATATCCACGAAGCGCCAAAACGTATTGCCTTCAATCATCGGGCGGCGATAGCCCACCACATACGGGTACCAGAGATCGGTGCGGATCTGGTGCGTGTTGATTTTCCACGGTGCGTAGGCGACCATCAAGCGTGCCATTTCCTGATAGAGCTTGGTGCGCTCCGGGTTGTCCGGCATGCGCTCTGCTTTTTCATATGCCGCGTCGAACTCTTTCAATTGAAAGCAGGCGCGATTTCCCTTGAATCCGCAATTGGGACCATATAGCGACGTGAGCCAGGTCTCTGCGTCCGGTGTCGAAGCCGATCCACCCAAAAACCACATCATCAATTTGCCCGCGTTGGATTCTTTCAATAGATCGGGCCACTTGGCTTTGCGCACCGTCATGTTGATGCCGATGTCATCGAGGCTTCGTTTCCATAATTCATCGAATTGTGAATCGCGGGTGGAAGGCGTCGAGTTAAATTTCAATACCAGCGGGCTGCCATCGGGCATTTCGCGATAGCCGTCGCCATCGCGATCGATATAGCCATGCATGTCGAGCAATGCTTTGGCCTTGGTGGGGCTGTATTCGTTGGCGCTGGTGCGGAAACTCGGATCGTAGCCCGCGACGCCCGGGCTGTAGGGCGTGTGTGCAAGGATCGCCTGATTTTTCCAGATCACACTGATCTCTTCGCGCGCGCGATAGCCAAGTGTGATCGCGCGGCGCAGAGCAACCTTGTCCGGGGTATAGCCACCGACGATGGGGTCGTTCATGTTGAAGTATAGGAATGTGAGATCGAGGGCGGCGACTTGCGCGAATTCGATGCCAAGCTTCTTTAGGTTCGGTGCCAGCGTGTTGTTCGGCACAATCGTATTCGCAAACGCCGGCGGCATACGGTAAGACAAATCGGTTTCGTTATTCAGAAACGCGAGCCAACGCGGCTGCGGTTCTTCGATGATCGAGATTTCGATCTTGCCAATCATCGGCAGACGGCGACCTTTGAGTTTTTTGAGGACGGTTTCAGCCTCGGTGTCGCCTGCTGCCGGCGTGCCGTCAAAATATTCTTCACGGAAATTCGGGTTCGGCGTGAACGTCAATCGCGATGCGCGTCGCCAGGTCTCCATCTGATACGCACCGGTGCCAATTGGATGCGAGCCGGGATCGTCGGCGTACTTTTCGATCACCTCGCGCGCGACCGCGCAGGACATACGGCAATCCGCCAGGCCATAGATGAAAATGTATTTCGGTTTGGTGAGTTTGATCTGTAAGGTGTAACGGTCGAGCGACTTCAATCCTTCCAATGGTGTGTCGTATTCCATCTTGCCGGATTTCCGCACGCGGGCCAGCAATTCGGTCGAACCCACAATCGTGTCTTCGACTTCAGCCGCCAACGGCGAAGATAATTTCGGGTCAAACAGGCGCTTGATTGAGTAAACATAGTCCTCGGCGACCAGTTCACGTTTCTTGCCGCCGAAGGCCGGGTCGTCGTTGAAGTAGACGCCGGGCTTGACCTTCATCGTCAGCGTCATCAGGTCGGCAGAAACGGTTGGCATTGCCGCCAAGGTGTTAGGCACCAGCTTTGGCGGACGCGCGAGGTAATCGTAGCGCAGTGGCGTATCGAAAATCGCATCGACGATGAAGTTTGAATAGATGTCGCTGATTTTCTGCGGATCGAGCGTGGTCTCAGCGACTTCAAACGAATAACGCAATATTTTTTGAGGATCGGGTTGGGCGTTTGCGCACGGTGCTATCGCAAGCAGGCTCACGCCGAACACCAATATCGCTGCGCCGCAGTAAAGTAAAAGATTCATGAATTTCCGAATGATGACCCGCTGAAAAGCGCGCTAACTATAACCGAACCCAGTGCAACCCATTGTGGCAGAGTTTGTCGGTACAACGGCCGCCACAGGGTTCATTGATGGCGCAATTTTATGGGATAAACTGGCCGCTTCGTTTATCGCACAATTTGCCATTTTTCTGCGGAGTGCAAGGAACCATGGGCTTTCTCGCCAACAAGAAAATTCTCGTTACCGGCCTGCTCTCAAGCCGCTCCATCGCCTATGGCGTTGCGAAGGCGCTCAAACGTGAAGGTGCTGAATTGGCCTTTACCTATGCCGGTGAAAATATCCGCGAACGCGTGGAAAAACTCGCGCCCGATTTCGACGGCAAGATCATTTTGCCCTGCGATGTGGGCAGCGACGAGCAGATCAATAATTGCTTCGCGGAATTGGCGAAACATTGGGATGGGCTGGATGGCTTTGTGCATGCGATCGCTTTCGCGCCACGCGAGGCGATCTCCGGCGATTTTCTCGATGGACTTTCCAGGGAGAGTTTCCGTGTCGCGCATGATATTTCGTCATACAGCTACGCCGCGATGGCCAAGGCCGCGCTGCCAATGATGCAAGGCCGTAAAGCGGCCATACTCACCTTGAGCTACCTCGGTGCCGAGCGCGTGGTGCCGAACTACAACACCATGGGTGCAGCCAAGGCGAGCCTTGAGGCCGTCACCCGCTACCTGGCCGCGAGCCTTGGGCCTAAGGGTATCCGCGCCAATGCGATCTCGGCCGGGCCGATCAAGACGCTGGCGGCCGCAGGTATCGGTGGCTTCGGCAAGATGCTCACGTTTTTTGAAGAGCAGGCACCATTGCGCCGAAACGTGACCGCAGAGGAAGTTGGCAATGTCGCCGCGTTCATGATGAGCGATTTGGCAAGTGCCGTGACCGGCGAGATCACCTATGTGGATTGTGGATTCAATGTGATTGCGAGCGGGATGCCGGGGGCTTAGCGGCGATTCTTTCCCCGGGCGGGCGAGGGCCCAAGTTCGTTCAACTTGCATTACCGGACTCGGGCCTCGCCGGCGCGGTAGGGCATACCGTAGGGGGTGTTAACGTAGAACGCCATTCTGCGCGCCTTTTCAGAGACTTTATCGCCAAACACCGCGCCAGCACTAGAATTTCACTTCACCAGCAAGGACACAATTGAAATCATTCGACCAAAAAGTCGTCGTTATCACCGGCGCAGGCAGCGGGCTTGGGCGCGCATTTGCCGATAAAGCCGCTT
>JAYTUX010000217.1:0-1930 GCA_043744315.1 Betaproteobacteria bacterium | reverse complement strand
TGGCCGATCTCAAACCGGATGTGAAGGACCTGCGCAACGATGCCTTCCGCGAATGGGTGTTTGCCCTGCGCAATGCGGATGACGAAACCCTGCTCGCGGCAGCCGAAGCGGCACGGCGACAGGGGCTGCCCGATCGCGCCATCAATACCGCCGAGCGTACCAAAGCCATCCACGATTTTTCGCAGCGCTATCCCTTGCCGCATCGGAATATGCTACAGACGCAGGCACAGAACTTCGGGCTTGATGAAGCGTGGGTGTTCGGTTTGATCCGGCAGGAGAGCCGCTTCATTACCGATGCACGCTCGCGCGTCGGTGCGATCGGCCTCATGCAATTAATGCCAGCGACGGCAAAGTGGGCGGCCAAACAGGTCGGCGTGAAGGACTATTCGGTGAGCCGCGTGGCCGAGGTCGGTGTCAATTTGTCGCTCGGCTCTTTTTACCTGAAGCACGTTCTGGATGAGCTCGGCCACCCGGTGTTGGCGACCGCCGCGTACAACGCCGGCCCCGGTCGCGCCCGCCGCTGGCGGGCCGATGTCGCACTCGAAGGGGCGATTTACGCCGAGTCAATCCCGTTCAACGAAACGCGCGACTACGTCAAGAAAGTGATGCTGAACAAGTGGTACTACGGCCACCTCATCCATGGCAAATCTCCATCGCTCGCGCAATTGATGGGGTCGGTTCCAGGGAAACTCAACGGCGTCGGTAATGCAACAATCGCTGCCGCACCTCCACCCTCCAATAGCGCGGCCAGCGACATCACAGCACGCTAGCCTCAAGACGACACCCAATGAAAAAAGTATTGCTTCTCGGCGGCAGCGGCTTCATCGGCAGTGCCATCGCCGAGGCTCTGACCAAGCGCGGTGATTTCGTCACCGTTCCCACGCGCGACCGCGAGCGCGCAAAGCATCTGTTGCTGTTGCCGACCTGTGATGTCGTTTCCGCCAATGTGCGCGATCCGGCAACGCTCGAGGCGCTGATCGGCAGCCACGACGTCGTCATCAATCTGATCGGCATCCTGCACGGCGACTTCAACGAGGTGCACGTCGAGTTTCCGCGTCGGGTCGCCGAGGCCTGCGCCAAGCTTGGCGTGAAACGGCTGATTCACATGAGCGCCATCGGTGCGGATGCCGGTGCTGACACATCCGCACCGAGCAATTATCTGGCCTCGCGCGGACGCGGTGAGGCGGCGGTGCGAGAGATCGCGAAGCGTAGCGGACTCGCCGTGACCATATTCCGTCCGTCGGTGGTGTACGGCCAGGGCGATCAGTTCCTCAATATGTTTATGGGATTGGTGAAACTGTTTCCGGTCATTCCGCTGGGCTCACCGGACGCGACATTCCAAGTGGTGTGGGTCGAGGACGTGGCGCGCGCCGTCGCCATGTCGATCAACATGCCGGCGGCAGTTGGAAAAACCTATCCGCTGGTCGGGCCGAAGGTTTACACGCTTCGTCAGCTTTTGGAATTTGTGATTTGGCTTTCAGGCAAGCGAAGATTGATCGTCGGTCTGGGTTCGGCGCTATCCAACATGCAGGCGACTGTCTTTGAGTTTTTGCCCGGCAAGATCATGACGCGCGACAACCTGGCGTCAATGCAAGTACCGAACACGTCGGACGAGCCATTCCCAAGCATTTTCGGCCGCGCGGCGCAAATGGAAGAAACCGTCTGTGGCTACCTGCGTTCAGGCTGCGGACGTGCGCAGTATCAGCACTTTCGCGAAGGTGTCGCCCCCGCCGGGACGCGACCTTTCCAACAATCTGAATGACGGCCTCCCTCAATATGCTCACGCTCGTGATCGGCAACAAGAACTATTCCTCGTGGTCGATGCGGCCGTGGGTGCTTTTGAAAGCGCTCGACATCCCTTTTAGCGAAGTGCTGCTCAAGTTTCATTCACCCGAGTGGGACGCCGGCATCTCACACTACTCGCCGTCAA
>JAYTUX010000216.1:0-1940 GCA_043744315.1 Betaproteobacteria bacterium | reverse complement strand
GCCCATTTCTCGATTCAGTTGATCACGGCTCATGGCTATGACGCGGTCCCGTCCACCGCTCTTGGCGACGTACATCGCCTGATCGGCGCGGTGCAGGAGTTGGATTATGCTTTCGCCGGGCCGATATTCCGCGATGCCGATGGACACCGATGTATAAATAGTGAATGACGCGCACGCCATAGCGGTGGTACTGATCTCGTGGCGAACTCGCTCGGCGCTTTGGATCGCTTCCTCCAGCCCCGTCAGGGTATAGACCAGGGCAAATTCTTCGCCGCCGAAACGCGCGAAACAGTCTGTCGTGCGCACATGGCGATGAATCAGCGTCACGACTTGCTTGAGCACATCGTCGCCGGCAATGTGGCCGTAGGAATCGTTAATGCGTTTAAAGTAATCCAGATCGATCACGGCCAAGGAAAACACCGCCGCCGCGCGATCGCAACGGGCCTTTTCCCGCGCCAGAAATTCCATTAAGTGGCGCCGATTATGACTGCCGGTCAACTCGTCTCGCGTCGCCATCTCGCTGATTTTCGCCAGTGCCCGTTGCAGCGCATTGTTATTCTTCTGCAGATCCGTGTTTAATTCTCTTAACTGGGCATGGGACTGCGACAAATTCACCACCAGCCGCTCGTTGTCGAAACGAAGCCGCAGCATCCGCGTAGTAGTCTGATTCGAGGTCGCCGCTAAGCCACATAGGATTGCGCCGAAAACCACGGCCGCCACGCCGAGCAAGCGATAAAAGTCTAACGTTGAAGTGAGCAGCAGGGCAGTGCCGGGCCCAAGGATGGCGACAATATAGATCAGCGCAACAACCAGCCAGGACGAAAAGGTAATCGTCGCGGCAGCCGCACCGGCCATCAGAAACACACACAGCAGCATTTGGTACTGGTAGGATTCCTCGGTATAAAAAAAGTATCCGGCCAGGCCCCAGGCAATGCCATCGACAATGACCGTGAGTCCAAGCAAATACAGCCACTTGTTATCGCCGGCTTGGGACAGATCGGTGCGGCGGTTAAACGCAAAGGTGATTAGGAAAGGGAGCGCCTGCGCCGCAACCAGGATCAGTACCCAGATTGAAACGCGCCCCATCGATACGCTTTTTGCCATGATGAAAGCCAGCAGGGGGCCCAGGACCAGGCTCGCGAGGATGTTGACCGGAATGCGCTTATACAGCTCACCCAGCAACTCATTGAAAATGGGCTCTTCTTCCTTACTGCGTGGCGCAAGTAAGAAGAAGTCTGTCGATTTGATCATGTTGATTCTTATCGTCACATATCCGTTGGCGGCATGTCTATAAGGCAGTTGCCCTCAATCACAACCGCCAGCATGCCACAAAGGTCTACAATACGTCACCCTTCAAATGCATGACCGACGCGTTCGACCGATTGATGACTGTTGCCCGCCTTTTCTTCTTACCCGGTATTTTGTGGGTCGCCAGCCTTGGAAATGCCGAGCAGCCCGACGCCGAAGGTCGCGGCGTATGGTGGAATTGGGATGTCAGCCGTGAATGGTCGAGCACCCATCGCCGTGCCAAGGGATTGATCAAACTCTACGCCGATGCGGAGAAAACGCAGCCGCTGAAAGCGGAATCGCTGCGATTTTCCCTGGAATTGGATTGCCCCATCGCCGTCGGCCCGGAATTGGTGATTAACGAAATGCGCGATGCCAGCGAGCTCGGCGCGCAAGTGCACTGCAATCAAGGCAGCGCTTGGAAATTCGAAGTGCGCTGGCGCTTCGAGGCGGTCGACTCGCGTTTTGGCAGCGTCAGCGACCAGGGCGCCGTCACAAAGTAAGCGCGCCATCCGGTAGAATTGAGTCCTTTCCCCTCGCAACACATCATGAAGTCGCCCTCAGCCGAACCCCGCGCCGCTAATTTTTTGCGCAACATCATCGATGCCGACAATCGTAGCGGCAAGCATGCCGGGCGTGTCGCGACGCGCTTT
>JAYTUX010000215.1:0-6238 GCA_043744315.1 Betaproteobacteria bacterium | reverse complement strand
TTTTTCGTCGGCAGAAAAAAGAGAAAGATTTGAGCCGGGGCCCGTTTCATTTGAGTCGTGCTTGCCAAATTCGGCAATCCACTGCCGATGATGTGATTTGCTGCATTGGCCAACATGCGTTACTGCAAAACCGGGATAAGCGACGAAATTTACGAGGACCTTGAAGGTGCGCCGTGGCGTGTAGGAATGGGGGCACGTTCGTCGCATTCTGCAGAATGATGCTAACGACGAGCGGCCAATACCAGAGAATCCGGCTCGTGGCCCCACGTCCTATTTCAAAGTCAAACTTTCTACTCGTACGCCAGTGTTTCCCGCACCGACCGCTTTAGCGCATGCCGCAAAGCGAGCCACACGACGAGCAGCACGTTGGCCGCACCGCCGCACAAGATCATGAAGCCGATCCACGAAAATTTCAGAGGCACCGCGACATGCAGCAGGCGGGTCTCCGCTGCGTTCAGCATCGCGAGCGTCAACGGAATGGCGATGGCCACAGCCAGCATCACGGCGAGTGCAATCGTAGCGCCGCTCTCGGCCATGAATAGCGCGCGGATGCCGCCGGGGGTGGCGCCGAGCGTGCGCAGTATGCCGATTTCACGCAATCGCTCGAATACGTTCAGGCTGGTGGTGGCGGCCAGGATGATCGCGCCGACCAGTGCTGCCGCGAGGGCTACCATGCGGATCACATCGCCAACCACTTTGAAGTGTTCTTCAAGTGAATCACGCACCATGGCGCGCGAAATGATTTGTGAAGGTATCTGCCGCGCTTCGAGAAACGCGCGATCAAGGGCAACGACGGCCGACTCGATCTGACCGAGTTTGGCGCGCAGGCGAACGATCGAAGAAGCATCACCCAACGCGGTCGCAGCTTCGAAGGTATTGAACCCAGTATAGAGTGAGGGTACGGCGATCTGCTCCACGACGCCGACGATTTTCACGCGGTATGTGCGTTCACGATACTGCAATTCAATTTCGCGATCAGGTTGCAATTCGGAAAATTGATCCATTGCCGCCCGTGTGACCAATACTTCGTCGCGTGAGCCTGTTTGCGGCATGCGTCCGCGCGCGATGGGCAAATGGAAGAGTTGCGTGCTCGCCGGAAAAGCAGTCAATGCCAGGCGTCGGTTCTGTTCACTTGTCGGTTTTTCTGCCTTCGATGCGGCGGTCGCGTTGAGCGCTGAAAATCCCACACCCACGCGCCGCCACGCTTCGGCGATATCGACTTCAGGCACTCGGCGCGCGATGGCCTCAATCTCAGCGGCAGGCGAAGGCCGCAACATCGCGACATCGATATCGTGCCCCTGATTGTCAAGGCTTGTGTCGATGACACCCATGAAGCTCTCGTAATTGCTGTGTGTCATTTGCAGCAGCGCGCCACCCATAGCCAGACCCAACAACGTCGCCAGCAGCCGCCACGGGCGGCGAAAACTGTTGCGCAGCGCGAATGTCCAGCGGACGCGACCGGGAAATTGGATGAGACGTGCAGCGAGGCGATTCGCGCGCGGGGGTGACGCGATGCCGGTATCGTGGATGGCGGCGTATGCGGTCATTCGCGCCGCGCGCGCGATTGGAAAAAACATGGCCAGCAGCGGGATGGCAAGTGCCAACGCCATTTCCAGTGCAAGCAGTGAAGGCGGCGGCGAGACATCGGCGATATCGATATTCAGCGATACCGCGTAGTAAGCAATCAGCGCGCGCCCGGCGAGGATACCCAACGGCAGCGCCAATGCCACCGTAAGCAACACCAACGGCCCCACCATCGCGAAATATTGCGCAGCGATTTGATGCGTGCGGGCGCCTAGCGTTTTCATGATGCCAACTTGCCGCGTCTCGTGCCGCATCCATGCTGCGACCATATAGCCCGCCAAGGCCGCGCTGGAGGTGAACGCGATCATCGAGAGCACACCCAGCACCCGCAGCATCGCCGTCATCAGCAATGCGTGCGGATGCTCGATCGGCAACACCTCCATCCGCAAGGCGGGCGTGCCTTGACGACCCAGTTCAGCGAGAAGCCGATTACCGAGTTCGTGCGCGTCGCCTGCCGAAGCGCGATAGTCCATTTTCACGAGCAATTGATCGAGGTTGGGGCTTTGTCCGATGCGCGCGGCCGTCGCCTGCGTTATGTAGGCGTAGATCAGGCGCTCCTGTGTGCTAGGTGCAATGGCGGGATCGTGCACCAATCCGCCGACCGGCAGCGTGGCGATGTCGCCCATTGGCGTGCGGATGCTGAGCGGTGCCGTCATATTGAGAAGTGTTTGCCCGGATTGCTCAATCAAAATTGTGCCGTCATCTGCCGGCCAGGTGCCGCGATCAAGGTGAATCACGCCCAGGCGCATCGTCAAAAAATCGCGCATTACCGTTACGCGCATCGGCAGCCAGGTGCCGTCATTTGCGGCCACGCGCGTGTAGAAAATGCGACGCGAATCGACCTTGGCGACACCATCGCGCGCCGCGACGGCCTGCATCACATCAAGTTCAACCTTGTCGAACCACAACGCGATATCCGGCACTGCGGCCGCCGCGAATGACGCCGCAATTTCGCGCTTCAGAACCGCCTGCGCGTTCATGCACGCCACCACGCCTGCTGCGCCCAGCACCAGCACCATCGCGATCGCGCCGATCTGCGCGCGGTACATGCGCGCATCGCCGAGAATTTTTCGCCAGTGCATGCTCATGATGTCGCTGCACCCGTCCCCACACGATCCGATACCACCGCACCATCGCGCAATTCGATGACGCGGTGCGCGGTGGTGGCGAGGTTGGCATCATGGGTGACGATCAACAGCGTCTTGCCTTGTGTAGCAAGGCGCTGAAACAAGGTGTTGATATCGGCGGCGGTTTCGGTGTCGAGATTGCCGGTTGGCTCATCGGCCAGCACGATCGGTGGATCATTGGCTAGCGCGCGTGCGATTGCGGCGCGTTGCTGCTGCCCGCCGGAAAGTGTCGAGGGAAGTTTCATCGCCTGCTCAGGCAAATTCACCAGCTCAAGCAACGCCATCGCACGCGCGCGCCGCACCGCGACGGGAATCGTGCCGACCAGTTCCATCGCGAGGATGATGTTTTCCAGAACGGTCAGCGTTGGCAATAATTGGAAGAACTGGAACACCACGCCGATGTGTTTGCCACGCCACAGGGCCATCGCGTTCTCGTTCAACCCGGCGAGATCTTGACCGGCCACCCGCAGCGATCCCGCGCTTGCGCGATCAAGGCCGGCGATTAAATTCAGCAATGTGGATTTTCCGCTTCCGGATTTTCCCAACACGGCCACATATTCACCCGCGGCAATCGATAGCGTCACGCCGCGAACGGCATGGCAGGTTTGACCACCTCGCACCGGGTATGATTTTGCGGCGTCGCGAATGTCGATCAGCATCGACTGTGCATCGGCGCGCGGTTGCTCGGTGGGATGGGGGGCAACGACTGCGCCTTCCATCATGCACCTACCCGTTGGGACTTGAGTGCGAAGAGATCGGACCAAACCAATTTAGTCGCGGCGTCGAGGCGAAATGATTTTGGTTTGACATTGCCGTCGCCGTAGCGAAACTCGGTTTTGACAACGCGCGTCGCGTCGCGTTTTTCAATCGATACGATCACAATTTCCACTGGCCCGGGAATTCGCTCGACCGCTTGCTGAAAAAAATCACTCGGTTTTTTATCGGAAGGCAAATCATCGATCGCATATTGAGGCGAGAGTTGCGACAGCATCGTTGCGCCATCGCGCGCTTTGATCGCGTTGGCAAGCGCGCGCAGAAATGCTTCGACTTGCGGGTCAGTCGTCACACCTGGCGCGACAGAAATTTTCGCCAGTTGCTTCGGTGGCGGCGCTTTGGGCGGAGGTGCGGGCTCGCCGTGAAAAAAACTTCGCAGATCGGCCAACATCAGGCGCGATGGCGGAGGCGACTCCCCCAACGCGGGAGGTATCGACAGCAATGCGGCGGCAGAAATTGCCGTGAGGAAAAGTTGGCCCATGCGATGCTCCTTGGCAATGAACGTTACGATTCATTTGCCTTCCGGTTGGCTAATTAAAGGGTTCAAAAATATTCAAAACCCCACCCGACAAAAAGCGTAGAATGGCTAGATTATCATAATAAATTATTGTTTTACAATAAATAATTGCTGAAAGACAGTGATGAATGAAATTTCGCCTGGTATTCGACGGCTTTGCCAAATGATCCGCATTGGCGGCGCCGTTTTTGTTTCCGGTGTACTCATGATTTATGTCGTGACCTGGTTCTGGCCCGACATTAATCAACTGCATCACCAGGTCATGCCAAAGTTTCATCTTGCGGGGCTCCGCCTCCACACGCTCAGCAGTCTGCCGATCGGTGACCGGCTACTTCTGAGTGCGATCAGCGTGCCATATCTGGCGGTGCTGGTGTGGGCGTTCTACCGGCTGGATAAAATGTTGCGCGGGTTTCTGCGCGGCGAATTTTTCGAGCGAGAAACCGTCGGGCATTTGCGCGCATTCGCCGGTTTGTTGCTGCTCGCCAAACTGCTTTCTCTGGCCGCAATGCATGCGCGCGTGGCGGTATTCGCGCATGTACTCGGCCATCACGATGGGCGCGCGGTGGTCAATTTATCGAGCGATGATATGGCGGTGTTGCTAATGTGCGCGCTGTTCTTTTTGATCGCGCGGATGATGGAAGAAGGTCGGCGTCTCGCCGAAGAAAACAAAGGATTCATCTAGTGGCCATCATCGTCAATCTCGATGTGATGCTCGCGCGCCACAAAATGAAATCCAAGGATCTTGCGGCGTACGTGGGTATTACCGAACAAAATCTTTCGCTCTTGAAATCGGGTAAGGTCAAAGGCATTCGTTTCTCGACGCTCGAAAATATCTGCGCGCGATTGAATTGCCAGCCGGGCGATATTCTGGAATTTCGTGCCGAGCCGGCGGGCGATGCGGACGTTGATTCGGCCTGAAGCGGTTTCGAAAACGACCGGCAAAAAATAGGCGAAAAAAAGGGCACCCCGCGGTGCCCTTTGATGTTCCGGCGTCCCAAGATTCAGGGTCCAGATGTGCGCCTGAAATTCTGTATCGTCTAAACGCGGCCTCTTCCTGCCCTAAAGTGTGTCACGTGTTCTCCGCAACGCATGAATCATGTCGCAACAGCGATGTGATTTCTATGAACTATTTCACAAAGTACGCGAAGAATTTTTTCCGGGGGCCAATGATTTGACTCGTGAGAATTACACTACGGCCGAAACGGTTTCGGAAACGCCGCCACACTCGCGTTGCCAGCCTTGTCGATCGCCTGCAAACCAAACACGACATTGTCTTTTGACACGCCGATCACGGTCGCGCGCGTGACGTTGCCGAAGTCCTCAAAGTGTTGCCAGAACGGCACCTTGGTGTCGCGCCACAATACTCGATAGCCAGTCACATTCGGTTCAGGGTTGGCCTGCCAGCGAAACGTGGTGTTGCTTTCCAGAAACAAATTTTCCATTTGCACCTCGCGCGGCGCGGACGGGCTGTTTGCGAGCGAGGCAAGTGCGGCGGCGTTCACGCGCGCGACATCGGCCACATAGGGGAAATCGACAAACTCGGGCAGATCACCATATTGCACACCATTCTCCATTCGCACGTTCTGATGCTGGTGGCGAAAATCTTCGTTGGGCTCGGTGAACCGCACCGCTGCAAAGTCTGCATCGAGAAACGGTGAGTGATCGCCGCCACGCAGGAAACGATCGCGGCGATAAATAATATCGACGGACATCTTCGGCACATGGCGCTCTGCCGCCTGCTTGATGAAACGCGCCAATTGTCGTGGTGTGGAATCGTTCTCGCCGCCGGTACGGATCAGGGTCAACATGTCGTCGCTCATTTCTTTCTTCGGCGTGACACCTTCGGCAAACAGGCGCACGCGATTCTTGACCACTTTGCCGTCGGAGCCTTTGGTGTTGCCGATGATGTCGTTGGTGATCATGCCGGCGACGTTGAGCCCTTTCGCTTTCGCCGCATCGGCGAAGAATCGTGACCCAAGCAGACCCTGTTCTTCGCCGGCGACGGTCATGAACATAGCGTCGCGTTGAATTTGTATTTCGACATCACGCAGGCGAGCTCAATCACCGCTGCCGTGCCGGAAGCGTCGTCGTTGGCGCCGGGCGCGAAACCGTCCGCATCGAGCGGCGAGCCGCGCATGGAGTCGTAATGGCCGCTGACGAGGTAAATGCGATCGCGGCTCTCGGCTTGCTCGCCGGGCAGTGTCGCGACCACATTGATGATCGGCGTCGGCTTCGG
>JAYTUX010000214.1:0-6239 GCA_043744315.1 Betaproteobacteria bacterium | reverse complement strand
TGCCGGCTCCGGCGCTTTGGCAGGAACTGGCGTTACTTGAGCAACCTTGGTATCGGCGCTCTTTGCGGGCTCCGGCGATCCCTTGCCGGCAAGCCCTTTCAATTCCATCAACTTGCGCATGTCGGCGATCTGCTTTTCCAGATCGGCGACGCGTGAATTGGCTTCCTTCAAGGAGTTTTCACGCGCGGTTTTTTCTTCCTTCAGTGCGGTTTTTTCTTCCTCCAGCGCGGTGATTCGACTTTGCAGATTGCCGGTTCCGCTGGCACCTGCGCCACCCGTTTTGCCGCCGGTCGCGTCGGTTTTGGCGATCTTTAGTTGATCCTTCGGTGCCGCCGCTGGCGTGGTGACTTCCGGCTTCGCGACGGTGACTTTGCCCGTTACCTGATTGCTCGGTTTTTCCGCAACGACCGGTGCAGGGGTAGACGCCGCAGCACTGCCGGCGACCTGATCACGATATTCTTTCCAGCTCGCGACTTGCACTTTGATTTCTTTGCGCGCTTCAGTTTCTGCAATGGCGGCCACATCGGCCGCTGACGGCACCTTCAGAATTTGGCCGGTGCGCAGGCGATTCATGTTATTGCCGATGAATGCCGATTGATTTTCCCGGTAGAGCGCAACCAGCATTTGCTCAAGGGAAACCGTATCAGTCTTCATTTCTTGTGCGATTTTGCTGAGTGTGTCGCCGCGTTTGACCGGGCCGTAAGTGTCGCTACTGTTGCCTGACTCCGCTTTCGCCGACGGTGTACCTGATGCAACACTTGCCACCGGCGCGCTACCCGCTGGCGCACTTGCCGATGGCGCGCTAGCCGCGGGTGTACTCGCTGCCGGCTCTGCAGCCGCGACGGGCGGCTTTACCACTGCAACCGTTGCAACCGGAGGTGCGACGCGTGCTTCGCTGAAGCCCGGCGGGTCGAGCAAGATTGGATATTCGCGCAATAAACGCCCGGCGGGCCAATTCATCTCGACCAACACGTCGAGGAACGGCTCGTTTATGGGCGCATTACTGGTAATCTTCAACACCGGTTTGCCGTCGGAACGGCGTTCGACCGCAAAGCGCAATTGGCGCAGTAGCGGCGAATATTCGATTTTCGCATCACCATACGATTCCGGGCTTGCGATACGAGCGGCAATCGATTCAAACTCTCCCGGCTGAAGCGATACCAGGTCAATTTCAGCCGTCAGCGGCTGACCCAGCGCGGACATGACAGTAAGCTTGCCCAAGCCTGCCGCAAATGCCGTTGATACCGACAATGCCAACAGCGCCAAAAGCGCTCCTCCCAATGCCACACTCAATTTTGTTTTCGGCGGACGGTTCATGCGCAACCCCAACCCTTCGATTTTTCGAGGACAAAGTAAAATAACATCAACGAGTTATTGTTTCAACTTTATTCGCTTTCTAGCATTAGAAGCGAAAAATGGCGAATTTTCAACCCGCATCTTCGGATAATGTACAAGCGACCGCAGGAATTGCCGTCAACCCATTGATAAATAAACTATTTTTGCAAAATTATCCGAAGCATCCGCCGCAATGGCTCAGCCGCGCCCCAAAGCAACTGGTCGCCGACTGTAAACGCACTCAAATATTCCGGCCCCATTGCCAGCTTTCGCATGCGACCCACCGGGATGTGCATATTGCCGGTGACGGCAGCGGGCGTAAGTTCGCGGATACTGCGCTCGCGCTCGTTCGGAATCACTCGCACCCATTCATTGTCGGCGGCGACGATGGCTTCTATTTCCGTGAGCGGAACGTCCTTCTTCAATTTGATCGTCAATGCTTGACTGTGGCACCGCATCGCGCCTACACGAATGCAGAGGCTGTCGATCGCCGTAGCCTTTGACCCGAAACCCTCGCCGCGACCGAGAATTTTGTTGGTTTCAGCCATGCCCTTCCACTCTTCCAGCGACATGCCGCGCGTGCCCATTGCCGCCATGTCCTTGTCGATCCACGGGATAAGGTTGCCGCCCAGTGGTACGCCGAAGTGTTGCGTTTCGTCAGCGGTAAACGCGTGTTGCTTCGCAAGCACTTTGCGGTCGATTTCGAGAATTGCGGATGCTGGATCACTTAACAAAGCCGCAACCTCGGCATGCAGAGCGCCATATTGCGTCAATAGTTCGCGCATGTGCGCAGCACCACCACCGGAGGCCGCCTGATAGGTCATGCAAGTCATCCACTCGATCAGATCGGCTTTGAAAAGGCCACTCAGGCCCATCAACATGCAACTCACGGTGCAATTGCCGCCGATGTAATCTTTCACGCCTTTCGTGAGCGCGTTTTCGATGACCGGCAAATTCACGGGATCGAGAATGATGACAGCATCGCTTTTCATGCGCAGCGTTTTCGCGGCGTCGATCCAGTAACCCTGCCAGCCGGTCGCGCGCAAATTGGCGTACACCTCGGTCGTGTAATCGCCGCCCTGACAGGTGATGACAATGTCCATTTGCTTCAGCGCGGCCAAATCTTTGGCGTCTTTCAACGGTGCGCCGGCAGCCTCCTTGGGTGCCGCGCCACCCACGTTCGACGTGGTGAAAAACACCGGCTCGATCAACGCAAAATCATTTTCTGCGCGCATCCGATCCATGAGCACCGAACCCACCATACCGCGCCAGCCGACCATTCCCACTTTCAACATTTCCGACAATCTTTCATAGGACAATTGTTAAAAACACCAGTATGGGCGGGCGTTCACGGGCATTATTGCCGTAAAACCCTCGCCAATGCTGGACTTACAAATTCGCAATCACCGCATCACCCATCTCGCGGGTACCGCAAGTTTTTTCGCCTTGCTTCGCGATATCGCGGGTGCGCAGGCCCGTGCCGAGCGCCATGCGCACCGCCGTTTCCACGCGATCGGCGGCCTCAGTCAGGTTGAAGGTGTAACGCAACATCATCCCAAGAGACAGGATTTGTGCGAGTGGATTTGCAATGCCTTTGCCGGCGATATCCGGGGCGGAACCGTGAATTGGTTCATACAAACCTTTGCCGCTCGCATCCAGCGAAGCCGATGGCAACATGCCGATTGAGCCCGTCAACATCGATGCTTCATCGGACAAGATATCGCCAAACAAGTTGCCGCAAACCATCACGTCAAAATATTTCGGATTGCGGATAAGTTGCATGGCCGCGTTATCGACCAGCATGTGCGTCAATTCCACATCCGGATATTCGGGCGCGATTTCAATCGCGATGTCGCGCCACAATTGCATCGCCTCCAGCACGTTCATTTTGTCGATCGAGCACAAGCGTTTGTTGCGCTGACGGGCAGTCTTGAAACCAACGTGAATGATCCGCCGGATCTGCGCTTCGGTGTAGTGCATGGTGTTGATGCCGACGCGATTGCCCGCGAGTCCACTCTTGCCTTTTTCACCCGTCACGCTGCGCGGCTCACCAAAATAGATATCGCCGGTCAGTTCGCGGATGATCATCAGATCCAGGCCCGCAACAATTTCCGGCTTTAACGAAGACGCATCCGCGAGTTCGGGAAACACCGTCGCAGGACGCAGGTTTGCGAAGAAATCGCATTCCTTGCGCAGGCCGAGTATTGCTTTCTCCGGGCGATGTTCGCGCGGCAATGCGTCGTATTGCGGCCCACCGACAGAGCCGAACAACACGGCGTCGGCTTGCTGGGCAAGTTTTAAGGTGGCCACGGGCAATGGATGGCCGTGCGCGTCATACGCGGCACCGCCGACAAGTGCCGATTCGGTTTCAAATTTCAGCCCATCGCGCCGCAGCACCTCCAACACGCGCAGTGCCTCGGCCATTATCTCAGGGCCAATGCCATCACCGGCGAGGATTGCAATTTTCATCGATGCCACCTACGCAAATAGCCAGGGTTCGCGCTGCGCGCGCGCCGCCTCGTAGGCGCGAATCTTGTCAACGTGCCGCAACGTCCGGCCGATTTCATCCCAGCCGTTCAACAACGATTGCTTGCGCGAATCCTCGACCTGAAATTTGTACGTCTCGGCTCCCGGCACTTCAACCACTTGCCGCTCAAGATCAACAATGAGTTTCAAGCCGGATGTCGCGGCAACGATGTTGAACAAGTGGTCAACTTCCAATTCCGTCAGCACGATCGGCAATAAGCCATTCTTGAAGCAGTTGTTGTAAAAAATATCCGCGTAGGAAGGGGCAATGATTGCCTTGAAACCAAATTGCTGCAGCGCCCACGGCGCGTGTTCGCGCGAGGATCCGCAGCCGAAATTCTTGCGCGTGATCAGCAAAGTCGCCCCCTGATAACGCGACTGATTAAGCACGAAATTCGGGTTCAATGGACGCTTGGAATTGTCCACGCCCGGCTCGCCGTGATCCAGGTAGCGCCATTCGTCGAACAGGTTTGGGCCGAAGCCGGAACGCTTGATCGATTTCAGAAACTGCTTGGGAATGATGGCGTCGGTATCGACGTTGGCGCGGTCGAGCGGCGCCACCAGACCAGTGTGTTGACGAAAAGCCTCCACGGTCAGGGCTTTGCTTTCTCGGCCGCTTTTTCAATGACTTCGCCGCCTTTTTTCACATCGCGGCCAATGCCTTCGATGGTATTGCAACCGAACAACATCGTTACTGAAAAAACGCACATCAATCCTAAAAGTTTGAATTTACGCATGGTTGACTCCGTTAAAGAATTTGCCGCACATCGGCGAAGCGCCCGGCAATCGCCGCCGCTGCCGCCATTTCCGGGCTGACGAGGTGTGTACGTCCACCTGCGCCCTGCCGGCCTTCAAAATTCCGGTTCGAGGTTGATGCGCAGCGCTCGCCCGGCGACAGCTGATCTTCGTTCATGCCGAGGCACATCGAACAACCCGGCTCGCGCCATTCAAAGCCGGCGGCGAGAAACACCTTGTCCAAGCCTTCCGATTCCGCCTGCCGCTTCACCAATCCAGAGCCCGGCACCACCATCGCGAGTGTCACGTTGGCCGCGATATGCCGGCCATTGACGACGCCCGCCGCTGCGCGCAAATCCTCGATACGCGAGTTGGTGCAGCTACCGATGAATACTTTGTCGATTTTGATTTCGTCGATACGCGCGCCCGGGTTGAGCCCCATGTATTGCAATGCGCGCTCAATCGATTCACGTTTGACGGGATCGGCTTCATTTGCAGGCAAAGGTACTTTGCCATCGATGCCAACCACCATTTCCGGAGACGTTCCCCACGTCACCTGCGGCACGATGTTAGCCGCATCGAGTTCGACCATGCGATCAAACAATGCACCATCGTCGCTTTTCAAGGTGCGCCAATACGCGGCCGCTTTGTCGAACATCTCGCCCTTGGGCGCGTAGGGCCGCCCGCGTAAATACTCGATCGTTTTTTCATCGGCCGCGATCATGCCCGCGCGCGCGCCAGCCTCGATCGCCATGTTGCAGAGCGTCATGCGGCCTTCCATCGACAGCGCCCGGATTGCAGAACCGGCAAATTCAATCGCCGAACCGGTACCGCCGGCCGTGCCGATTTTGCCGATTACCGCCAGCGCGATATCTTTTGCCGTCACACCTCGGCCGACCTTGCCTTCCACGCGAATCAACAGCGATTTCGATTTGCGCGTCACCAGACATTGCGTCGCCATCACATGCTCGACTTCGCTGGTGCCGATGCCGAACGCAAGTGCTGCGAATGCGCCGTGGGTGGATGTATGAGAATCGCCGCACACGACCGTCATGCCCGGTAATGTCGCGCCTTGCTCGGGGCCAATCACATGCACGATGCCCTGCCGCGCGTCGTTCATGCCGAAGTAATCCTGCACACCGAATTTCTCGATATTCTGGTCCAGCGTCTCAACCTGCAATCGCGAAATCGGATCGGCGATTCCTTCGACGCGGGACGTGGTGGGCACATTGTGGTCGGCGGTCGCAACGATGGATTTCAGGCGCCACGGTTTACGGCCATTCATCTCCAGCCCTTCAAACGCCTGCGGGCTGGTGACTTCATGCACCAGATGGCGGTCGATATAGATCAGTGCCGAGCCATCGGGCTCGGCATGCACCTGATGCGTGGACCACAATTTGTCGTACAGCGTTTGCGGCATGACATTCTTTGCGAGAAGTGAAATTCGAGCCTTCGATTATACAAGCGGCATCGATTTTGTGCGCCGCACCATAGGCGCTTTTCAATGGCGACAACTCGCGTCGCGGCTATGCGCGTACCCATCGATGCGAAATGCCGTACGCAATAAACATAAGTGCCGACATCGCCGTGAACATCCACGCCGCACCGATCGACTCCCACGCGACACCGGCAGCAATGCCGCC
>JAYTUX010000213.1:0-24094 GCA_043744315.1 Betaproteobacteria bacterium | reverse complement strand
CGCACTGTTCGCAGGCCGCCACTGCCACCGCTTGCCAATGCGCGACGCGTTTCTGCGCGCGTTCGCCGGAAAGTTTCAGGTTCGCACGCTCGCTAGATATCGGTTGAATCGAGCGCACCCCCAACTCAACCGCTTTTTGCACAATCAAATCCATCTTGTCGCCGGTCGCGAGCGTTTGTACCAGCGTGACGGCCAACGGAGATTCGCGCTCAACAGGATAGAACGCGACGAGTCGCACCGTCGCGTTACGTTTGCCGATCGCTTCGACCACGCTGTGCCATTCGCCGCCTGCACCATCGAACAACGTAATGCCTTCGTCAACATTGATCCGCAGAACCTGAATGTGGCGCGCGATGGCCTCATTCACACCGAAACTGATTTCATTGGCGAATGGACGTGGCAGGGGTTGTGCGGAAAAGAATCGTGGCGCTGCGACGACACTCATGGACGATACCCGCCCGCGTCTTTCATGCGATGACCAATATCCATGCGGGTTTCCAAAGAGTTTCGGCCCGAAAGCCGCTCTAGTGCTAGTGCTTTGCAAACATGTTCAATATTTTCGTGATTCCGGCCCTTCCACGGGCTCAGGATAGACCGGACGTTTCCCTGGGCCGGATCCATTCCAATCCATTGATATGAACAAACGAGTGGACTAGGTTCCGGCCTTCGCCGGAACGACGAAAAAAAATTTGCGGCGACTACAGCCACCTGAATTTCCTATCCTCACGCACACCATGCAACGTCATGCCAAACGTCGCCAATTCCCGCGCATGCCATGATCTGAGATTGGCAACTTTTTTTCGTTTTTCCAACTTGCGTTGCAGCCAGCTTTGATTGAGCAAACGATACGCGTGCCGATCGCTCAAGCCTTGTTTATCCGTCAAGCCGCGCTCGCGTTTCATTTCCGTTTGCGTGATCGAGCCGAAGTGATGCAGCCAGGAGGCACCTGTCGTCGCCATCGCGATTCCGGCTTTTTTCGCGGCGTGAAAAAACATCGTGTCTTCAAATCCCCACAGCGAGGGGATCGGTTGAAAATAGCCGATGGCGTCCCACACCGATTCATGCACGGCAAGACACACGGCGTGCGGATTGCCGATGCGCAATACGGCTCGCATCTTGCGCGCGGCTTCAGGTGCGAATGCGTTGAAGTCGTAGTCCAATGCACCTTCGATCAGCGCAGGTGAGACGATCTTCAAATGGTTGCGCTCGGCGGCCTGAATCAACGAATCGACCCAGCCCGCAGAGACCAGCACGTCGTTGTTCATAATGATCGACCATTCGGCCTGCTGGAGGAGCGCACCCTGATTCCACGCGACACCGCAGCCGAGATTGTGGCGATTGAAAATGCGACCGCCCAAAGGTAGCGATTCAAGGTATGCGCGCGTGTCGTCGGCAGAGCCGTTATCCACCGCCACCACGCGGTCCAGCGGTGTGCCATGTGCCTGCATGCTTTCCACGCAGAGCCGCGTGTACTTCACCGCGTTGTAGCAAGCGAAGGTGATTGAGTACGATGGCGTTGTCACCCGCGCCACCTTTCACGCCGCGAAATATCGGCCGCTAAACCCGCAATCGTCAGGCCGAAGAACGAGCACAAATATTTCAGCGACAACATTTCATTGGTCAATCCACAAACAAAAACGCCGGTGATGAAGTAAAGCCCCAGGTGAGCGGCGGCGCGGGTATCACGATGCGCGTGACAGCGATGTTTCCAGAAATAGAACCAGGGAACAAGCATCGTCGCAAAATATGCGGCAAGCCCGATGATCCCCATCGATAGCTGCTTGGCAAGAATGTCGCTGTGCGCGCCGGCAAACGCCAGGGTATCGATGGCCGAGCGATTGGCTGCAATATTCAAAGGATGTGACGCCAGCACCGCCTTCAAGCCGGTTTCGCCGTAACCGATCCAAGGACTTTCGCGCGCCAGTGTCATCGAGACATCCCAAATCGATAAACGAATGCCGATCGGACTATCAAGGTTTTTTCCGGCAAGCCAGTCATTCGCGTTTTCAATCGCAAAATTGCCGCGATTGGAGAGGATCGGCGAAGTCTCATAGCCGATCGCCATCAGGGCTGCAGCGGCGCACAACACGATTGCCGGCGGCAGAAACTTGGCGGGGCCACGCAGCGTGTGTTGACTGAAATACAAGGCGAGCCACAGCATCAGCAATGGTGGAATCGCGAGCCATCCGCCACGCGATTGCGCATTCACCACAATGATTGCGCCGATAGCGATGCCGATCAGCTTCAACACCAACAACCACGTTCTCTTTTTTGCAAACAAACCAATCGAAAATACGCAGAGCATGGTGAGAATCAAGCTCTGGCTGCCGAGCGAATTGGGATCGACAAAGCGGGTCGCAAACCGCCCCATCGCGAGTGGGCCATCCCAGACTTTGCGGGCTTCCGGCGACAATTGAATGACCAGAAAAACGCCAAGCAACCCTAGGGGAAGTGCGACTTCCAGAACCTTCGCAAACGCGATTCGCTGATTGCGCAGAAACAGAAAAACCAATCCGGCTAAAAGAATTTTCGATGGCCCGTCGAACGATGGCCAGTGGATCGACTGATTCAGTATTTGGGTGACGAGTGTGGCAACAAAGAGGCTTGCGAATGCGAGTACGAGTCTTCGAGCCCACGGATCTGCCAATTCCTCGCGATACGGCGCGGGATCTCTGGCGAGTTGAAACACCGCCAACAAGGCCAATATGTATAGGCAGGCATGAATGCCGTGCCGCACACTTAGATAGACGATAGGTGCCAGCAGCAGGATGACCAGCACGGCCCCCTTCAGGCGCGAGTCGCGATGCACAATGGCGGGCGAGGAATCGATCGCGCGATCGCGCGGGAATTTGCTCAAGGTAGGTCTGATATGTTCATTGTCCTTGCGGATTTTAGTATTATTTGTCTCTCCCACCCCAATCCACTGGAATCCATAGATGGTCGACACTGGTAAGACCATTTATCGCAGCGTGTTGGTCGCCTGCCCTGGAAACGCGACGACCGCTGGTCCGGAGGCGATTCATCAACTGGTCGCGGATTTGGTTCGCTTGGGTCAGCCGGCGGCGGTGGTGTATTTTCCATTCGATCGGACGTTTGCAACCGCGCCCGCATATCGGAAATATGCCGTGCCGATTGCTCGCTATCGCGATGAGTCTGGTGACTTGATCATCTTTCCCGAGATCGTCACGACTTATGCATTAAAAGTACGACGTGCCGAAGCGGCGATCTGGTGGATGTCGGTGAATAATTTCACTTGCGTGCGTTATGGAAATCCGTGGCGGGACAAGATTCGCTATTTCAAATATTTTCTCAAGGGCTTGCGACCGTGGGGTGGCGTCGGCGCGCTCGCGCCTCTTCGCCATTTTGCGCAGAGCCAGTACGCGCTGGAATTTCTTGCTGTGCACGGTGTCCGTGGCGAGATGCTGTCCGACCCGATTCCGGTTTATACGTCACCCCAATATTTGGCCGATCTGGCAGCAAAGTTGCCGCTAGCGGCACGCGAGAATCGCGTACTGTTCAATCCCCACAAAGGCGCAAAAATTACGCGGCGTCTCGAAGACGCGTTTGCCAATGTGGTGTTCATGCCGCTGGTGGGTTATGACCGCGAACAATTGGCGGAGATTTTCCTGACCTCGAAACTGTATATTGATTTCGGCCACCATCCGGGAAAAGATCGCTTGCCGCGCGAAGCGGCGATTCACGGCTGTTGCGTGATCACGGGGCGGAACGGCTCGGCCGCGAATGCGGTTGATGTACCGATTGGTGCCGATTATAAGTTTGACGAGAAAAACGTGAAATTTGTTGAGGCCTTCGGCGTGCAACTGAAGAATATTTTCGAGCACTTCGGCGAAAGTGCCAAAGACTTCGAACACTATCGCCACGTCATCGCGAATGAGCAGATTGAATTCGACCGGCAAGTCGTTCGCGCCTTCATTTCGGCAAGAGTCTAGGCACGTTTGAGCAACCACGATTCGACGATGAATGATGCGCCGCGCCGCATCCTGCTGGTGTGCCCGCAACGCATCGGTGATGTCCTGCTGGCGACGCCGATTGCGCGTTCGATCAAACGCGCGTGGCCGAACGCAATGATCGATATGCTGGTGTTTGCCGGCACCGAGGGCGCGCTCGAAGGCAATACCGATGTGCGCGACATCATCGTCGTGCCAAGGCGTGCGGGCATCGGCGCGCGGCTCCACGAATTGACGCGATTGTGGCGGCACTACGACGTGGCGCTCTCGCCGATCGCCACCGATCGTGCGCGAATTTATTGCTGGGCCGCAGGAAAGCAATCGTTGGGAATGCTGCTGCCGCACGCAAAGGATCGCGCCAAGGCATGGCTGCTGAATCGACATTTGCTTTTCGACGATCTCGATACACATACCGTCAACATGGGTCTCGCGTTGACGTCAATCATGCGCATTGAACCGTCCTACGAAGTCGTGCCGCCAAGCGTTGCACCGGAAGCCTTGACCGCTTTGAAGCAGCGCTTGAGTGCGATGGATGGCGCAGCGTTTGCGGTACTTCACCCCTATCCAAAATTTCGCTACAAGATGTGGACACCGCACGGCTGGATTGCGCTCGCGGAAGCATTGCGCGCACGCGGCATCGAGGTCGTGTTCACCGGCAGTGCCGAACCCGCTGAGACCGCGTATGTGGCGGCGATTGCCGCGGCGCTCACCCGTGCGTCACCCAAAAAAGTGCTGGATTTATCGGGCAGTTTGTCCTTGGCAGAAACGGCGGAGCTCATCCGGTTGGCGGCCATTTATGTCGGTCCGGACACGGCGGTTACACACATCGCGGCGGCCACCGGCACGCCCACTGTTGCCTTGTTCGGCCCATCGAACCCCGTCAAGTGGGGCCCGTGGCCGCTGCAATGGGCGAGCGTCGCAAGCCCTTGGAAGCGCATCGGCAGCCGCCGCCAGGGCAACGTGTTTTTGGTGCAAGGCACCGCGCGCTGCACACCGGGCGTGCCGTGTATGCTGGAAGGGTGCGAACGCCATCTTGAAAGCCGCAGCGATTGCCTCGAGAATCTCGGGGTCGGCACCGTCATTGAGGCGGTCGATGCAATGCTAGCGAAACCTTCATCGGCGACAACTATCATGATACAAAAATCGGAACCCGTTTCAGCGAGCCATGGACAAACCTGACAATCGCGCATTGTACGCACGGCTGCTCACACACGTGAAGCCGTACCGCGCTGCGTTCGCGGGCAGCGTGCTGGCGATGATGATCGGTGGTGCCGCGCAGGCCGCGTTTGCGCCATTACTGAATCTGTTGCTGAGCGAGTTGTTCGTCGGCGGTCAGGAACAATACGCCTTGATCGGGGCAATCGGCATCGTGCTCATTTTCCTGATCAGCGGGCTCGCGCATTTCGCATCGGGCTACGGCATGCAGTGGGTCGGCAACAAGGTCATTCTCGATTTTCGCAGCCGAATATTCAAACGCCTGATCCGCCTGCCGGAGCCATTTTTCAGCCGCAATACCACCGGTTCGCTGATGTCGAAAGTGACCTACGATGTGCTGGGGCTGCAGGAAGCGACCACCAGTACCTTGACAGCCGTGATTCGGGGCGGCGTGACCTTGATCGCAGCACTCGGCTACATGTTTTATTTGAGCTGGAAGCTCACGCTGATTATTTTTGTCGCGGTGCCGATCCTCGCAGTGATCATCGGCGCGTTCGGCAAACGGCTGCGAAAGATCAGCCGCGAAGCACAGGTCGCGCAGGGAGCGATCACGGAAGTGCTGGAAGAAGCGATTCGCGGCCACAAGGTCATCAAGATTTTCGGCGGCGAAACCTACGAAGGTGGGCGATTCGATGTCGCCGCGAATCGCATCCGACGCCTCGCGATGAAACACGGCGCGGCCGCGGCGGCCGGCACACCGTTCACGCACTTCATCGTCTCTATCGCCATTGCCTTGGTCGTGTATCTGGCGGCGAGCAAGTCGCTCGGCACAGGGCTCAATGTCGCCGACTTTGTCACCTACATTGTCGCGGCGGCGGGCTTGATTCCGCAGATCAAAGGTCTCACCGGCGTGAGCGAGCAAATTCAAAAAGGTCTCGCATCGGCGGAGAGTGTTTTTTCGATGATCGATACGCCGGCGGAAATTGACTTAGGCCAAATTGCGATTACTCGCGCAGAGGGCCGGATTGAATTCAAGGGCGTGAGCCTACAGTACGAAAACCAATCGGTGCCCGCGCTGCAAGCGGTGAGTCTCTCGATTGCGCCGGGTGAAACAATCGCGCTGGTCGGACCGTCGGGCGGCGGCAAGACCAGCCTCATCAATTTGCTGCCGCGTTTTTTTACGCCGGACAGCGGACAAATTTTGCTCGACGGTCATCCGCTCGATTCGATCACACTGGCGTCGCTGCGCGCGCAAATGGCGCTGGTGAGCCAGGATGTGGTGCTGTTCAACGACAGTGTCGCGGCCAATATCGCCTATGGTGTCGCGGGCGACGTTGACAAGGAAAAGATCCGCCGCGCGGCCGAGGCCGCCAATTGTCTCGACTTCATCAATGCGCTACCGCAAACGTTTGACACCAATATCGGCGACAACGGCGCGCGCCTTTCCGGTGGCCAACGTCAGCGCCTCGCGATTGCGCGCGCCGTCTTCAAAAACGCGCCGATCCTGCTTCTTGATGAAGCCACCTCGGCGCTCGACAGCGAATCGGAGCGTGCGGTGCAAAGCGCGCTCGATGGCCTGATGAAAGGCCGCACCACGCTGGTGGTCGCACATCGGCTTTCCACGATTGAGAACGCCGATCGGATTGTGGTGATGGAGGGCGGTCGCATCAGCGAAATTGGCACGCATGCAGAGTTGATAGCGAGGAATGGGACGTACACGATGTTGCATCGGTTACAGTTTGCGGGGACGTGACGGCTCGTCCCATTTGCGAATTGTTGCCGGAGGCAAATTACGCCAAACTCAAGCATTGGCGGGCGTCTTGGAGCATTTTCATCGTGAACGCCGCGCCAATGTGGTGTATTCAACAGAATCAATCTTTTGAAAAAAGTACGCGGCGCTCTTTGTTTGAAAAATCCTCGCGCTTGCGACACTTAATTGAACGGCGCCCTTGGCTAGGTTTCAATGACGCTCCCTTGGCATAATCGCTTGGAAACCTACGCGACGCGCAACATTCCGTTTGTACCTTCCCCGAAGTTGCGATTGCACATGTGTTCGGGCATGCTAGGGCTTCTCACCGCTATGAGCGGACCGACGTCTACCCTTGGTTTTGGTATTTTTACGGTTTGGGCGTAATTCATCCTCAATCTGAAGCGCAACCTCCTCGCCTCCCTTGCCCGCTGAAGTGTCGCCTGATCATGTAACCGTCATACTTTCCACTTTCAATGGTGGTGAGTTCCTGCGTGCGCAGTTGAATTCGATTCATGCGCAGACCCATCGCAATCTCAGTGTCATAGCCAGAGACGATGGATCATCCGATGCGACCGGTACGATTCTCAATGAGGAGCGGACGACCGGTCGGATCACGCTACTTCCCGGCGGAAAAAATCTCGGCGCTGCAGCAAGTTTTCTGTTGTTGCTGAAACACGCCGCCGAGACCAATACGGAGTTCGTCGCGTTTTGCGATCAGGACGACGTGTGGTTGCCGGAGAAAATTTCACGCGCGGTCGCGGCACTTGCGTCCGTTCGCGGCAATGGCGCAGTACTTTATTGTTCACGGCTGGAAATGGTTGATGAACAATTGAGACCGATTGGTATGACGGCTATTCCGCAAAGGACCGGCTTCGGCAATGCGCTGGTTGAAAATGTATGCGTCGGTTGCACCATCGTTCTCAACCGAGCGGCGATCGATTTGCTCTGCCAGCACTTGCCCCGCAAAATTCTCGTGCACGACTGGTGGTGTTATCTGGTTGTTTCCTGTTTTGGTCAAATTATTTTTGACCCGGAAGCGAGTATTCGCTATCGCCAACATGGCGGCAACGTGTTTGGTGCCGCAAAGGGAAAGCTCGATCGTCTCAAAAGAAATTTCAAGCGGTTTGGGGGACACAGTGTGGGGCGCGATTGGCAGAGCCATCAAGCGGCGGTCTTTCTTGATACCTTTGGCGATCGCATTCCGGTTGCCGAGCAGCGCATCGTGCGTACGTTTGTCGAGGCGAAATCCAATTGGTGGCGACGCATCGGTCTGGTGTTCTCACGCGACGTTTGGCGTCAGACAGTGGTTGACGATCTTGCCTGGCGATTGTTGGCGCTGGTGAACAGGTATTGATGTGATCGTGGCCATTACCGGTGGGACAGGTTTTGTCGGCAGACACCTTGCCGCGCGCCACATTGCACGTGGGGATGTTGTGCGTTATCTGACGCGCAATTCAACGTCCGTGACAATCACCGGGGCGAGTCCGGTTCGGGGCGATCTCAATTCCTCTGGCGACGACTTGCGCAAGTTTGCGCGAGGCGCGGATGTCCTGTACCACTGCGCGGCAGAATTGCGTGTGGCGAGCAACATGCAACGTACCAATGTGACGGGCACGGCGAACCTGATCACCGCGAGCGACGGAGAGATTGGTCGCTGGGTACAATTGAGCAGCACGGGCGTATATGGCAAACGCCTGTCCGGAGAGGTCAGCGAAGATACGCCTGTGCAACCGGTGAACGCTTACGAGACGTCGAAACTTGCCGCCGACCAATTGGTATTCGAGGCCGTCACCAAGCGAAATTTCTCCTGCGTCGTTGTGAGGCCCTCAAATGTTTATGGCACCGACATGTCAAATCAATCGCTGTTTCAGATGATCGACAAGATTCAGCGGGGACTTTTTTTCTATATCGGCAAGCCGGGCGCAGTGGCGAACTACGTCCCCGTCGAAAATGTCGTCGATGCGCTGGTACTTTGCGGTACAGCGACCATGCCCGCCAATGGTAAAACTTATATCGTCTCGGATCATCGAGCAATGGAAACATTTGTCGGCGCGATTGCGGCCGGACTCGGTGTGGCTCCACCACGCATCAGGTTGCCCGAAACGCTGATTCGCGGCATATGCAAGGTGGCGCAAGGATTGCCAGGTTTCCAACTGTCGCTTTCAAGAATTGATGCGCTCACCAATCGCGTCGTATTTCGCGCCGATAGAATTCAGACCGAACTAAAATTCGAGCACCGGATCACCCTGGAAGCCGGCGTGCAGGCGCTTGCACACGCGTGGAAAAATCGATCGATCGGCGCATGATATGTCGAAACTGAAAGTCGTCAGGATTGTCACGGCATCGTACGTAGTGCCGTGGCATATGGCGAATACCCTGCAACGATTGCCCGCAGACTTTGACGTCACGGTCGTCGGTCAAGGCGTATCCATCCACCAGAATGCCTATCCGGGCATTCGTTGGGTCGACATTGATCTCAACCGCAAGATCCGCATTTTTTCCGACCTGGCGTCTTTGTGGGCACTTTGCCGGTTCTTCATTTCGCATCGACCCGATATCGTGCATTCGATCATGCCCAAGGCAGGGCTTGTTGCGGCGCTGGCGGGATTTTTCTGCCGCGTGCCGGTGCGAGTGCATACTTTCACGGGTCAAGTTTGGGCCACGCAGCGGCAACCTGCGCGCACCCTCACCTACTGCCTTGATCGCGTGATCAATGGCTTGAACACGATTTGCCTGACCGACAGTCCCTCGCAATCTGCGTTTCTTCTGCAGAATAATATTTCTCACCACGGCAAGCCATTGCCAGTGCTCGCGAGCGGTTCGCTATCGGGGGTTGAGCCATCACGTTTCGATCGCCGGCTACTCCAATCCCGAATCGACAATTTGCGCGCGGAACTTGGCATTGGCGCTGAGGATTTTGTATTCGTCACCATTGCTCGCAAAAGCCTCGACAAAGGGGCCGCAGATTTGCTTGCGGCCTTTTCACGTGTTGCGGCAGTGCATGCCAACGCCAAATTGTTATTCGTCGGGCCGGATGAATCGGACGGGTGGCTGACGACGTTGAAACGCACCACACCTGCGATGTTCGATCGTGTCATCGATGTCGGCGCGGTGGACTCGCACGAGGCTTATTTGTGTCTCGGGGATGTCCTCTGCCTCCCCAGCCATCGAGAAGGATTCGGCTCGATTGTCATCGACGCCGCTGCGGCAGGATTACCGGCGATCGGATCGAACATTGTCGGATTGGTCGATGCGATCGATGATGGCAACACCGGTGTACTTTTCCCGGCAGGAGACATTGAAAAACTGGCGAGCGCAATGGGTTCGATGATTGACAATCGGCCGCGTTGCCTTGCCATGGGTGCTGCCGCCAGACACCGGGTTGAGACACTCTTTACGGCAGATAAATTGTACGCGTCGTTGCGTGCGTTTTATTTTGAACAAATCAAGCGTTGAGCATGATGGGTCTTGCTATCACGATCCCGGACCAACCTAAGACTCACGCCTGCGGCGTCGCGAAACTGTCCGGGTTGCGGACAAGGTCTTCCAATATTTGCGCAAACGCGCGCGGCGGGGCGGGATCGTCGAAAAGTTGTGCCTGATTGGCGATAATTCGCTCAGAAATCTGCTGTCGATAGGGTTTGTCGGTCGCCAGCCGCAACGCGATTTTCAGGTAGTCCTCGTTTGAATTGGCGATCAACTCATCGAGCCCCAGCAACTTCAACATCGCCATCGTCTGGCGACCGCGCATCAGCTCGCCCGGCAACGTCACGATCGGCAATCCCATCGCGAGTGCATCCAGTGACGTATTGCCGCCCGACCAGTACAGCGAATCCAGCATCACGTCGCAGAGCCTGTTGATCTGTTTGTAATCGTCGTGACTGACGGCGGGCAAAATCTTCACCCGCCCCTGCTGCGATACGCCTTGTTCGGCGAAGGCGATTGCCAGTCGCGCGACAAATCGCTGGGTGATGTCCTGATTTTGCCCGGCGAACATCACCAGCGTGGCGTTCTCGTCATTGGCAAGCACCGAGACAATCAGGCGATCATTGGCGGGATGTATTTTGAACAATGACTGCGGAAACAAGTACAAGTGCCGATCCTCCGGCAATTCATAATTGTCCCGCTTTTTTCCTTTCACCGTTGCCGATATGTGCGGACGCTCATAGCGGGTACCAATGCCCGGCAGCAACAGCAGGCGTTCGTTATAGTGCGCTTGGGCACCGGGCGGCTCCATCGCCGCGCACGAGAGAAAATAGTCGATGGTCTTGTGTCCCGGCGTCACTGGGTGACCCCAGCCGCAAATTTGAACCGGTGCCAGGCGTAGCGCAGCGAGCGAGAACGCGACGCGATCCATGCCAATTTCCGGATAAACCAAAATATCCAACTGATCGGCACGGAGTCGCTTCTGGAAAAAAACGAAGCTTTCCTCGCTTTGCACAAAATGATCCGATGCCGTACGCAAACGAGCAGTGAGGTCGTCGTTGGTGACGTGATTGTGATAGACAAAAACTTCAAACACGCTACGATCGAGATCCGTGATCCAGCTCGCGAAATAGTTTCCAGCGGTGCTGACGTAAAAAAAGCGGCTGCAAAAACCAACGCGGATACGCCGCCCGGTCGCGTCGTTGCGCGGCAACGGTGCGATCTCGTCGGGCATTACTTTTGCCGCGACGCTTCGCATAAATTCTGCGTAATCGCGCTGCAATGTAACATCGTTGCCGCCTTGATAGGCAAGGAAAAAATTATTGCGCATCGCATCGCCGAATCGTTCCGGCGCCAAATCCTGCGCGAGCGCATCCCATCTGGAAAGCAAGTAGTCAATGCCGTGCCGGATACGCTCGCGACATGCGGCAAGATGTGCTTCGCTCGTATAAATGCTCGGCAACACCATGGCCGCGTGGATGGTCGTCGTCAGATCATTGGGCCGTAATTCGAGCGAACGCTGGTAGGCCTGCAAGGCATCGGGGAGATTGTCGCGCGCGGCGGCCATGTCCCCTTGAAAGGTCCAAAGTTCGGCACGCTGGGGTGATCGCGTCAACGCCTGCTGAATAACTACTTCGGCCTCAGTCGGTCGCTTTAACTTGTTCAGGATTCTTGCAAGCAGCAACGATGACTCCGAAAAGTCCGGTTTCAAGCGAAGTGCGGTCCTGAGTTCAGGCTCGGCCGCTTGCGGATTGCCCAGCAATGAGAAGGCACTGCCGGCAAGGTGATGGGCATGCGCATAGTCAGGCTGAATCGACGCGGCACGCTGCGCTGAAGTCAATGCATCCTGAAACTTTAGCATGCGTATTTGCACGGCAGCGAGATTGGCGTAGGCGCGCGCATATTGTGGCTTCAAGCGAATTGCATCGCGAAAGGCGGCATGGGCTTCCTCAATTCGACGCAGATCGGTCAAAACAATGCCCAGATTGTTGTACGCCTCGGCGAACGCGGGGTTGAGTCGGATAGCCTGTTGCAGCAAGCCAACCGCCGCGTCGAGATTTCCCACGTCTTGCTGGATGTTGGCCGCCGTCATGTAAAACCCTGCGTTGGCAGGGCTTAATTCGATGGCGCGTTGAATCGACTGAGATGCACGCTCGGGCTCGCGGTTGCGTGAATATGCGATCGCGAGCCAACCGAATGCGTCCGCGTTTCCAGCACCCGTTTGCGTGATGCGCGTAAGTTGTTTGAGCGCCTCGTCAATTCGGCCCGATTGCAAGAGCGCAGTCGCTTGGGCGAGTGTCCCTGCTGTGCTCACTTCTGCGCCTCGCTCGTGTTCGCATCCAGCTTGTCAGTTTGATCAAGTTCGACTTCAAACAGATGCTCGCATCGCTGCACAAACGCCGCCATGGAAAGCGGCATGCCATCGCTTGATGATTGCGCCCAGCGTTCGCGCAATCGATTAGCAAGTGCACGCCGCGCGGCGGGATCGCCGGCAAGTTTCACGGCAATGTCGACGTAATCCCGACCGCTGGCAGCGATGGTCGATACGTCCCCATGATGGGTCATTATCGAAAGTGCGACACGTTCTTCGGGCATTTTTCCCGGCATCGAAACCAGTGGAATTCCCTGCTGTACGGCAGTTATGGCACTGTGGTAATCGCTACCAGGCAGGGCATCGAGGACGACATCAACAATGCCCGCCAACAACGGGGCATGGGTAGGCCCGGGTGACGTTGGATACACTACGATCCGCTCAACGGTGATCGGTGCGCTGAGTAGCATTCGACGAATTGCACCGGCGTCCGTGCCGGCAAATGGCGCGATCAGAAAATGGGCATCCGGTAGTCGTTCTGCGATGGCTTTCCATATCGTCAATCCACGCAGGGAAATTCGCTCGGCGTCAGCCAGTATTCCAAATACGCAAACATCAGGCGGCAGACCGAGCGCGGCACGAGTCATGCCCGCGCCAACTTCATCCCTCTCGGCACGCGGCATAACGGGCAATGCACATCCCTCCATCAGCCATGTGGCTTCCTGCGCGTCGTCGCCCGCACCATTAACTTCAAGCACGGCGTCGGAAACTCGCCCGTCAAACGTTCCTGTGCCTGCCGCCCAGGTTAGCCCGGGCATGGAAATTTGCACCGGCGCAGGCCAATAGGAGAGCAGCCCGGATTTGGCGTAAGTGCCACCTGCGCTCATATCGACCAACAATTCGATGTTATCGGTACGGATTTGCTCCGCAATGTGTTGTTCGTCGTTTGCAGCCATTGACACGCATCTCGTGTCGGGCGACAGACCCGAAAACGAAAAGGTCAAGTCACCGGGACTGAGTACATAGACTGTTACTGTAAATCGATTACGGTCGTGGTGCGCAAGGAATGCGGCGGTCAATGCCGGCAGGTACGGCAACGAAAAATCAACGAGATAGCCGAGTCTTCTCGGCGAGTTCACTTCGCGCGTATGCGAATCATCCAGTACAGACAATGGCACGATGTGCGACCTGATTGCATCGCGATAGCGGACTCGCAAATGTCGCAACAACTGCTGCGACACGTCGTGGAACGGCAAAATCGGCAGGAGTTCCGGAATTAATTCGATCGCCAGTAAATCGTTGGGCGTAGCGGCAAGATGCTCCGCGAGCGGCAGCAAATTCGCAGCTTCGCTTTCCAGATTTCCATCGTAGCGCGCGAGGCGACTCTCAATAAGCCGCGTACGTTCCAGCCCGGGGAATCTATCCACAAAAACTTGCGCTTCCTTGCGCCAGTCCGCTTTGCGACCACTCGCGCGCAACACTTGCAAGATACGCAAATGGGCCGCTTGCTCAACCGGCGTTGCCAACGTGCGGCGAAATACTTTTTCCGCGTCGACAAAATGACCTAACTCAAAAAGCAACACGCCTGCGTTGTAGGCAGCATCAACATGTTGAGGCGACAAGATCAATGCGCGATTCAGATATTCGAGCGCAGACTCGGGTTCGCCTACATGCGAAAGTACGGTGCCGTGCCAGAACAATGCTTGCGCATCGGTCGGTGCGATGGTGACCGCAACCGCACTCGTCTCACGTGCGTCATTCCATCGCCGCAACTGTACCAGCGCACGGGTGCGCAGAACAACAGTGGAAATTTCACGTGCAACTGACGCGGGAATGTCGTCTAGAATCATCAATGCATCGGTCGCGGCATTCTGGTCGATCAGGAATCCTGCCAGCGTCAAGCGCGCATCGATATCTTCGGGCGCATGCTTCAAGTATTCCGCGAGACAATCCGCTGCCAATTGCAAGTTGCCCATGCGTTGCGCGAGTTCTGCTTGTGCGCGCAGCAACGGCGTGTACTCCGGTTGATGGCGACGTAATTCCGCAAAAATGCCGGCGAGCGAGCGCTGTTCCGGTTCATCGTTTATGTCGCGCTGGCGCCGCATCGCATCGTGCAATGTCAGGAAAAATTGACGTGCCGTGAGGGCCATGTCGCCCATCGCCGGCTTCTTCGAGACGATATCCGTAAACGCGCGTTCAAGCGCTCGGGCGTGGGCCTCGGGATTCATGACGTTGGTTGCAGTGGAGTCCTGGATGCGGTCGCGCACGTGCGTCATGAATACACTATCGCGCGCGAGACGCACCGACGTCTCAACGTACGCGGCTTCGGTGTTCGCAACCAATTCTCTCAGGTCAAGGTGGCCAAGAATACTCGCACCAATGCGTTCACTTTGACGGTCGCCACACAGTGTCACAACAGGTACGCCCATGTCGAGCGCAGCGAGTGTGGTATCGCCGCCAGCATAGGGGAATGTGTCCAGCACGGCATGCACCAACCGATAGCGCGCGCGCAATGCGGCCTCATCGGTTTGTTTTGCCGTCAACACCGCGATACGCTCAGTGCCAATTCCAGCGGTCTCGAGAAGCCGCTCAATGGCCAATTTCTCTGCGGGATTGAATGGAGAAAACAGCAACACTGCCTCCGGCAGTGCGTCAAGAATCTGGCGCCATACATATAGACAGCGCGGTGAAAGTTTAAGCAAATTGACGAACGTGCCAAAGACGAATTTTCCCGCCAGGTCGAGATCGTTTGGCACTGGAACAATGTCGGTCGCCGCACTGCGCACCAACGGAAAGACGCAGGTATCCAGCACGTATGGCTGCTCGATCTGGAATTGCACGGCATCATCGCGATCGGCGATGCGGTCGGTGAATTTGTAATCAACCGAACTCATCCCGAGGCAGCCGTGATAGCCGAGGTGAGTCACGATGCTGCGGGCCGGTCGATGCGCATAGATGCCGGGCCGCGCATCCATGGTGAGCCCGGCGAGATCGACCAGCACATCGACGTCCGCCTCGGCGATACTTTTGGCAGCGGAGAAATCATCCAGCTCGCTGACGTCGGCAAATCCATCGACATGCCTCTTGAAGGCATCCGTGACGGCGTCGTGTTGCGAGCGCAGGCAGGTCGAGATGAGTAAAATACTGAAGCGGCTACGGTCGTGGTGCGCAAGCACTTCAAGCATGATCCGCCCCATCACATGCTTGCGAAAGTCGGCGGAAACATAACCGATGCGCAGGCGCTGATCCGCGGCGCGGCGAGGTAAAGGCGCGATAACGTTTGGATGATGCGCGGAAATCGCTGCATCAAAACGACGGTAACCTTTGAGCAATTCTTCACGCGTGATGTCGAAGTATTGAAGCATACCTAGTACCACTGCATAGGCTTCCAGCGAGAATTCGGCAAATGGCCACGCAATCGCCAATGCAAGATAGCGCTCTTCGCGCTGACGATCACCCATCGGACGACACAAAGCGAGGCCGGCAACGACTCTTTCCGGCGTCGGTTGCGGCAATTCGCTTTCCCAATCGATCAAGGCTTGAATGGCATCCTCTTGGCGACCCAACCCAAGCAATCCCCGGTAAAGGGCGTCCCATGCATTCGATTGCAGTGGATTAATACGTAGAGAATGACGCAAGTGTTCGATGGATCCTGCCAAGTCGCCGCGCGCCTGAAGCATGGTGGCCAGGTTGTAGCTGGCTTCTGGCAGATTGGCATTAAGCACCAGTGCACGTTGATAGGCTTCAATTGCGGTGGGCGTCTGCTTCAATGCTTTCAGCACATTGCCGAGGTTGTTGAATCCTTCCGCAAACTGCGGTTGAACCCTCACCGCGCGCGCATACATTTCGGCGGCTTCAGGCAATCGATTCAGGTGTTGATAGACCAATCCCAAGTTGTAACTCACTTGCCAGATGTTCGGGTCGCGGGCGAGCACAGCTGCATATTGCTGTGCAGCCTCTGCAAATCGCCCGGCTTTTTGATGTTGCAACGCCTCGGACGCCTGCGCCTTCAAGTCTGCGGAGTGTGTGCCACTCATGATTTAGCCGGTGGTTCGTGACCTGGTTGCCATTTATGCTCGAGACGTACAAATCCGTGTTCGCGCGATTGGCCATGGATGGTCAGTAAAACTTCGCGTGTATCGAACAGCCTCAAGCCGTGCGAATCGAGCGTATGCGCACGAAAGTAGTAACGGCCAGGCAATAAATTGGTCGAGGGAAATTCAACGCGAAATCCAAAGCGATTTGGGCCCAGACGGTTGGGCACAAAGGACGCATCATTGGAGAACGCGCCGTAAACCGGCGTTCCGTCAATTCGCGTCACGCCGACCATAATGACGTTTGGCTGATCGTCCGGCGCGTGGTAGGTGCCGCATAGCCGCACATCTTCTTTCATCGCGATCTTGTCGCATTCCCGTCCCGCCGCGTCTTCTACCCAGACCGATTCAATTCGCGGATAGGTTGCGTCAAGTAGCGCGGCTGTTGTTGGCGTGGACTCCGCCCGATTCTTGGCTTCATGGTGTGCCAGATAAGCTTGCGTGACGTCGAAGGTCTCGCCTTGAAGATGCGCTTTGCCATGATGTATCCAGATCGTTTTCTGGCAAAGCGATTGAATGTGATACATGCTGTGTGAACACAGCAACAACGTGCCGCCGCGCGCACGAAATTCTTCCATCCAGCGAAGACATTTTTTCTGGAACGATTCGTCGCCTACCGCGAGTACTTCATCGGTCACCAAGAGATCTGGCGACAGGGCGGTGGCGACAGCAAATCCAAGGCGCACCACCATTCCCGAAGAATAGGTCTTCACCGGTTGATCAATGTGACTGCCGATATCGGCGAAGGCAAGAATATCGTCAAGCCGATCGCGGGTTTCAGCGCGACTCCAGCCCATCAAAGCGGAGGCCAAAAAGATATTGTCGCGCCCGCTGTACTCGGGATGAAATCCTGTACCTAGCTCCAGCAATGCGCTGATGCGGCCTTGCACGCGCAGTGTACCGCGCGAGGCTTTGACGACACCGGCGACAATTTTTAGAAGCGTCGATTTGCCCGCACCATTTTCACCAATGATTCCCCAGGATTCTCCACGGCGAATCGTCATCGAAACGTTGTCCAGCGCGCGGTAGTAATCGTGAACCGCGCGCCCAGTCAGCAATTCAAAAATGGTTTGCAGGCGACCGCTCCCGGTACGGACGATGGGATAGTCCTTGCCAATGCCGTCAATACGGACAAATTCGTCAGAAGCGGTGTGTGACACGGAGAAGGCTTGCGCAGAGTGGAATCCCGGTTGCAGAAATGGTCAACGGGATGTGACCTCGCATTATAAACGAGTGACCTATGTCCCGATCTGCAGTCTCGAGCGTTGCGAGCCAGTAATGCGTTGTTTTCGACTACAAAAAGTCTTCAAAAAATGGCGAGAGGCGCGTGAAAAAAGCCACGCCAAGCATTGCAGCTGCAACGCCGAAACATAGCATCCAAAAATCGCCGAGTTGCAAATGATCGCCCACCAGCAAGCCATCGCGCAGCCGTTGCATGATATACGCGAGCGGATTCCACATGAGCCAATGGCGATAGGTCTCGGGAATGAGCGCCAAAGGGTAGAGCACCGGCGTCAGGTAGTGCAGCATCATGATGGCCGGTGTCGTCGCTTGCTCGACATCTCGCAGCAATGTCTGCAAAGCCGCTAAAGTGGCACCGACACCTAGTGCAAAAAGGTAAATTGTCACGATGCAAATCAATGCCACCGGCACGCCTGAAATCATCACCGGCAATCCGGCCACCGCGAGAACCGACAGCACCGCGACATAGCCGATCAGGTGTACCAGGAAAACGCCATTAATGGCTGCGAGCACCAGCAGCAAGTGCGAAAAGGCGATTTTTTTCACCAGCGGCGCGTTGGACTGAATGGATTGCAGTGCACGCAATACCGCGTCGGAAAACATCATCCAAGGCCATAGCGCGACCGCGACAAACAGCGTGTAACTCTCGGTCCCCAGATCGCTCAGGCGCTGTTTGAATAGCTGGCCAAAGACGAAGGAATAGATGGCCAACAACAGCAATGGGCCAAGCAGTGCCCAGAAAAGTCCCAGTGCGCTGCCCGCGAATCGCGCGAATATTTCTCGCTCGGTAAATCGTGCGAGCAGCAGCGCCTGGTTGCCCTCTGCGAACACGAATTCGCCGGCTATTTCTTGGTTGCCGCAGCGGGGGCTATTGGAGCCGGCCCTGCAGGAGTTGTGTCCGGTGCTGTCGATGTAGCAGCCGGTATCGGAGGCAATTTCGGTCGAATGGATTCAAGCGCCTCGACGTCGACAAATACTTTTGGATCGGTAGTGATTTTTCGGAGATAGTTGTTCCACGAGGCAAGAATGTATTCAGTTTCGGCTTCCTTAAGCAAGTATTCCCTGGCCGTTTCAAATGGAAAGCGGGTACCGGGTTTATGGTCGAGTAATTTGACGACGTGAATGCCGTGGCTCGATTCGACAATGGTCACGCCACCTACTTTCATGGCCTTGATGGCGCCCGCGAAAAGTGGATCATAACCATCGACTTTGTTGAGGCCCAGGTGTCCCTGGTTCATTTTCTGGCTTGGATCGTCCGAATACTCCGACGCGAGTCTTTCAAGGGATTCACCCGCAAGTACTTTTTTGCGCACCTCTTCCGCACGAGCTTTTGCATTTTCGGCAGTGCGCCCTTTCAGGCTAACAAGGGCATGCCAAACATCATAGAGAGGCGGCGTCGTGACTGTTTCGGGAGAGGTAAGGTACTTTTCCCTGGCGCGGGGGACGAGATCAATTTTTGGCAAGGTGGCCTGCACTTGTTGCCCACGATATTTTGCGAGTACTTTGTCTATTTGGTTGGCGATTTCTGCTCTTACCAGCGGATCTTCATCGAGCTTGTTATCACGAGCCTCTTGAGCAAGCGTCTTGTTGGTAAGCATGTTTTCCAGCATCAGCGAAGTCTTGTCGCGGCTGATCTGAATCTCAAAACGCTCGGTTTGCGGGATACGCGCAAGTTCCGCTTCAAAATCGCGATAGGTCACAGCGGCTCGGGAATTGCGCACTAGAACTTTGTCGGGTGGCAACGTGGCCTGGGCATAAAGTGCAGTCACGCTACTTAGTAGAAGCGGCGCCAGAAAATGCTGCGCAATAGATGTGAACTGATTCTTCATACGGTCTCGACGATAAAAAACAGGTGGGAACGAGTCCCACCTGTGAAGGGTTGATGAAGTGACGGGCTGGTGGTTAGCGGATTTGCACCGACGCACCGCAACGGGCATAGCCAATCGCCGCGCACGAATCTTGCGTACCGGAAGGGCTGCCCGGGGCTGCGTACTGCCAACGCATGTTGAAGTAGTATTTTGTTCCCGGTGTCATTCTGCAGATGCCTCCCGCCGGACCCGTGGCGGTCGATACCGAGTAGTACATTGAGTTGTCCACTGGTGCCGTCGCAAAACATGGGTCCTTTCCTGAGCCCGCAATCAGCTTGGTCACATCAAAATCGCAAGGTTTTGTCGAAATGCTAACGAAATTTGCAGGCAATGGTAATTGCCCGGTGGTACCGATAAAGATCGCGCCGTCCGAAATATCGGCCATGGTTGGCGTGAATTCGTAAGTAATCGACTCGTTCTGTGCCATGTCGAAGAAATCGATCTGGCCTTGCAGACGATGATTGGTGAAATCGATATTGTGATGCCATGAGGACGTAATCGCTGGCGTGGTGTTATTGCAGCGTGATGGGCTTACAGCATACGCATACAGCGAGCCAGCTCCGTTTGGTCCCGGCGAATGCGGGGAAGGCCGAATCCCAGCAAGTTTCGATGGCGTTGGGATGACAATGCCATTCACATCCTGGGTGGCACCGCCAGCCTGGGCTGCTGCAATGGTAACCGTAAAGAAGGTCGAGACCGATGGAGCCACTGCGGTACCGGCACCATTCATTGCGGTGACCCTAAACGTAAACGTTCCCGGGGCAGTCGGGTTTCCACTTAAGACACCAGTGCTCGCGTTCAAATTTAGTCCTGTGGGTTGCGTACCATTTGTCACGCTCCACGTAATTGGCGAAGAACCGCTAATACCAAACGAGAAGCTATACGCTGTATTGACCGTGCCATTCGCTGGTGGAACGCCGGTAATCGTTGGCGGTGTTGGTGCACTGACTGTCAATGAAACCGCTTGCGGGGCAGAAGCACCATTTGAATTTGTTGCAACAACTGAGAAATTTGTCGTAGTGATATCTCCGACGGCGGGTGTGCCGCTAAGAATTCCCGTAGTGGTGTTCAATGTCGCCCATGCGGGTATCATGCCCGCCAAGACAGACCAACCGCCCGCTGGAATCACCTGGGAAGCAGCAAATGTGTGAGAGTAGGCTACGGTAGGCGATGCTGCAAGAGGTGCAACGCTTGTGATAACCGGGGCCACAGTAGAGATCACGACATTGTGGGTCGATGATGCTGGAGAGAGTGCATTGCCCTGGGTATTGCTGGCCTGCACGGCAAAAGAATAGGTTCCCGCAGTTGTAGGTGTCCCACTCAACAGGCCGGTCGTCGTATTTAGGGAAAGGCCTGGGGGTTGTGAATTGGCAGGTACGAGGGCATAAGTCGGTGTGGGATTTCCCGATGCTGAAAAAGGGAAGTTATACGCGACACTTACGCTTCCATTAGGAGGCGCTGTACTTGTAAAACTGGGAGCGGCTAATGTCGAACCTCCACAACCAACCGTATTTACGGCAATGGTGTTTGCACCAAATGTCACGGATCCAGACGTACATGCCGCGCCATTTAACGTAACGGTTTGCGCGTGTGCGGCACCAATCGCCGCGATCGCCACGAATAAAAAGAAGAATAAATTTCTGAAGTATGAAGTGCTCATTGGGTTCCTAAGTATAGAGGGGATGTCAATGAATATTGTTGTAATTGCGACCGGGCGGCCAGGAATTAGTTCAACTGGGAATTTTTGCACGTACCGCCAAGATTCAAAGTGATGCGCCTCACAAAAAAACGAAAAGGGGTGCATCGCACCCCTTTTCGTTCGTTGCATGTACATCTTTTACGCCTGCAATAACCTTTGAACTCTTTGGGTTATTACGGAGTAATGTTACGCGTGAACTTGTGATCCACTGCCGAGCCGTATGTTGATACGACACCAGTGTTCTTGTAATTGTTCACCATCGCACCTACGACCGGCAGACCCTGATGCAGACCTGACGGAGCGGCACCGAAGGCAGTCAAGACACCTGCCGGGAAGGTGATCGTTCCACCGCTAACCGGTTGCATAGCCTGAATGTTAGGTACCGCGCCAGGGTTGGTAAAGCTCATCAACATCCAGCCGTTCGGGCCTTGCGTGCCACGAAGGCTTGGCGTGCCAGGAGCGACGGACACCGAAGTGGCACCGCTTACGAACGCCTGCAGTGACGCAACCAGCGGGGCCGTGTTGGTGGAACCCAACAAGCTTGCAGCCTGGAACGGAACGACGTTGGCTTCCCAGCAAAGCTGATTGCCCAACACGGTGATGACAGGTTGCGGCGACGGTTGGATCAAGGTCGATCCACCGGACGGGGGCAACTCTTCGCGGTTGAACACTGACACGCCATACGAATCGCATGAGCCATCGTTGGTCGTGTTGTGGAAGTTGTTGGCGAATGGACCTGCTGCTGCAGCGCCTGGGCCCACGGCGATCTGATAGCGCTTGGTCGGGAACGTTACGATCCAGTCCGTTGACGATTGCGTGCCAGCGTCAAGGATGAATTCGTTCTGAACCGTGTTGCGCGTCAACAGACCGGCAACCGCACCACCTGGAACAGCGCCCCATGTGGCGGTAACCACACCGTTAGCCGTAAAGATGTTGCTGGTGTTTGGAATCGCATCCGTCAGCTTCGGCGAAGTAGAACCGGAAGCCGTGTAGCTGGAAGCGGTGGACCATGCATCCAGCGCGGTTGGGCTGAACGTATAGTTTGAACCCGTTGCCGAATTGATGATGCTGGCACGGCCAGCAAGACCACCACGCGGCGGCTGGTTGAACACGCCCACACCACCGATGTTCTGGAAGCGGGTCGCGGCACCTGAGTTGCCGTCAAAGCCGTCAAGCGCGGTACAGTTGGCGGGCACGCCAGCGGAATTGTGCTTGATGAAGGCAGTGACTGTTGGCGCGGTGTTACCTGCGGTCATCACGTTACCGGTGGTGGCGTCATCGTCGATAACGCTCATTTCGATAACTTCAAAATAACCTTCGCGGGTACGGTCAAGCGAATTCATCGTCGGGTTGTCAACTGTGCCCGTAGCGGAATTGCCCGTGTACTCATAGTTCTTGAATTCGTTCAGGAACTGAACACCCAGGCCGTCACGGCGGGTTTCAGCGAACAAATCGGAAGGCGCTACGCAAGAGTTATCGTTGGAGATAACTTTGGCACCGTCGGCGGTTGCAACCACTGCGCCCGTCCAAACGTCGTTCGGCGACATGAACAAGTTAAAGTCAAGTACCTCGCGGCTGTTCTTGCCTTCCAGGAAGCGAACTTTAACGATCTTGGTGTTGTTCTGGGTGTTGACAACCGAGATAGCCGTGAACTGACCGGCACGCGCGGTGTAGTACGGGAAAATCAGGACTTGGCCAAGGCCGTCCGGGTTGATGTGTACCGCTTCGGCGGTACCTGCGGCACCGACTGCTGCCAAGCCAGCCAGCACGGCGACGTGCAGGGATTTCATTTTCAAGGCGTTCATTTTTTGAGTTACTCCTTTTGGGGATAAAGTGATCACTTTAGAGGCTACAACGGACGGATTCTATACTAGCTAATCCTGTTTTTCAAACAATTTGCTCTACGTCCAATTACTGTTGCAATGGTATTACTTTATGCATTTTTGAGTATTACTTTTTTGCACTTTCGATTGCTGGCACTAATGCTCCTAATCCTTAGCCTCGGTAGACAACCCACCATTGTCCATCTACCAAAAGCCATTTTTCACTGATTGGAATCGGTTGAGGCAAATTCGGCAGCACATCAACTTCAAGCGTTACATTCACATCGCATACTTCGGGTTCACACGTCGCTGAGGTTACAGATGCCTTGCGCCAGCTGGTTCCACTGAGTCTGCCTCGAAAAACGTCAAACGGCAGCGTGCTGCGCCCAGACGGAGTAATGAATTCAAAAGCTTTTTCAATTTGCCCCGCAACTAATGCATCCCATCGAGCTTGTGCCCTTGCCTTAACGGCTTGTTCGGGACTCAGAGGGACCACCGGGACAACTGCACATCCGACCGCCAAAAGTAGCAAGGAACCACAAATTGCAACTTTGGACAAATTCAAAAATCGCACAACGAATCCAATTCTTCAAGCAATTAGTTAAAGTAAAGTCTTAAGTAATGACTTTGAGCAGCAGAGCCTAATGAAAACTGCTTTCGCCGTCAACACAAAAACGGTATATTTTCAAAAATAGCCACTTTTTGATACCGAAAGTATTATTTTGTTGTCCTTGGCAGGTATGCCTCAAGGGATGGTA
>JAYTUX010000212.1:0-1955 GCA_043744315.1 Betaproteobacteria bacterium | reverse complement strand
GCTTCAGCACTGACGCCCGCGATGTGCGGCGTCAATAGAAGGTTGGGGCAATCTACCAACACTGAGCCTGCCTTTAAAGGCTCGTCATCAAAAACATCGAGTGCCGCGCCACCCAAGTTCTTTGCCCTTAACGCCGCCGCCAGCGCAGCCTCATCGACGATGCCGCCACGCGCGGAATTAATGAGTACCGCGTCCGTTTTCATCATCGCAAGGCGCGCCGCATTGATCAGGTTTCGCGTCTCGGCAACCAGCGGAACATGCAAGGAAATAACGTCACTCTCGGCGAGCAACGCGTCTAATGTGCGGTGGCTTACGCCGGTTTCTTTCCACACCGGCGCAGCCGCATCGATCATCGGATCGCTGGCGACCACGCGCATGCCAAGCCCTTGCGCGAGCCGCGCGACGAGGCGTCCAATATCACCGAATCCAACAATGCCCAACACTTTGCCGCCAATTTCGCGCCCATTGGAAAGCGGCCCGCGCGGCCATTGCCCACCACCGACGGCCGCAGTTGAAGAGTATGCGCTGCGCAACAGCACCATTGCCGTCGCAATCACGTATTCGGCTACCGCCAGCGCATTCGCGCCGATAGCGGGTATCACAGTCACATTGCGCGCTTTGCACGCGGGCATATCGAGATTATCGAGCCCTACGCCGAGACGACCGACGACTTTAAGCTTTGGCGCGGCGGCGAGGATTTCTGCGTTTACTTGCGTGCGATTGCGCACGATTAGCGCGTCGACATCCTTGAGTCGCTCAAGCAGTTCAGCGCGGCGATCAACCAGGGTCGCGTCGTGGTGTATTTCAAACGTTTTTGCCAATGAAGCGACGGCGTCCTCGTCCATGAATTCGGTGATTAGTATTTTCATTGTTGAAGGTGGGACAGGATTAAGGGAGTTTGGCTAGATCGCCATTTGACGAGGGTTTACAGGCACTATTGCCCTGGAAGCCCCGCCAAATGGCGATCTACATGAAAGGTTATGGCTGTCGCCTATTTGTGCTTACGCACTTTCATAAAGCCGCGTCAACACAAACTCCCGATGCCCAAGCGCCTCGGCCGCCGTCAGTCGCCCGTTGGCGGTGCGCAGCATCATGTCGAGCAGTTTGTCACCCGCCTGATCGAGCACCATTTCCCGCTGTAGCAACGCGCAGGAATCGACGTCGATGTGTTCGCTCATGGTGCGCACGGTGCGTGGATTCGCGCAGATTTTGATCACAGGCAAGATTGCGTTGCCGATGACGTTGCCCTGCCCGGTGGGGAAAAAATGGACCGCAAAACCGGATGCCGCACACAGTGTCACCATCTCGGCAGCGGCAGATGAGGAATCCATAAACCACAAGCCTGGCCCGGTCGGGATTTCCGCTTTGTCGATCACGCCATCGACGAGGCACTTTTTACCAATTTTCTGGATATTGCCCATCGCTTTTTCTTCGATGGTGGTGAGTCCTCCGAGGATGTTGCCCTTGGTCGGCTGCGAATCAGATAGATCACTCGTTTTGTGACGATTCACCACATCCTGATAGCGATTAAACATCGCCATGAAATCTTCGGCGACCTTCGGCGTGCGACAGCGTTTGACAACGACTTGCTCACCACCGGTAATTTCAGTGGTCTCGCCAAACACTAATGTGCTACCGATTTCATAAAGTTTGTCGAATGCATTGCCGACAGTGGGGTTGGCACCACAGCCGGATGTCGTATCGGATTCACCGCACTTGGTGGATACCCAGAGTTCGTGAATCGGGCACAGTTCGCGATGTTTTTCTGACGCATTCTGCAATAGTTCACGCGCGGCCTTGGATGCCCGCATGATGGTGTCGTGGTCACCGTGTTGCTCGATGCCAAAACCCAGTACTGGCTTACCCGATTTGGCGATGCCATCCACCACTTTTTTCGTCCAGCCGTCCTCGATGCCAATGACAACGACCGCGGCGACGTTGGGATTGCAGCCTGC
>JAYTUX010000211.1:0-24335 GCA_043744315.1 Betaproteobacteria bacterium | reverse complement strand
TCGTCATTATCGACGTCGATGAAAGAACCCTTGCCGCCGAAGGCCGCTGGCCGCTTTCGCGTGATCGTTGGGTACTGCTGCTCAAGCAGTTGTTCGATGTTTATAAACTCAAGGTGGTCGGTTTCGACGTGCTCTTCACCGAACCCGACACCAGTTCTGGTCTCGACAAATTGGAGACGCTCGGCAAAACCGTTTTTAAGTCGAGTGCCGAATATCAGGAAAAGTTGAGCGAGCTGCGCCCGACTCTCGACTATGACGCCGCGTTTGCCGAAACGATTAAGAAATATCCGGTGGTACTCGCGTTTGCCGGGCAAAACGAGCGCGCCGGGAACGAGAATCTCGAGTTGGGTGTATTGCCGCAACCGACCTTTCTCGTCAGCGCATTCAAGTCGCCGGTCGTCTCATCCGAGATTGATGGTTTCAGCGGCAACTTGAAAAGCCTTCAGGACGCGGCTGCCGCGACCGGGCACATTTTGCCGCGAGTCGATTTCGACGGCGTGTTGCGCCGCGTACCGATGTTCGTGAAATTCAAGGAGGGCTATTACGAATCGCTGTCGCTTGCGACATACCGAACTTATCTAGATAACGAACCGATCAAGATCACGCTTCGAGACGACGAAGGCGATCGGCGGCCAAAGATAAAGAATTTGAAGGTGCGCGACACGTTGATTCCGCTCGACAGCGAAGGTGCCACCTACATCCCCTACCGGGGACGCAATCCGATGTTTCGTTATATTTCCGCGACCGACGTGATGCGTGGCAAGCTTTCGCCTGGAGAACTTGAAGGCAAGATCGCGTTTGTCGGTTCGTCCGCGCAAGGTCTTTTCGATCTTCGCAACACGCCCGTCAACGAGGTGTACCCCGGTGTCGAAACTCACGCCAACATGGTATCGGGATACCTTGATAACAACATCAAGCAGCGACCACAATTCGAGCTCGCCATCCATGCATGGACCATCTTGTTGTTAGGCATTCCACTGGCGTTGGCGTTGGTCAAGCTTAATCCCGCAATCGCGACCGTAACGGCGGTGTCCACGGCGCTTGCCTACGCCGCATTCAACATGTACTGGTGGTATGCGGGTTACGTCCTGCCAATCGCGATGCCGCTATTGATGATCGGTCTTCTCTACCTTTTGAACATGACCTACGGCTTCTTCATCGAGGCCCGATCGAAGCGACAAATCACCGGCATTTTCGGCACCTACGTGCCGAAGGAATTGGTCGAGGAAATGGCCAAGGATCCCGGTACTTACACAACCAAAGGTGAAAGCCGCGACATGACGGTACTGTTCTCGGACGTGCGCAATTTCACGACGATTTCCGAAGGCCTGGCACCGACCGAATTGACGGCGATGATGAATGCCTATTTGACCGAGATGACCAAGACCATCCAGGCCGACCGCGGCACCATCGACAAGTACATTGGTGATGCGATCATGGCGTTCTGGGGGGCGCCGTTGCGCGATGAAAAACACGCCGAGCACGCACTGCATTCGGCGTTGGAAATGCAGCGCCAGATAAAGTTGCTTGGGCCCGACTTCGTCAAACGCGGCTGGCCGAAACTGGAAATCGGTGTTGGCCTCAACTGCGGCATGATGAACGTCGGCGACATGGGTTCAACTTTCCGGCGCGCATACACGGTGCTTGGCGATGCGGTGAATCTGGCGGCGCGGCTCGAAGGCCTCACCAAAGAATATGGTGTCGGTATTCTGGTGTCGGAACATATTGTGAAATCGGTGCCCGATGTCGTCTATCGCGATCTCGACCGTGTGCGGGTGAAAGGCAAGCTGGAGCCAATCTCCATCTATGAGCCGGTTGGCGTCAAAGGCGACGTGGTCGATCAAATGCTCGACGAGATCGATCGCTTCCACCGTGCACTCGATAAATACCGCCAGCAGAATTGGGACGATGCCGAAGCAGCACTCGTGAAACTCTCCAACGCCGACCCGAAGCGCAAGGTTTATCAGCTCTATATCGATCGCGTGCAGAATCTGCGCCTGAAACCCCCAGGTGCAAATTGGGACGGCGTGTTTACGTTTACGACCAAGTAGCCCGCTTTCAGCAGCATAGAAGATGCGGCTGTCATTCCCGGATCAAGTCCGGGACAGGCTCTGAGCGACGAGAAGGATCTCGCCGCAGCAAGATTCTTCGTTTCACTCAGGATGACAGCCGTACTCATGATCACCTACCCCCACGAAATCCCCCCTGCACCCGGCGAAGCCATTCGCGTCGCCGATGGCATTTTCTGGATTCGCATGCCGCTGCCTTTCGCGCTCGATCACATCAATCTGTGGCTGCTCAAGGATGAGGATGAGACCGGATCAGGTTGGACGATTGTCGATACCGGTTACGGCGTCCCTGAAACCCACGCTCTTTGGGAGCGGCACTTCGCGGAAACGATGGGTACGTCGCCCATCAAACGCATCATCGTTACACACTACCATCCCGATCATGTCGGGTGTGCGGCGTGGCTACATGAACGCACCGGCGCGCCGGTGTGGATGACGGCTGCCGAATATTTGTCGGCGCACGCCGCAGCGGATGATGCCGCCGGCTTCGACCGGGAAAGTTCCGCAAAACTATTTCTGGCGCACGGCCTTGCCAAGGTTCGGCCAGATTTTGCCGCTGCACAACAAACACGCACGACTGCATTCAAGCGCGGCGTGCCGACCGTACCCAAACAATACGAGCGCATCATGGATGGCGATGTCATCCAAATTGGCAAACGCGAATGGCGCATCATCACTGCGTTCGGCCACGCACCGGAACACGCGACATTATTTTCAGCCAGCGACGGCATTCTGATTTCCGGCGATCAGGTATTGCCGCGCATCACCACCAATGTAAGCGTATGGGGCAATCAGCCCGAATCGAACCCGTTGAAATTATTCCTCGACAGCTTCGATAAATTCACGACGCTACCAGGAGTGGCGTTGGTGCTGCCTTCGCACGACCGGGTGTTCACCGGCTTGCATGTGCGCATCGCGCAACTGCATGCGCATCACGCCGAGCGCCTGCGCGAATTGGAAGCGGCGATCGATACGCCGAAATGTGCGGCGGAAATATTGCCAGTGTTGTTTCGTCGCCCGTTGAACGATCATCAATTGGTATTTGCCATCGGCGAAGCGATCGCGCATTTACATTTTCTCTGGCGGGCGGGGCGCGCCAAACGCACCCGCAGCGACGACGGGATTTATCTTTTCCAATCCGTCGTTCAGGCGTAACTTAATGGGTCATTTTCAGCGCGCAGCCGACTGGCTTGTCGCCAGCCACCACTCACCTGGATAGACCTCGAGCCTGCCCGTTTCGCTCCAGAGCCCGCTACCCGACATCGCGCCGCCGGCGTCCTTCGCGACGGTTCGTAATCTCACGTAGTACGCATTCACGGCCAGCCCGGCCAATTCGACCTCCGCGCCGCTCGCGTTGCGATCCAGCACGATCTGCGTGAAACGCTCATCGCGCGCCACTTGCACCTGATATTGCAGTTTGTCCGCACCATCAAGTAAGAGAATAATCTGCTTCTGCCCGTGCTTCGGCCTCAATCTCGGCGCCGTCGCGCGCACGTCAACGCGTTGCGAATCGCTCCACGGACCAACCGTGCCTTTAGCGTTCACGCTGGCGACGCGCCAGACGTATTTGCCTGACGTTAGCGGTGATTCCACCACATACGTCGGCAGCGGCAAGGCGGCTTTGTCGGCAACCGGCTTTGCGAAGTCTTCATGCTCGGCAATTTGAATGCGATATGCGACTGCTTCGGCTACTGGCTTCCAGACAAATTTGACCGTGCCAGAATTGACATGACTATTGCCGAGCGGCAGTTGCAGCAGCGGCGCGAATGGCCGCGCGGTGACCCGCAGCGGGCGCACGGCGTCCTTTCCTTCCAATCCCAATGCGTCGATGGCGCGGGCGCGAACGTAAAGCTCGCCATCGGGCAAATCCTTGAATGCCAGAGTTGGGGTCGTTGCCGATGCATCTGTAATCAGATTGGTAAAAGCCGCATCGAGCGCGACCTGCCCGCGATATGCAACGGCACCGGCAACCAACGGAAACGTGACGCTCACGCCCGCCTTGACAACGGTTGCGGGCAACGCCGCCAAATCCGGTGGCGGCAACAACGCAACTGGCGCCGAGGGCGGTTTGCCTGCTTCGACAATGGAGCCGAAGCCTGCCGCCAATCCGAGTGGTTTTGATACAGCGGCAGCAGCGCTCGAATCCGTGGATGAAGATTCAATCGCGACCAATCCTTCGGTAACTTCACCCTGCGCTTTCTTGCCGGTTTCATCCGCGGCGACACGAAACACCGTGCCGCGTACGCCCATATTGGATGTCGGCGTGCGAATTTCATAGCGCGCAGCGGGGCCTTTTTGCGGCGCAGCGTGGGTTTCCAATCGCCCGCTTTCGAGCCGCAGAATCGAATCCATCGCGCCGCCGGTATTCATGACCTGTCGCGTGCGTTCAATGCGGACGATTGATTTGGACTGCACCGTGACCAATGAGCCGTCAGCGAGTCTTAGCGTGACAAATCCGTCATCGCCTGTCTTTACTACGTCACCTTCGCGCAAATTGAGTCCCGAAGCAACGGCTTGACCGCCGGCTTCGACACGGCCTTTGATCGCCGTCACGACGGCAGGTGCGAGTTCCGTACGCATCTCCGCCACCGGAATTCGAATCGCCGTTCCGACCGCAATTCGATCGGGATCCTTCAAGTCGTTGAACTTTAGCACTGTTTGCCAATCGTTTTTCTTAGCCAGGTATTGACTGGCAAGCCTGGTCAAAGTGTCGCCCTGCACCGCGCGGTGAATATGGAAACGACTGACTTCCGCGTGGGCGGCGGAGGAAAAAATAATGACCGCCAAGAGTGCAGGCAAACTAAGTTTCATTGACGTGGTTCCCAGCAAGAATGAGGTCGATCGAAAAGACAGGTTACGTTAAGTAAAAACACGCGCGGAATCGCAACCGCAAGGATATCGTAGCGGTTACGATCAATCGTTAACAATGATTGCAGGTGGTCGACGAAAGTGACCGCAGTCTCGCGCTATAGCGTGACTTTTTCCAGGCGGTAGCCGAAGTTGTAAATCGGCGTGAGACGCAAGCCGCGTTCAGAGCCGAAGTCAAGTTTTTTGCGTACCCTGCTCACGTGCGTATCGACCGTGCGCGACTGAATATCCGCCTGACGGCCCCAAACGCTCTCGGAAATATGTCCGCGCGACAACAACCTGCCGATATTGCGGAACAGAAACAATGTCAAGTCGAATTCCTTGTCAGTGAGCTCAACCGGCACATTGTCGACACTCACGACGCGGTTGACGAGATCGATCCGGTACGGCGGCATCTCGATCGAATCGGCTTCGGGTTGACGAGGCTTCATGCGGCGAAACAATGCCTCGACGCGCGCCAGCAACTCGCGGCGGCGCACCGGCTTGACCATGTAATCGTCGGCCCCGGCGGCCAGCACCGCGACAATATCCTGCTCGGAATCTCGGCCTGTCGCGAACAATACCGGCACGGTAGAGCGGTGTTTTTCACGCAGCCATTTCAGTACCTCGTCGCCCGACATGTCCGGCACGTGCCAATCGAGCAGGAACAAATCGAAACTTTCGCGCGTGGCCTCGCGGACAATGGCTTTGCCCGACGCAAAATGATGAACGGTATGGCCACCCGCTTCCAGCCACAATTGCGTGGCCGCAGCAACGTCGAGATCGTCCTCCAGCATGGCAATCCGCACTCTACTCCTCCGAATAAATCTTTTTATGGTTCTATTGTAGATCCAATAGCCCGCTCACATCCTGAAAGCAGAAAAGTTCAGCAAAGTTCCCGCATCGCTTTTTCCAGCCCGGCAACCGTCATCGGGTACATCCGATCTTCCATCAACTCGCGCGCGATCTTGATCGATTGCGTCCACGGCCACTGTGATTCCGGCGTTGGGTTGATCCAGACCGAATGACGGTAACAATCCGTCATGCGTTTCAGCCAGTTCGCGCCGGTCTCGTCGTTCCAGTGCTCGACGCTGCCGCCGGGTTGCAGAATTTCATAGGGGCTCATGGTCGCATCGCCGACGATAATCAGCTTGTAGTCGGGGCCATATTTGTGCAGCACATCGAAGGTCGATAATTTCTCGGCGTGACGCAAGCGGTTGTTGCGCCAGACGCCTTCGTAAATAAAATTATGGAAGTAGAAATATTCGAGGTGCTTGAATTCAGTCTTGCAGGCGGAAAATAATTCTTCGCAGCGATGTACGTAATCATCCATCGAACCACCCACATCCAGAAACAACAGCACTTTCACTTTATTGTGGCGTTCGGGTACCAGTTTCAGATCGAGCCAGCCCGCATTATTGGCGGTGGCGCGAATGGTGCCATCCATGTCCAGTTCTTCTTCCGCCCCCTCGCGCGCGAATTTACGCAGGCGGCGCAGTGCAAATTGAATATTGCGAATACCCAGCTCAACGTTATCGTCATAGTCGCGGAAATTGCGCTGATCCCATACTTTTACCGCGCTGCGATTGCGTGAACCCTCCTGACCGATGCGGATGCCTTCCGGATTAAAACCGTAGGCACCAAACGGCGACGTGCCCGCCGTGCCGATCCATTTGGAACCACCCTGATGCCGCGCCTTTTGTTCTTCAAGGCGCTTCTTGAGTGTCTCCATCAATTTATCCCAGCCGCCGAGTGCTTTGATTTGCGCTTTTTCTTCTTCGCTCAATAATTTTTCGGCGAGTTTGCGCAGCCATTCTTCAGGAATATCTGCGGGCAATACCGCATCGAGCGACTGCACGCCCTTGAAGTACGCCGCGAACGCGCGGTCAAAGCGATCAAAGTGTGATTCGTCTTTGACGAGGCAGATACGAGAGAGATAGTAAAAGTCATCAACGCTGCCGTAAATGACACCTTTGTGCATCGCCTCGCACAGTGACAAATACTCCGTCACCGAAACCGGCAGACCACCTTTCTTTAATGCGAGGAAAAAATCGATCAGCATGAATGACAGAACATTATCGATTGCGCTTCGACAAAAATACCAACTTCTCAAACAAATGCACATCCTGCTCGTTCTTCAGTAACGCCCCATACAGCGGCGGAATCAACTTGCCGCTGTCGCCGGATTTGAGCGCTTCGGGTGGAATATCTTCGGCGACCAGCAACTTGATCCAATCGAGCAATTCGGAGGTTGAGGGCTTTTTCTTTAGACCCGGCATGTCGCGAATATCGAAAAACACTTCTAGCGCCTGCTTCAAGAGATTCTTTTTCAAACCCGGGAAATGCACATCGACGATTTGCTGCATCGTGCCTGCATCGGGAAAGCGGATGTAGTGGAAAAAGCAGCGGCGCAGAAACGCATCGGGCAATTCTTTTTCGTTATTGCTGGTAATAAATATGATCGGCCGATGCCGGGCGACAATGGTTTCGCGGGTCTCGTAGCAATAAAATTCCATGCGATCGAGTTCGCGCAACAAATCATTTGGAAATTCGATATCGGCCTTGTCGATTTCATCGATCAGCAACACCACTTGCTCGTCCGAATCAAACGCCTGCCAGAGCGTCCCTTTGGCGATGTAGTTCTTGATGTCCTTGACCTTTTCTTCACCCAATTGCGAATCGCGCAGACGTGAAACGGCGTCATACTCGTACAAACCTTGCTGGGCTTTGGTGGTCGATTTGATATGCCATTGCAACAGTCGTTTGCCGAGCGCCTTGGCGACTTCTTCGGCGAGCATGGTTTTGCCGGTGCCGGGCTCGCCTTTGATCAACAATGGCCGCTGCAACGTGACGGCTGCGTTCACGGCCAGCGTGAGATCATCGGTCGAAATGTAATTTTCACTGCCGGTAAACTTCATGATTAACCCGTTTTGATTGGTGGCGCGTTAAAGATACCAAGGAGAGCCTGATCAAGTGCTCCGACGGGCTCAGAACGAACGGTAACTCTTTGAATCCGTTCGTGGTGAGCTTGGCCTGTGCTGAGCCTGTCGAAGCATCGAACGCTGGCAAATGACACTGGATCAGACCTCCCGTATGTTCACGAGATTATACGTTTCCAACCCAGGAGTCTTTCATGAAGCTCAACATGTTTCGCCTCACCGCAATCGCATCCCTTGTCGGTGCCATGCCGGCAACACACGTCTTCGCGCAAACCAGCGTGACCATTTATTCCAGTGCCCAACCCGGCACACTTTCCACCGCGAAATTTCAATCCGGCGGCGAAGGTATTTCTGTTCCGGGCTACGCGATGGTGAAGCAGCAACGCGATGTCAAACTCGACAGCGGTCGCACCGTAATACGCGTTTCTGACGTTCCGGCGCTGATCGATCCAACTACCGTCGCGTTCGAGTCCCTGCTCGACCCTGCGGGCACCCGTGTCGTCGAGCAGAGCTTTGAATTCGACTTGACCAGCACCATCAAGCTGCTGCAAAAATATCTCGACCGCGAAGTCACCGTCGAGCAAGTACGCGGACAAGGAATCGAATCCATTAGCGGCACCCTGATCGGCACGCAAGGCGGGCTGGTACTGCGCACGACTGACGGTTCGATCCGCACCATCAACAGTTACTCTGGTGTGAAATTGAGCAGCCTGCCGGGCGGCCTCATCAGTAAACCGACGCTGGTGTGGGATATCGCCGCCACACGCGCGGGAACGCACCCCGCCCGCATGAGTTTTCAGACTGGTGGCATTACCTGGTGGACCGATTACAACCTGACGTTAAGCGAAGGAGCCAGTGCAAACGCATGCAAACTCGACGTCGGTGCCTGGGTGACGATCATTAACCAGAGTGGTGCCACGTTTGATGACGCAAAACTCAAGCTGGTCGCGGGTGACGTGCAACGCGCGAGGCCGCAGCAGCAATACGCGCCAGCCGCCGTTGGTAGGATGGATCTCGCGATGAAATCCAAGGATGAAGGCTTCGCCGAAAAGGCGTTCTTCGAGTATCACCTCTACACGTTGGGCCGTCCGACTACATTGCGCAACAACGCGACCAAGCAGATTGAATTGTTCCCGGCAGCGCGCGGCGTGAATTGCGAGAAGACCCTGCTCTACTACGGGCAGGCCAATCAATACCTCGGCAACTATGGCAGCCCGATGACGGATCGAAATTTCGGCAATCAGTCAAACAAGAAAGTCGATGTATATTTGCGCTTCAAAAATCGTGAAGACAATCGTCTCGGCATTCCGCTGCCCGCCGGCAAAGTGCGCGTCGCGAAATTGGACAGCGCCGATCAGTCGCTCGAATTCATCGGCGAAGACTTGATTGACCACACGGCGAAAAACGAGACACTGCAAATCAAGCTCGGCAGTGCATTCGATGTTGTCGGCGAGCGGCGGCAAGTCGAATTCCGCTACGACAGCAACGGCAAAGTTATCGAAGAAGAAGTCGAAATCAAGTTGAGAAACCAGAAAGACGAAGCCGTCACGGTCATCGCGAAAGAGAATCTCTATCGCTGGACATCCTGGTCGATCACCAAAAAATCACAGGAGTTCGAGAAGATCGATTCGCGCACGATCCACTTTCCGGTGCGTATCGCCAAGGGTGGCGATGCAGTTATTCGCTACACAGTTCGCTATACCTGGTAGCCCGCATAATTCATTTAAACACCAGCGCTGGTGAGGCTTTTCAGCGATTTATTGTCTGAACGCCCCACCAGTGCTAGACCCTACAGTAGGGTACTTCTAAAAACCCCTGTCATACCGGCGAAGGCCGGTATCCAAGTTTCGTAAGCCATTGATATGCGAAAAAGATTAGGCCTCGGCCTTCGCCGGGGAGACAAAAATTTGGGGTAAATAGAAGTACCCAGTAAATCGTCGACCTCTATTTCGACTTGGCCGCCGGCGTTGCGGCGGGTCTTACGTCGCCAATTTCAATTAATGGCAATGCTTCGCCCAAACCGCGAGCCACCGATTTCTCAATGAACGCGGTGAAAATCGTCGCGAGTTTTTCCGGCGGAATACTGTTTGCGACGTTGATCGCTGTCGCATTCTGATCGTAAATGCGCTGAAAATCGTAGCGCGCACTTTGATCCAGAACCTTTAGCGTCTTTGCATCGAACACCCATGTTTGCGTGTAGTTGTACGGTGCCACATATTGCTTCGACGTTTTACCCGGCTTGCCTTCCGGCGTGATCGTTTCCTCACCATCGGCACCCATCACATCATTGCCCGAATCGTCTTGCAACTTGGCACCCTCCAGCGGCTGCACGTAAACGCCGATGCCCTCCAGCTTGCCGCCCATACCTTTGCGCCCGGAAAATTGAAACTTCGGGGTAACGACAATGATCGTGTCCCATTCCTGCCGATTCGGAAATTTCTCGAGCGCCGCGAGCAACTTCCTCATCGCAACCTTTTCGCGATCGACGGGACGAACGCCTTCCATTTCCAGCGCATTCAAGCGAGCGAAAATGCGTTTGCTGCCCGGATCGCGTTGTTCGACTGCCCGATCGAGGCCTTTCAACACGGACGCATTGATCGAGTCGTCCGGCAACTTTACGACTTGACGTGAAAAATTATCGAGGATGTTTGAACCCACCGATTGCTTTTGCGTGACATAGGTGAATTGATCGCCGACCGCTGAAATCAGCATGTAGACCTTGGGTTTTGGTACAGCGACAGACTCGGACGTCGACTGCGCGTAACTGCCCGTGCTTGCAATCAACAGCCCCGCACTGGTTAAAACAATTGCGCCAAACTTTGTCATGTATGTCCTTTGGTAAGTTCGATGATTGATATTGCAAAAATGGGTTCGATTGGAGCCAAATCTTTTCAAATATTGCGGCAGGCTACCAAATCTCTCCTGACTTTTCCCGTTGATGTTGACTACGCCAATCAATCATGTGCTGGTCTAAAAAGTACCGCAATTGGAATTGGACCAAACATCGTATGCGCGGCGTGAACAGAGAATTTAACGGGATGACCGGTCATGCATGGCGATGCCGTCTCAGGTTGAGTTTGATCCACCAATTACGATGATTATCGCGTGCCTCCGCGTTGCCGCGCGTGGCAATTTGTCGCGAAGCACTGCGTGAAAGCGCTGATGCCGCGACGTCTCCTGCCTTGAGTTTGATATGCCGGTTGTAGCGACGCTACACAGAACGATCTGGACTTGATAATTGGTAGCAAAGTGGTATTATAAATATTTAGCCATGCGCGTCACTTCGTTTGAGATAGTAGTTAAGGCGGTTAGACAAAATTCAAAAATTGGGGGAAACATGCAATTTCGAAAAAATCCACTCGCAGCAGCGGTTTCATTCGCACTCCTTGGCCTGTCCATCGCGGCCCCGCAAAATCTGATCGCGCAGGTAGCTCCAGCACCCTCCAGTACAGATATTAAGTCTGCCGAGGAAGCAAAGAAAGCCGAAGACGCAAAGAAGGCGGAAGCCGCCAGGAAAGCCGGTGTCGCCAGCATCGATCAAAAGGTGGAAGCAGTGGTCGTGACGGGCATTCGCGCCTCGATCGAACGTTCCATCGACGTCAAGCGCGATGCCAGCGCAAACGTTGAAGTCATCACCGCCGAAGACGTCGGCAAGATGCCCGACAAGAATCTTGCCGATTCCCTGCAGCGCCTCGTTGGCGTGGCGGTACGCACCGATTACGATGAAGCGGAGAAGGTCTCGTTGCGCGGCACCAACCCCGACATGAGCCTGATCCTGTTCAACGGTCATACTGTCAGCGGTGGTGACTGGTACGTAGCCGATCAAGGCTCAAGCAGCCGCAGCACAAGCCTCAGCCTGATGCCCTCTTCCGTTCTCAATCAGGCGATCGTCTACAAAACTTCGCAAGCCAACATTGCTGATGGTGGATTGGCGGGCACCATCAATGTAACCACCCGCAAACCACTCGACGAAAAGACAAAATTTGGTGGTCTGCTTAGCGTCGGCGGCGTTCACGCCACACTGGCCGACAAGACGTCGGCAAATCTCAATGCAAGTGTCAACTGGAAAAATGCCGACAACACCATCGGTGCGATTGGCCAGGTTTTCCAGGAGAAACGCTACATTCGTCGCGACACCGTTTCGCGGCTTGCCTACGGCACCAGCAGTGGCTGGGACGTGATCAACACGGCGACGATGAAAGGCATTACCGACGCGTCGCTCGCGGGGTCGGGATACACCGCCGCCGACTTGAACGGTGTGCGCATGCCGGGCAGCCTGAGTTCGGAATTTGTCGAAGGCGTGCGCGATCGCAAGGGCGGGATGTTCTCGCTGCAATATCGCCCCAACGATACTTGGGATGTCACCGCTACCGGCTTCTATTCCACGATGGATGCCAACAACTTTGGCCGCCTGACCGCCGGTGCCATCTACAGCATGCTGCTGGGCAAGAACGAACCGTTTGGTGCGACCGGCACCACCGCCGCCAATACGTCCTCGGGCGGGCAGCAAGTATTTGCGCGAATTTTGAACCCCGTCATTATCAACACCACGTCAAATTACGGCTTCCCGCTGAAAGTGCTGCAAAGCGCAACGATCATGTTCCCCACCGGGACCACACCGCAGTACGTCGGCAATTCGGAAGGCTTCTATCGCGACGGCGCCAATGCGAACAGCGGATTTTTCGACGTCGATGCCAAGTACCGTTTCAGCAACAATCTGGTGTTCAAGGGATTGTTCAGCACCACCAAGGGTGAAGGCATGACGGCACTCGATCAGGGTGCAACGTTTGCGCGCTACGGCACCGGTGTCGCATACAAGTTCAACGGTTTGCAGAATGCCCCCGACGTTACTTACTTTGGTACCGGGCCGAATCAACCTGGCCGCAATGCCGACGGCAGCGGTTACAGCCTTGTGAGTCGCGGCGCCTCCAGTGTGAAGACGATCGACAAAGAACAAAGCATTGCGCTTGATGGCGAATACGGTTTGAATGCGGGCGTTCTGACAACCACCTTGTTCGGCTACCGGTTTGCGGATCACGAGCGGCAACTGCTTCGCTGGGCACCGACATTTCGCACCAGCGTTGCACCGGACATTTCCACCTTTGGGTATGTCACTTATCCGAGTGACTTCGGTAGCCAATTGGGCGGAAACAACTGGGATCGAACCGGTTTTTACCTGACGCCGGAATCATTGAAGGCCTACATCAATTCGAACATCAAGGCGACGACGCCGGAATTTGAACGCCGTGTCGCGGGCGAAATTGACATGCGCGAAAAACAGACTGCTGCGTACGTCATGCAGAATCTGGAAGGTGATGGCTGGTCCGGAAATGTCGGTTTGCGATTTGTGCAGACGCAGATTCTTGCCAATATTGTCGTGCCAATTCGTTCCGGCCTTTGTCCGAAGATCGAGCCGGGTAAGACTGTTGTGCCATGTGCCGCCGTACCTGGCGCCATCAATACGGCGGGCGATGGCACCAATTACTTTGACAATGTCGCGTTCAATCCTTTGCAAGGAACGGTGTATTACAAAACGCCAACCGACAAGAAATTCAACGATGTTTTGCCGAGCGTGAATTTGCGCTACGAGTTGCAGCCAAAACTGGTCGGCAGACTGGGATTGAGTCGAACCATTGGCCGGCAAAACTACAACGTGCTCGGCGCGGGATTTGGCACGCCGGGTTGCAGTGGTACCGCCGGCTGCACCGTGACCGGTCCGAATCCCGATTTGAAGCCGCTCAAGGCCGACAACGCAGACTTGTCGTTGGCGTGGTATTTCGGCCCACGCTCGGTCGCATTGGTCAACCTCTATTCTTCGAAGATTACCGGCTACACGAAAACCGGCTCCAACCTCAACGGCAATACCGTCGATCTGGTCGATCCGGCGGACAACGTGGTCAAGCCTTTCCAGATTTTGTCATCCTCACAACAGGGCGCCAAGATTGAGGGCATCGAAGTCGGCTACGAGCAGCCGATTGGCGCGGGCTTCGGCATCCAGACCAACGCGAGCAAAGCGCGCACTCGCGTCGATGACGGTCGGCCAATGACGGGCGCCTCGGAATACAGCGCCAACGTCGGCGGTTACTTTGAGAACGATACCTTTAGCGCGCGGCTGGTCTACAACTATCGCGGCAAGTACGTTGCGAGTTCAACTGCACCTGCGCCCACGGCCAACAGTCAGGGCAACAGCGTGATCAATGGCGTGGTGATGCCCGTCGCGTTGCAATGGGCGGCACCGGTGTCGAACGTTGCGTTCTCGTTCAACTACAACATCACCAACGAACTGCGTCTGTCGTTCGATGCCACCAACCTCACCAACCCAACGCGCGCCATCTACCGCTACAGCGAGGATGAGCAGCAGAAACTCGACGTGAGCGGGCGGCAGTATTACGTGACCTTACGCTACAAGTTCTAAACGCAAGACAGTCGGCGCAAAATTAGACACACAAGTACTGGCGAGGCTTTTCGGCACTTTATGCCCCGAAAGCCGCGCTGGTTCTTGAGTTTCTATCTATTCTGCGCGGTGGCTCTCAGCCAACTACGGCGGGCTCGAGCAGCGTGAGCGTCTGTTGTTCGGTATTCAATCTTGCTCGCACGCCCATGGGAAACGTGAATTGATTGGCGATGTGACCAAACGAGTAGCCGTACACCGCCGGGATCGGCAGACTGGCCAACTGGTGATCGAGAAATTCCGCGAGTGATTGCGTCGGTGAATTGTCGCCATCAGCTTGCCTGATCTTGCGGCAAACGCCCACCATGATGCCTGCCGCCTGCCGCAAGCCATCGTGCCGCCCCAAGCCACCGACGCTTTGCTGCAATTGCGTGAGCATGCGATCCATGCGGTACGGCGCTTCGTTGATATCCTCAATGAAGAGCAGGCTGTTGCGGATTTCTGCCGCGTAGGGCGTGCCGATCAGCGCATTGATCAGACTCAGATTGCCGCCGATCAGCCGGCCTTCGGCGACGCCATGCTTGATCGTGCGCAACGCATACTCAGGATCGTCGATCGACTTTCTGGCGTTCTCGATCGACATGTTGATTTCCGTTTGCGGGCGCGGCGACATCAGTACTGCCAATAGTTGGCTGACGTTGTAGTCGGTATGCATAGATGATGCGACCGGCCCGTGAAACGTCACCAGACTGGCTTGGCGATTCAAGGCCAAGTGAAGCGCGGTGATATCCGAATAGCCGACAAAAATCTTGGGATTTGCGCGCACCAGACCATAGTCGATGTGCGGCAATAGCAGGTTGCCGCCAGAGCCGCCGGTGGCCGCCCAAATCGCATTCACGTCGCGATCGAGAAACATGGCGTGGAAGTCTTCCAGGCGCTCGGCAATCGTGCCCGCATATTTGCCATTGGCGGCGCGGATATTTTTTCCGGGTTTAACAACTAGGCCGAGTGCCTCAAGATTTTTCACACTCCGCTCGATGAGCGCGTCGTCAAGCACACCGCTGGGCGCGATCAATCCCACCACATCGCCACGGCGCAGCATGCTGGGTTTGATATATGGCCGTTGTGAACGATTTGGCATTGCGGCGGATTTGGCGAGTACTGGCAACGCGATCCGCGGCACCGCGGCAACATTTGCCTGGGCGCGCAACGGCGCCGAAAGCAACGATGCAAAGAACGCACCGGACATCGTGCATAGTCGTCGTCTGTTGATATTCATTGATGTATCCGGAGTTCAGGAAAAACAGTTGCGACACAAAAAAAAACAGGGCGACTGAAATCTTCGCCCTGTGACTTACCTATCTGCGCAGCTCTCGCGGCGCGGACAAAGATCTCAATTAAATTTGTAGCTCAACAACAGTGTGAATGAACGCAGGCGTGGATCACCGACACGAGCGTCCCAGCCGGCACCCGCCACGTTGTCGACGTTATGGCCCGTAAACGGCGGCTTGGTGTCGAACAGGTTGCGTATGCCACCGGTGACCGTCAGATTCTTGATGCCGCTATAGTTCGCCGAAAGGTGAAAGAGCGAATAGGCCTTTACTTTCGCGCCGACCAATTGTGTTGGCGTGAATCCGGAAAATCCGCCCTTCTCGTCGTCATATCCCGAGGAATAAGACTGGGACAAAGTGGAGCTCCAGTCCGCCTTTGACCAAGTCAGGCTGGCGGTATGACGCCAACGCTGGTGCAGTGTGTATCCGAACACCGTATCGCCGAACTTGCCGACCAGTTCCACATACGGATCCGCAACACTAAAGCGCGTTTTGTAACTCTTGACGTAGGTACCATCGAGCACCGCGGTCCACTTGCCGTATCCATCTTTCCAGTTCGTCGTGACATTGATATCGGCACCATTCGTCTTGTCGCCGGCCAAATTGAATGTCGGCGCGATCACACCCGTAAGGTCGCCTGCCGCGTTGCGAACGACATATTGCTGGTACTTGGCATAATCACTCACCAGCAACTGTGGCGACAGCGCGCCAATTCTATCGGTCAGGTCGATGTTCCAGTAATCAATGGATGCCGACAGCCACGGTGCCGGTTGCACCACCACACCCACTGAATACTGTTTTGACTTTTCCGCTTTGAGGTTCGGATTGCTGCGGCCGGTGATACCCGGTCGAATGCCGCATCCTCGGGCTTCCCGACCGGTTGGGCAAAGCACTGGGTCGTTAATGTCGCTGTTGAATTGTCCGACCGTGTCGCCGCCGTACAGGGCATCAAAATCAGGCGCGTGAAAGCCCTTGCTGTACGAACTGCGGAAAATCATGTTCGCGTCGGGTGCCCATCGCAATGCGACTTTCGGGTTGGTGGTCGAACCGAAATCATCGTACCGGTCGTGACGCACAGCAAATTGGGCGTCAAGTGCTTTGACAATCGGCACTTGCAACTCCGAGTATACGGCATCAATTTTTCTGTCCCGAACCGGCAGCGAGGCCGGCGATTGCGTTCCATTGATATCGACGGCCGCAGCACCTTCCTTGTTGAAAAGGAACTCTTCCTTGCGCAAGTCGAAGCCCACCGCGACGGCCATGGGCCCTGCGGGAAGCGTCATCACCTCGCGGGAGAAATTTCCGTCGAGTTGCTTCGCGGTGGCGCGACCGCCGAACAACGCGAGTCCGGTCGCCTTGGCCGCGTTGATCAAATCGAGCGCCTGTTGCGTTTGGGTTTGTCCTGGCAGCAGGAACGGATTGATCAAACCACCCGCTAGGGCAGCAGTAATCTTGGAGTTGACCATGTTGCCATCGCCCAGCACCGTATTGGATTCGCTCTTGGCGACAGAGAAACCGACTTTATAGTCCCATCCCGCGATAACGCCTTCCAGCCCACCTAGGAAACGTGTTGCGTCGGTGCTGGTATCCTGCTGACGCGGGCCGCAGGGAAGGCAACGCCACCGAATGCGCTCGGGAAGCAAGTTGTTAAAACCGGGGACGAGGCCCGTCAGATCTTGATAGTAAGGCGCGCGAACGCTCGCCCCGCTCGCGTTTGTAATGAACGCCGGATAGTTGACACCCGTCAGCTGAATCGGCGTGTATTCCAGCGACGACTTGACGCGTGACGCGGTTACTTCGAAAAACGCAGTATGTTCATTGGAGAGTTCAAAGGTCCCGCGCGAGACCAGATTGGTTCGATCGACCGGTTGCATCATGCTCCATTGCTGACCGTAATCCCAGGAGCACGACGCGCTAAACTGGTAAAAACTGGTCACGTCGCCGCGATAGATATTCTGGCCTGGAATGGTGTCGCATTTCCCTTGCAACGCTAGCAGGCTCACGCGGCTATATCGGGCTCCATTCGGGGTTACGCCGAAAGGGCCAAAACTGGCAATGGTCGATGGAAGTGCAGTACCGCCAATACCCATACCGATGTTGGCGTAGGGGGTACCCGTCGTATCAGGGAACAGCCCACGTTCCGGTTGAACGCCGTTATTGAAGCTGCGTTGATTGGCGCGTAGGCGGCTATTGGTATCAAATGCGACGCTCGCCATGACGTTGTAACGGTCCTTCGCGAGGCTGCCCATTCCACCCGTCAGCGATACGCGATATTTGTCGCCATTCTTGTGCTGCGTAACGTCGGCAAATGCGCTGGCCGTCAAGCCTTCAACATCCTTCTTCAGGATGAAATTAATGACACCGCCCACTGCATCCGCACCATAGATAGCCGACGCGCCGTCCTTGAGTACCTCGATGCGATCGATTGCGGCCATGGGAATCGTGTTGAGGTCAACCGACTTGCCGCTCAAGCCATGCGAGGCCACGCGCCGCCCGTTCAACAGGATTAGCGTGTACTGCGGCCCGAAACCTCGCAGCGATGCGCTTGACGAGCCATTGTTGGGTAGCGAACGCGAGCTGGTGCTCGACAGGAAATCGAAACCTTGCTGCGTGGTCATGTTGTCGATACCGGCACCATTGGCACCCAACACCGCGACAACTTGTTCGGCAGTGGTGATCCCGGACTTGGCAAGATCTGCCGCTGTGATGATTTGCAGCGGCAACGCGCCTTCAGCCTGAATTCGTTTGATGCTGCTACCGGTCACTTCGACCTTTTCCACCTTTTGTGGCGGGGCGTCGGTTTGTTGCGCAGCAACGGGACTGGCAATGCAAATGAGCGAAATGACTCGTGCGAGTTTCTTTTGTTTCACGGCAACTACTCCCCTGTTTGGACGTTGATCGATTGCAGTACGCTTAAACACAATTGCCCTACACATAAATTCGCGAAAGCTAAAATCAAATGCGACAAGTTGTCGACCACCATTTCATGCGATTTGCACATCACAGCGCGCCCGATGAAAGTGGCCAACAACGATAATACCAATAGGCTACCAATATTCGTTACTCTGCTACCGGTTCGTGTTTAATGCAATAACTTCGTGGTGATTTTGGTATGTTTACAACAGTTTTTGGGCAAATTGAAAGAAGCGTCGTGCTAGGCGCTTGGCTACTTGACATCAACGATTTTTTTTGGCCGGACAATATGCGATGAGAAACCAATGATCAATTGTAAGTTACCGCACGCGCTTGTCGCCTCGCTACTACTCATCGCGATCGGCGGATGCGCCACCCAACATCGCGAAGATGAACGATCGTCGACGTCAACAGGATTGCCTGCAAAAGTCGTTGCGATGATGACCAGCGCCAATATTCCAACCGAGGCGATTGGCGCAATCGCGTTCCGATTGTCCGATGGTGCAACGCTGATTTCACACCGCCCCGACGCCAGCATGCAACCGGCGTCGAACATGAAATTGCTCACCACCGGCGTCGGGCTGGAAACATTGGGCCCGACATTTCGCTGGCAGACCGATCTTATGACCAGCGCGGCAATTGTCGACGACCAACTTCGAGGTGACGTTATCCTGCGCGGCGGCGGCGATGGCGATCTCACGTGGGACGCATTGGCACGGATGTTGAAAACGCTACGCCAAAAGGGTGTGCGTGAAATTCAAGGAGATTTGCTGTTGGACCGGTCAATGTTTCAACCAGCGCGTACTGACGTCGGCGTGCCGCCATTCGACGAGTCGCCCGAAGCCGAGTACAACGTGATTCCGGATGCGCTGTTGGTCAATACCAATATGCTGAGACTCGACCTGGAGGCAGACAAGGCGACATTGCGTGTCCGGGTGACGCCGGAACTTGAGGGTGTTGTCATCGACATGCAAATGAGCTTGATCGACCGTGCCTGCAAAGATTGGGATGACGGTTGGCAAACGCCAGGTGTCGTCAAATCCGCGAATGGGATCACCCGCATTCAACTCCGCGGCGAATATCCGCGCGATTGCACGACATCAACAGATATCAATGTTCTCGAGCGTGACGAGTTTGTGGATCGACTGTTCCGCACGCTGTGGGCTGCAGAAGGTGGCGTCTGGCGCGGCGCCGCTCGCGAAGGTAGCACGCCACCCAACGCGCGCCAGTTGGCGCGCCATCGCTCTCGCACGTTGGCCGATATGCTGCGCGCCATCAACAAACCATCCGACAACGCGTTGACGCGGTTGCTATTTCTGACGCTTGGCACGCCGCCAGCCGGCAATGGCTTGACGACACTCGAGCAGGCGGATCGGAATGTGCGCGCCTGGTTTACAAGTCGCGGTATTAGCGACGATGGATTGATTACCGAGAATGGTTCAGGGCTGTCCCGCAAAGAGCGCATCCGTCCATCGCAATTGGCGGCATTGCTTGCCGCCGAATATCGCAGCAATTGGGCACCCGAATTCATGAGCAGTTTGCCCGTGGTCGGGCTCGACGGCACGATGCGCAACCGCCTGAAAGATAGCTCCGTCGCGGGGCGCGCGCGCATGAAAACCGGCACGTTGAACAATGTGAATGCATTGGCCGGCTATGTCCCCAATGCGGCGGGCCAGATTTATGTGGTCGTCGCGATTATCAATCATAAGCCTGCGTCGGGCCCCCTCGCGCCCGTGGGGCAGTCGATACTCGATGCGCTGGTCGATTGGGTGGGACGTTCACGCGCAAATTAGCGCAATGGCGGACCCTACAGGATACGTGCGAATTCCGCGCGCACTTTCAGTCGATCGCCGCAATCAAAATGCCACCACTCCGTGCCAATTCCACTGAAGCCGCCTTGCTTCATGGCATCGCGCAGCAGCCGCCGGTTGGCAATTTGCAGGTTGTTCAGTGTGCCATTGTCAAGAAACTCGGCTTCCTTTGCTGGATGCGACAAGGCGGTCAAGTCATCGAAAGGCGTACCCATATCAAGCTCCGTCCCGCGCGCATCGATCAACGTGATGTCAACCGCCATACCAAACGAATGGATTGAACCACGCTCGGGATTGGCCAGATACATCTGCAATCCGGTGCCTTCCAACGCCTGCCAAAGTTGTTCCTGGATTCGTTGCGGACGCATCGCGTCCAACACGAGGAAACGAAGGTCGGTGCGCTGAGCTTTCAGCCACGAATTTGCCGTCTCCAACCCCTGCGCGGCGATTCGATGCAGCCATGCGCAATCGAGTGGCGAATACAAATCGCGTCCGACAAAATTATCGGCGCTTGCATAGCGCAGGTCAGTCTCAATATCTGCAATACTGCTCAGGCGCCGAAAATCCGGATGGTCGGGAACCGACTCGCAAGAAATTGAGGGTGTCACAGTATGCGATACGAAAAAAGCCCCGCGAAACCGCGAGGCTTTTTGAATTGGCGGAGGTGAATGCCGGGTTTCGTTTGCATGCCAGCGCATGCAAACGCGGCATGAACGCCATTTCGATGCAACGAAATGGCGGACGGGACTCGACGACCGTTACACGAAAAAAGCCCCGCGAAACCGCGAGGCTTTTTGAATTGGCGGAGTGGACGGGACTCGAACCCGCGACCCCCGGCGTGACAGGCCGGTATTCTAACCAACTGAACTACCACTCCATGAACCGGACTGCGCTACTTCATTGCCGCCGCTTACAACATACTGGTGGGTGCTGAGGGGCTCGAACCCCCGACATTCGCCTTGTAAGGGCGACGCTCTACCAGCTGAGCTAAGCACCCGAAGCCCGCTAGTTTAGCGCATCCTTGAGCGCTTTACCAGCCCGGAACTTCGGGACTTTTGCCGCGCTGATCTTGATCGGGGCACCGGTGCGGGGGTTGCGACCGGCGCGCGCCTTCCGCTTGCCGACATGAAACGTACCAAATCCCACGAGGGTCACCATCTGTCCACGCTTCAGCGACACGCGTATCGCACCGACCATTGCGTCGAGTGCGCGTTGTGCAGCGGCTTTTGAAATATCAGCGGTCTTGGCGACTGATTCGACTAATTCGGATTTGTTCACGTGAAGGATCCTTCCACAAGTTTATTTTTTGGTGATACCTGATTTCAAAATGATGACGTCAGGCTTGAAAAAAGCGAAGCAAAAATGGACAACAGCGAATTCAGATTCTAATCCACGATCAGTCAATGCGGATGACAAACTCGAATGATCTTTTATAGCAATTTGAGAAACCCGGTGTCAAGCGGGAAAATCAATTTCAGGCAATTGACGCGACAAGTTACACCAATAAATTCCTGCATGTCATTTTCTCATCGAACATGCTTCAATGTTTCGTAACGACATTTGAATCTTTTGCCGGCCCTGCGGGAACGACGGGTACATCGACATTTTCGACCAGCGGCACCGGCAATCGTTCCAGCGCCAGCTCAAGCACCTTGTCGATCCAGCGCACAGGTACGATCGTCAAATCCTTGGTAATCTCGTGCGGAATTTCCGCTAGGTCTTTCTGATTCTCTTCAGGAATCAAAACCGTCTTGATACCACCGCGCGCGGCGGCCAACAATTTTTCTTTCAATCCACCGATCGGTAAAACCTCGCCGCGAAGTGTGATCTCGCCGGTCATCGCCACGTCGCAACGCACCGGAATGCCGCTCAGCACCGACACCAACGCCGTGGTAATGGCGATGCCGGCACTAGGCCCATCCTTGGGTGTGGCGCCTTCGGGCAGGTGAATGTGAAGGTCGTTCTTTTCGTAAAAATCTTCGGCAATTCCCAGCCCTTTCGCTCTGGAACGAACCACAGAAATTGCCGCCTTGATCGACTCCTGCATGACTTCACCCAACTTGCCGGTCGTGTCCACCTTGCCTTTACCCGGCAATCTGGCCGCTTCCACTGTCAGTAGCTCGCCGCCAACTTCAGTCCACGCGAGCCCGGTCACCTGACCAATCTGATTGGCTTTTTCGGCGATGCCGAAGGTGTAGCGGCGCACGCCCAGATATTTGTCGAGATTCTTTGCCGTGACCTGAACCTTGCCTTCTTTTTTCTTGGTCAGTTGCGCTTTCACCACTTTGCGACAAATTCTGGCGATCTCGCGATCCATGCCGCGCACGCCGGCCTCACGGGTGAAATAGCGCGCAATGTCACGCAGCGCATTGTCCGCCACATTCAGCTCATCGGCTTTGACGCCATTGGCTTTCATTTGCTTCGGCAACAAGTATTGGCGCGCGATGTGAACCTTTTCGTCCTCCGTGTAGCCGGAGAGGCGGATGACTTCCATGCGATCGAGCAGCGCGGGTGGAATGTTGAACGAGTTCGAGGTTGCGACAAACATGACATCGGACAAATCGAAATCGACTTCGACGTAGTGATCCTGAAACGTGTGATTTTGTTCGGGATCCAACACCTCCAATAACGCACTTGCCGGATCGCCACGAAAATCCATGCCCATCTTGTCGACTTCATCGAGCAGGAACAGCGGATTCCTAACGCCGACCTTGCTCATATTCTGCAAAATTTTCCCCGGCATGGAGCCAATATAGGTGCGGCGATGTCCGCGAATCTCGGATTCGTCACGCACGCCGCCCAATGACATGCGCACAAACTTGCGATTGGTGGCTTTGGCGATGGATTGTCCCAACGATGTTTTACCGACGCCGGGTGGACCGACCAGGCAAAGTATCGGCGCTTTCAATTTATCGACACGGCTTTGCACGGCAAGATATTCGACGATACGCTCTTTGACTTTTTCAAGCCCGTAGTGATCGGTGTCGAGCACTTTCTCGGCGTTCGCCAAATCGGAACTGACTTTGGTTTTTTTCTTCCAGGGTAATGCAACGACCGTATCGATGTAGTTACGCACGACCGTTGCCTCAGCCGACATGGGCGACATCAACTTCAGCTTCTTCAGCTCAGTCTCGGCCTTGGTGCGCGCCTCTTTGGGCATGTGCGCGGCCTTGATTTTCTTTTCGAGCTCATCGACCTCGGCACCCTCTTCGGTTTCGCCGAGTTCTTTTTGTATCGCCTTGACTTGCTCGTTCAGGTAGTATTCGCGCTGCGATTTTTCCATCTGGCGCTTGACGCGACCACGAATTCTCTTTTCCACTTGCAGGATATCAATCTCGGTTTCCAGCAGACCGAGCAACTGTTCGAGGCGCGACGGAACATCGAAATTCTCGAGGATCTGCTGCTTTTGTTCGAGCTTGAGTGGCAGATGTGCTGCGATCGTGTCGGACAAGCGGCTGGCGCTCTCGATACCCGACAGCGACGTCAACACTTCCGGCGGAATTTTCTTGTTAAGTTTGACGTACTGATCGAATTGTGCGAAAAGGCTACGCCGCATTGCCTCGACTTCATTATTATCGCCATCACCTTGCGGAATCGGCGATACCTCCGCTTCGTAGTTCTCTTTTTCGTTCGACACGCGCAAAATACGCGCGCGGTGCACGCCTTCGACCAATACCTTTACAGTCCCATCAGGCAGCTTGAGCATTTGCAGAATGCTGGCCACCGAACCGACGCCATACAAATCCTCCGGTGTCGGATCGTCATTTGCGGCCGATTTTTGAGCGATGAGAACGACATTTTTGCCTTCCTCCATCGCGGCTTCCAGTGCCTTGATCGACTTCGGACGACCGACAAAAAGCGGGATCACCATGTGCGGAAACACCACTACATCGCGCAATGGCAATAGGGGAAGTATTGTGGTGTCGGTAGACTCAATGGAAATGCTCATGATTGCATCCTTAGTATTGCTTTGCAGTTGTCGATATTTGGATAGTTGGAGGCACCGGCACCAATCTCAAGCCGTTGATGTCCAC
>JAYTUX010000210.1:0-1975 GCA_043744315.1 Betaproteobacteria bacterium | reverse complement strand
GCTGGGAAAATTGTCAGCAGACAATTACGATATTGCAGTGGATATCGCTTCGGTGCCGGAACACATTCGCGGGTATGGGCATGTGAAGCATCAGCATTTAGTCGAGGCCAAGAAGCGGGAAGCTGAATTGATTGCCAGGTTTCGGAATCCTGTTGTGGGGGCGGGGAGAGAGATTCGGGTGAAGGTGGCGGCTTGATGTCATAGCGCCGATTAAACGTCCGGCAAAACCTAAGAAATAGCGGGGAATTTTGTTAGGTTCGCATGGTCAAAAATGATGAGTCTGTCGCCTTGCAGATAGTCGTGCGAGAGTCGAACAACAGCAGTAGATTCTTGCTTATAAACCATGATTACCAACCGATTCAAGATCACTTTAAAAGCCTCTGAACACCGCGCCAGTGCTAGGGAGCCTCTGATTAAGTCCTTTCCGAAAATCTTGCGTCGATATTGGGGCATCTGCTGCCGGGTTTGCCAACTGCGGCTCCTCGTGTGGTAGCTTAAGCAACGCACCTTCGTCGCACGCCTTGCATATACCCCAATCTCAACACAATCTTTTCAAAAGCGACTTAACCAGAGGCTCCCTAGTGTTTCTCGCAAAATAGCAAAAAAGTCGCTCCGCGTTACCGGTCACCCCTTCCGGGTTACGATGCGAAATATGTATCAACAAAAATTTCGCCATCTCTTCATTGCATTCGCAATCGCGTGCGCGTTTGGCACTGCGTTGGCGGCTGCAGCCGATATCAAAGAAGCGGAAAAAGCCTACGCTCGCAAGGATTTTCCCCAGGCGCTCACGCTGTTTCGCAAGGCCGCGGCTGAAGGAGATGCCGCAGCAAAGTTCAACATCGGCACCATGTACGCAAAAGGACAGGGCGTACCGCAAAACTACGCTGAAGCAGCGTCGTGGTTTCTGCAATCGGCAACGCAGGGCTATGCGCTTGCGATAAACAGCCTCGGCGTTCGCTACGAGAAAGGTCAGGGCGTCACGCAGGATCCGGCACAGGCGGCGGCGTTGTATCGCGAGGCGTCTGAACAGCGCTTGGGTTTGGCGCAGGACAACCTCTCTGACCTGTTCGCCAAAGGTCTCGGTGTGGCACAGGACTATGTGCTGGCGCATGTGTGGTCCAGCCTTGCCAGCACCAATGGCGAGACCGGCTCTGCGCGGAAACGGGCGGTACTCGAACGTGGCATGAAGCAGGAGCAAATTGCCGAGGCAACCACTCTATTGGGCACGATGGTCCAGCGTGGTCGTGGTGTCGCGCAAAACGCGAAGCGCGCGGTACAACTTTTTCAGAATGCTGCGGCGCTTGGTCACGTAGCAGCGCAGTTCGAATTGGCCGAATGCTACGACAAAGGCAACGGTGTCGTACAGGATTACCATCAGGCCGCGTTCTGGTATGAAAAATCTGCTGTGCAGGGACACGCGCGTGCGCAAGCAAGCATCGCCTATATGTACGAGAGCGGTCAAGGCGTCGTAGCCGATGCCAAACGCGCTGCGACCTGGTACGCGCAGGCTGCGGAACAGGGCAACGTAATCGCACAATACAATCTGGGTGCCATGATAGAGAGTGGTCGCGGCGTCAAGCAGGACCACGTGGAAGCACATAAGTGGTTCAATATCGCCGAAGTTAACGGTAATGAGCAAGCGATGGCATCGCGGCGTTTGATCGAGAGCCTGATGACGCCCGAACAAATTGCCGCCGCCCAGCAGCGCGCGAGCGACTGGATGAAAAAAAGTGGACGGTGATGCGGTTGTTGTCGGCGCGCCATGTTCTTTCGGCCGGGGTTGAAATCGGATTTGCGTCTGCGTGCTACCATCAAGCGGAAAATAAAAAATGAGGAGTAACGCATGAAATTTTTTTTTCAAACGATGCTCATGAGTTTGGCTTCGCTCGTCGCGATAACAGCACATGCACAGCAATGGCCGAATAAACCGGTAAAAATGATCGCTGTTTTTCCACCGGGCGGATCGGTGGATACG
>JAYTUX010000209.1:0-6379 GCA_043744315.1 Betaproteobacteria bacterium | reverse complement strand
GATCGGCTTTCAGTCCCGCACTGGGCGGCGCAACCACCATGCCATTCTTGGCCATGATTTCGCGTGTCTCCGCATCGCGCGCTTCGGAGCGCTGCCAGCCACGCGTTTCCGCGTCCGCCGCTGCTTTCAACACCGCATCCTGGGCGGCTTTGTCGAGTGCGTCGAACGCCTTTTGATTCACCACCACCAGGTTCTTCGGCAGCCATGCTTGCGTGTCGTAGTAGTACGCACCCTTGCCCATCGAATCCCACACCTTGATATCGACCCCCGTGGCACCGGAGGTCATATGCGCCTCTACCACGCCGGTCGACAGTGCCTGTGCGAGCTCGGCTGCTTGAATGGTGGCAGGTTGCGCGCCGAGCAGTTCACCAATGCGATTGGTTTGCGGCGAATATGCGCGCCACTTCACGCCCTTCAGATCGGCCGCGCTATTGACGGCCTTTTTCGAGTACACACCCTGCGGCGGCCACGCCACGCCGTACAACACTTTGATGCCCTGTTTGCCGAGGCGTTGTGCGATCGCGCTCTTCGACACGCGCCACAGCTTCAAGGCCTGCGGATAGCTGTCCGCGAGGAATGGCACCGAATCGATACCGTACATCGCGTCTTCATTCGCGAGTGCGGGCAGCAGAAATTCGCCGGCCTGTGCCTGGCCCGATTGCACTGCGCGTTTGATTTCGTTCTGCTTGAAGAGCGAGCCGTTGTCGTGAACCTGAATTTTCAGTTTACCGCCGGTGGCTTTCTCGACATCGGCTGCGAATTGCTTCACGTTTTCCGTGTGGAAATTGCTGGGCGCGTAGCCGGTGGGCATGTCCCATTTGGTTTGTGCGAACGCCCCCGATACCGACATCAGCCCCGCCACCATCAATAAACCCGCGGCTTGTTTCATGAATTCCCCCCTTGGACGAATGAAAGACACAACGCTTGCTATGATTGCCAGTTTAGCAGCACCGATTATCCCCATGAGCCGATTGACATCCAACGAGACTCCCGACGACGCAAGCAACCGCCGCTGGCAATTCTGGATCGATCGCGGCGGCACCTTCACCGATATTGTCGCGCGCGCGCCGGATGGCGCGCTCACCACGTTGAAGCTGTTGTCGGAAAACCCCCAACAATATGCCGATGCTGCGCTCGAGGGGATTCGCCGCGTGCTCGGCGTTGCGCCTGGAATGGCGATACCGGTTGCTCAAATCGAATGCGTGAAGATGGGTACGACCGTTGCAACGAATGCATTGCTCGAGCGCAAAGGTGAGCTGACCGCATTGCTCATCACCAAAGGATTTCGCGATCAACTGCGCATTGGTTACCAAAATCGACCGCGCATTTTTGACCGCAAAATTATCCTGCCCGAGCTCCTATATACCGCCGTGTATGAAGTCGACGAACGCATCGGCGCGCACGGCGAAATTGTCGCCGAGCTCGATGAAGCCACGACGACAATCGCCCTGAAGGCCGCGTGGAATAAGGGTTTCCGGGCGATTGCCATCGTCTTCATGCACGCCTACCGCTATCCGCAATACGAGCAGCGCGTCGCGGAATTGGCGCGCGCGATCGGCTTCACGCAGATTTCCACGTCGCACGAAGTAAGCCCGTTGATGAAGATCGTTTCGCGCGGCGACACCACCGTCGTGGATGCATATCTGTCACCGATTCTGAAACGCTATGTCGATCAGGTCGCACGTGAATTACCTGGTACCCGCGTGATGTTCATGCAATCGAACGGCGGCCTGACCGACGCAAAAAAATTTCAGGGCAAGGATTCGATACTCTCCGGGCCGGCCGGCGGCATCATCGGTATGGTGCGTACCGCCATCGATGCCGGTTTCGACAAAATCATCGGCTTTGATATGGGCGGCACCAGCACCGATGTCTCTCACTATGCGGGCGAACTGGAGCGCGAATTCGAGACCCAGGTCGCGGGCGTACGCATGTGCGCGCCGATGATGTCGATTCACACCATCGCCGCAGGCGGCGGCTCGATATTGCATTTTGACGGCCAGCGTTATCGCGTCGGCCCCGATTCGGCAGGGGCCGTTCCGGGACCAGCCTGCTACCGGCGCGGCGGGCCGCTGACGGTCACCGATTGCAATGTCATGTTGGGCAAAATTCAGGCGCGTCACTTTCCGTCTGTGTTTGGCGTTGCTGGCGATCAGCCACTCGACGCGGAAATCGTTCGCGAAAAATTTCAAACACTGGCGGGCAAGATCGAACGTGCGACCGGCGAAGTGTCGACCCCGGAGCAGGTCGCAGAAGGCTTCCTGAAAATTGCCGTCGCCAACATGGCCAACGCGATCAAATTCATTTCCGTGCAGCGCGGACACGATGTCACCGAGTACACGCTGAGTTGTTTCGGCGGTGCGGGCGGCCAGCATGCGTGTCTGGTCGCGGACGAGCTCGGCATGACGCGGGTGTACCTGCATCCACTCGCGGGCGTGCTCTCGGCGTATGGCATGGGGCTCGCCGATATCACCGCCATGCGCGAAAAAGCGGTTGAGGTTGCATTGCACGGCGACGCTGTTGGTACGCTGGAAAAAATCTTGCACGAGCTTGAGGAGAGCGCCGTCGAAGAAATCGTGACGCAGGGTATTGGCACAAACCACATCACGGTAAAAAGGCGCGCGCATCTGCGCTACGACGGTACCGATTCTGCGTTGATTGTCGCTTTTGGCGCAATCGATGCGATGAGGGATGAATTCAACGCGGCGTATAAAAAGCGTTTCAGTTTCCTGATGGAACATCATGCGCTGGTGGTGGAAGCGGTGAGTTGCGAGGCGATTGGCAACACCGGAGACCGTGAGATCGATTACGCCGCTGTTCGCCCACGGATCGGGTCCGGAGCAGGCCCTGATGTATCGAAGGGCACTGATCAGCACCCTTCGATACCTCAGGGCGAACGGGAGGTCATGGCCAAACCCATTGCTCATGCGCCAGTAACCACTGGTGGTGCGCACCTTGAAACACCGATTTATCGCCGCGATGATTTGCAACCAGGCCATGAAATCAACGGCCCCGCAATCATCGCCGAAACGCATTCGACCACCGTCGTCGAGCCTGGTTGGCTGCTGGAAGTGACCCCACAAAACCACTTGGTGCTCACCCGAACGATTGCGCGCGACGTGCGCTACGCCGTAGGCACGCAGGCTAATCCGGTCATGCTGGAAGTGTTCAACAATCTCTTTATGTCGATTGCCGAGCAGATGGGCTTGCGGCTCGCCAATACGGCGTATTCGGTGAACATCAAAGAGCGGCTCGATTTTAGTTGTGCGCTGTTCGATGCCGAAGGCAACTTGATCGCCAATGCGCCGCACATGCCGGTGCATTTGGGCTCGATGGGCGAGAGCATCAAAACGGTGGTGCGCAAAAACGCGGGCAAGATGCAACCAGGCGATGTGTATGTATTAAACGACCCGTACAACGGCGGCACGCATTTGCCGGATGTGACGGTGGTGACGCCGGTATTCGGAGAAAAGTCCATCGAGATCCTCTTTTACGTCGGCTCGCGCGGGCACCACGCGGACATCGGTGGCATCACGCCAGGTTCGATGCCGCCGTTTTCAAAGACCATCGAAGACGAAGGCGTGCTGCTGGATAACGTGAAGCTGGTCGAGAACGGTGTCATGCTCGAAGCCGACCTGCGGGCGCGCCTTTCCGGCGCCAAATATCCGGCGCGAAACATCGATCAGAATATCGCCGACTTGCGCGCGCAAATCGCGGCCAATGAAAAAGGTGTGCAGGAATTGCGGCGTATGGTTTCGCACTTCGGGCTCGATGTGGTCAAGGCGTACATGCAACATGTGCAAGACAACGCCGAGGAAAGCGTGCGACGCATTATCGGCGCGCTGAAGGATGGTGCTTTTCAATATGAAATGGATAACGGCGCGTTTATCAAAGTGAAGATCAGCGTCGGTACGGATCAGCGTAGCGCCGTTATCGATTTCACCGGCACCTCCGCCGAACTTGAATCCAATTTCAATGCGCCCTCGGCCGTCGTCACCGCCGCGGTGTTGTATGTTTTCCGTATGCTTGTTGACAGCGATATTCCGTTGAATGCAGGCTGCCTGAAGCCGCTGACGATCATCATTCCGCCGGGAACGATGTTAAGCCCGCGCCCCCCTGCGGCAACGGTGGCGGGCAATGTCGAAACTTCGCAGTGCATTACCGATTGCCTGATCGGCGCGCTCGGTGTGATGGCCGCGAGTTACGGCACCATGAACAACGTCACCTTCGGCAACGATCAGTATCAATATTACGAAACCGTTTCCGGCGGCACCGGCGCCGGGCCGGGTTTCAATGGGTGCGATACGGTGCAAGCACACATGACGAATTCGCGTTTGACTGATCCGGAAATTCTCGAATGGCGTTATCCGGTGCGGGTCGATGAACATTCGATTCGCGCGGACAGTGGCGGCGCGGGAAAATGGCATGGCGGTAATGGTGCGACGCGGCGAATCCGATTTCTGGAACCAATGACCGCGGCAATTTTGGCAGGCCATCGGCGCATCGCGAATTTCGGTATGGCGGGTGGATCGCCGGGTGGACTTGGCCGAACGTGGATCGAGCGTGCCGATGGCTCGCGCACCGAGCTTCGGTACTCCGACGAAACGGCGGTCGGCGTCGATGATGTATTCGTGCTGGAAACGCCGGGTGGCGGGGGATATGGTGTGCCTACCTGAGCAAACGACGACCCGACAAACGAAACCGCTCGATTATTTTTCGTTCGCGCTGAGGGTTCGAAGGGCTAGATGCATCCAGCCCTTCGAACTCTTTGGGCGAACGGTGAAACTTGATGGCGCAACATTTGTTTGAGTGGCGCGGAATTTGATTCGCCTCATTTTCTGCGAACCGCATCGCAACTTACAACTTGGCACACATTTTTCCGCGCAAGAAAATCAGCAGCTTAAGAAACAATCCTCGAAATCACAAAATTCGATTGCTTAATTTGTGAGCGCCTATAAAATAGGCGGCTTTCCCCGCGTCATCCACTCTACAGAAAAAGCGGAACCCCTCGTGCATATCGGCGGCATCGCGCTTCGCAACCAACTGATTTGCGCGCCCATGGCGGGCGTCACGGATCGGCCATTCCGGCAACTGTGCAAACGCATGGGGGCCGGCATGGTGGTGAGCGAAATGGTCGCGTCCGATTCGCGTCTGTGGGCGACTGAAAAATCACTGCGACGCGGCGATCACACAGGAGAGGTCGAGCCGATCGTGGTGCAGATCGCCGGTGCTGCGCCGGAAATGATGGCCGATGCGGCGCGTTTCAACGCCGATCGCGGCGCGCACATCATCGATATCAACATGGGCTGCCCGGCGAAGAAGGTCTGCAAAGTCGACGCGGGCTCGGCGCTCATGAAAGATGAATTGCTGGTCGCGCGCATTCTGGAGGCGGTGGTCGAAGCGGTGGAGGTGCCGGTCACGCTGAAGATCCGCACCGGCTGGGATCGCGAACACAAGAATGCGCTCGCCATCGCCCGCATCGCCGAACAAAGCGGCATTCAATCGCTGGTGGTGCATGGGCGCACGCGCAGCGATCATTACGAGGGCGCCGCCGAATACGACACCATCCGCGCGGTGAAGCAAAGTGTATCGATTCCTGTCATCGCCAATGGCGATATCGATTCGCCGGACAAGGCGAAAGCAGTGCTCGCCTATACCGGATGCGACGCACTGATGATCGGCCGCGCCGCACAAGGCCGGCCTTGGATATTCCGTGAGATTGAATATTTTCTCAAAACAGGTCGCCGCATGGCCGCGCCGACTTTCTCCGAGATTCACGAGATTGCGTCACGCCATCTGCGCGAGCTGCATGAGTTCTATGGGGAATATCAGGGGCTTCGCATTGCCAGAAAGCACATCGGCTGGTACCTGGCCGGTCTGCCCGGCGGCGCAGATATCCGCGCCGCGATGAATACCATCGAAGATGCGCATGTCCAGGCAAATGCGCTGGATGTTTTTTTCGCGTGCCTGATCGATGAGGACGCGACAGCATTAAGAAGAGCCGCATAGAACATTGCGGCATCAAATAATAAATAAGACTCAGGGATGAGAACAATATGAATGTGCAACGCGATACCCGCGACAGTGAGCTTTCCGCCTGTGTGCGGAAAATGATGCGCCAGTATTTCAAGGATCTCGATGGTGAAGATGCAACCAACATTTACGACATGGTGGTCGCAAATATCGAACGCCCGCTGCTGGAAGTGGTATTGCATCACGCCGAAGGCAATCAGACGCGCGCGGCTGAATTGCTCGGACTTAATCGCAATACCTTGCGCAAGAAATTGACGCAGCATGGCATTGATTGACGCAATGATGATTTACATGCCCTCTGTCCCATCGTTGTAAAGCGTAAAGCCCATGACCACCCACACCATCG
>JAYTUX010000208.1:0-6381 GCA_043744315.1 Betaproteobacteria bacterium | reverse complement strand
CTTGCGTTGTAGGCAGCAAGTTGCGCGTCGACCGGATCAATGCGACTCGCGTTCATCCGACCCTCAACCTGCAAACACGCCCCAGCTTTGCGCCAGATGCTCCGTCGGCGCGCGCTTGAATCCGGATTTCGCAAACTGATGCCAGCGGCCGACGATGAACGACATCACCGCATTCGCATAAGCATTTGCGTCGAGCGACGCATGCAATGATCCTTCGGCCGCGGCGGCGCGGGCGCTTTGCCGCAACGACGCCTCCAGGCGGTCGTGAAGCTGGTTCATGCGCGCTTGCAGGCGATCGTCTTCGTTGACTAATGCATCACCGATCAACACCCGCGTCATGCCCTGATTTTTCTGTGCGAATGACAACAGCATCGACACAATGCCTTCGACTTGTTTGATACCCACAGATTCCTCGGCCTGAATTTTGTTCACGAGCGAGAACACAGTCTCCTCGATAAATTCAATCAGGCCTTCAAACATTTGCGCCTTGCTGGCGAAATGGCGGTACAAGGCCGCTTCCGAGACATCCAGTTTCGCCGCCAGCAGCGCGGTGGTGATTTTCTGGCCCTTTGGGTTCTCCAGCATGTGCGCGAGGGTTTGCAAAATTTCCCGCTTGCGTTCGCCCGGCTCTCGTTTCGCCATGTTTTCGTCTCTCCCCGTCGCGCGACGCTATCGCCGGCCACCTAAAATTGAGCCCAGCACGCCGCGAATGATTCGGCGCCCTGCCTCGGATGCCATCGCGCGCGCCGCACTCTTCACCGCCGCCTCAATGACGCCTTCGCGTTTGGACGTCGCACCGCCGCCCGACGGCAAGCCGATTTTTTCCAGCATGCCGCCCAGTCCGCCACTCTCACCAACCGAAGCAGGCCCACCGGCCGCTGTGCCGCGCCGCGCTTTGAGTTTTTCAAACGCCGATTCGCGATCCACGGTTTTTTCATATTGCCCGGAGACCAGCGAATTTTGCAGTAGCAGTCTGCGTTGTTCAGGCGTGATCGGGCCGATCTGCGATTGCGGCGGACAAACGTAGGCACGCTCGACGACCGTTGGCCGACCCTTCTCGTCAAGAAACGACACCAGCGCTTCGCCCACGCCAAGCTCGGTAATGATCTGCTCAACCTTTATTTTTGGATTCGCGCGAAAGGTTTCCGCCGCCGCCGCGACCGCTTTTTGATCGCGCGGCGTATAGGCCCGAAGCGCATGCTGCACGCGGTTGCCGAGTTGTCCCAGCACGGTGTCGGGAATATCCAGCGGATTTTGCGTGACGAAATAAACACCCACGCCTTTCGAGCGCACCAATCGCACCACTTGCTCGATTTTTTCCAGCAATTCTTTTGGTGATTCGTTGAACAGCAGGTGCGCCTCGTCGAAGAAAAATACCAGCTTCGGTTTGTCGGGGTCGCCGACTTCGGGCAAATTTTCGTAGAGCTCCGAGAGCAACCAGAGCAAGAACGTGGAGTACAGACGCGGGCTGGTCAGCAACCGGTCGGCGGCGAGAATATTGATGACGCCTTTGCCGTTGTCGGTCTGTATCAAATCGTCCAGCGCCAGCGCCGGCTCGCCAAAAAAACGGTCGCCGCCCTGCTGTTCCAGCGTCAACAAGCCGCGCTGGATTGCACCAATGCTGGCCGGCGAAATATTGCCGTAGTCGGTAGTGAACTGGCTCGCGTTTTCACCGACCCAGGAAAGCAGCGAACGCAGATCTTTCAGATCAAGTAACAACAGCCCATTGTCATCGGCAATTTTGAAGGCGAGATTAAGAACGCCGGATTGCGTGTCGTTCAAATTAAATATTCGCGACAGCAAAACCGGCCCCATTTCCGAGATTGTTGCGCGCACCGGATGTCCCTGCTCGCCAAACACGTCCCACAACGTGACGGGGCAGGCGGTGGGCGCGTACGCGAGTTTGAGCAACTTGATGCGCTCTTCGATTTTGGTATTGGGTTTACCGATCTGCGAAATGCCGGTGAGATCCCCCTTCACGTCCGCCATGAAAACCGGCACGCCGATGGCCGAAAATCGTTCGGCCAATACTTGCAACGTGATGGTCTTGCCGGTTCCCGTTGCGCCGGCGATCAATCCGTGCCGGTTTGCCATGTTGGGCAACAGACACAATTCGCTAAGCAATTGGTCGCTCGTTTTGGCGACTAACAACGGATCGGTCATGGCAAGAAGGTCATTGGGCGTCGATGTGGGGGTAAGTGAATGTTAACATTACATTTTGGAATTTGTTGGGGCGGTCGTGTGCCCCGATCCCACATTGACGCAGGCACGCTACGGCACCATTGCCGCGATTGCCTGCGAGAAAGCGAACGCATCACATGGCAGGACACTCAAAATGGGCGAACATCCAGCATCGCAAGGGACGCCAGGATGCCAAGCGCGGCAAGATTTTTACACGCCTCATCAAAGAAATCACCGTTGCCTCGCGCCTGGGCGGCAGCGACGTGAGTTGCAATCCGCGCCTGCGCCTTGCCACCGACAAGGCCTATGAAAACAACATGCCGAAAGACACCGTTGAGCGCGCCATCAAGCGCGGCAGTGGCGAACTGGAGGGTGTGAATTACGAAGAGATTCGCTATGAAGGATACGGCATTAACGGGGCGGCGGTGATGGTCGATTGCATGACCGACAATCGCGTGCGTACCGTCGCCGAAGTGCGTCACGCCTTTTCAAAGTACGGCGGAAACATGGGCACTGATGGTTCCGTCGCGTTTTTGTTCAAGCACTGCGGCTCGCTGCTATTTGCCCCCGGCACCAATGAAGAAAAGTTGATGGAAGCCGCACTCGAAGCAGGTGCCGAGGATGTCGTTACCAACGACGATGGATCAATTGAAGTCATCACCGGGCCTTACGAATTAAGCAGCGTGAAGGCGGCACTGGAGAAGGCAGGATTCAAATCCGAATTCGGCGACGTCACAATGAAGGCCACGACCGAGTCCGTCCTGACGGGTGACGACGCGGTGAAAATGCAAAAGCTGCTCGATGCCATCGAATCGCTCGATGATGTGCAGGATGTTTACACCTCGGCGATCATCGAGGAAGCGTAGTGGACGCCCGGCAGCGCGCCATGCTGCTCAACATTCCCGAATCAATTGAAACCGAGCGCATGTTTTTGCACGCCGCGAAATCCGGCGACGGGCCTGAAGCATTTGAAGCGGTGGTTGAATCGGTGAATGAACTCAAGCCATGGATGCCGTGGGTGCATCCGGAACCTGCGCTTTCCGGTTCAGTCGAGTTTCACGAGAATGCTGACGCAAAATGGCGAAGCCGCGACATGCTCGATTTTCAGTGGCGCGACAAAACCAACGGAAATTTGATCGGCAAGGGCGGATTTCACACCATCGTTTGGGACGTGCCGAAACTGGAGATTGGCTATTGGGTGCGCACCTCGCGGGCCGGGCGTGGCTATTGCACCGAGGCGGTCAACGCGCTGGTCGCATTCGCCAAATGCGAGCTCGGTGCAAAGCGCCTTGAAATCTGCAGCGATCCGCGCAATCAAAAAAGCCGCAACGTGGCGGAGCGTTGCGGCTTCACGCTAGAAGGCATTCTGCGCAAAAACATGCGCGATCCTTACGGCGGCTTGCGTGACTCGTGCATGTACGCATTGACTTTCGAATGAAAATTCTCGGTCTCGATCCGGGCTTACGCATCACCGGTTACGGGGTGATTGAAAAAACCGGCGCGACGCTCACTTACATTTCCGGTGGCTGCATCAAATCACCCGACGGCGAATTACCGGATCGGCTGAAAAATATCTTGAACTCGGTGCAGGAGGTGATTGCGCGCTTCGCGCCCGATGAAGTTGCGGTGGAAAAAGTCTTCGTCAACATTAATCCGCAATCGACTTTGCTGCTCGGGCAGGCGCGCGGTGCCGCCATTTGCGCCGCCGTGTCACGCGATCTGCCCGTATCGGAATACACTGCACTTCAGGTCAAACAAGCAGTCGTCGGCAACGGCCACGCGAAGAAGGAACAGGTGCAGGAAATGGTCAAACGCTTGCTGAAATTACCGGGTTACCCAAGTCCGGATGCGGCCGATGCATTGGCGTGCGCGATCTGCCATGCGCATGGCGGGTTGTTGGGTGGAATGAGCACACGTGGATATCGCGTGAAAGGTGGGAGGCTGGTGAAATGATCGGTCGAGTTTCGGGCGCGCTGCTTGAAAAAAATCCGCCGCAAGTCGTCGTCGATGTCGGCGGGGTCGGTTATGAAATCGATGTGCCGATGAGCACGTTTTATAACCTTCCCAAGTTGCATGAAAAGGTCGTGCTGTTCACGCATCTGGTGGTGCGCGAGGACGCGCATCTGCTTTACGGCTTCGGCACCGAGGCGGAACGTGCGACCTTCCGACAATTGCTCAAAGTCAGTGGCGTGGGGCCAAAGGTCGCACTGGCCGTGCTGTCGGGTATGAGTGTCAATGATTTGGCCGAGGCCGTCGCGTTGCAGGAGAGCGGGTGCCTCACTAAAGTGCCGGGCATCGGTAAGAAAACGGCCGAGCGATTGTTGCTGGAATTAAAGGATCGCTTGAAGGTGGACGTGCGGATTGCGGTGGGGGGTGAGAGTGCGGTTTCCTCCGCAAGCGACATTCTGAATGCGCTGATTTCGCTCGGCTATAACGACAAAGAGGCGTTGTTTGCGATCAAGCAATTGCCGAAAGAGGTAACAGTGTCGGACGGCATTCGGCAAGCCTTGAAGTTGTTGTCCAAATCATGAGTAAAATCGATCCATGATCGAGGAAGACCGTCTCATCGCCGCCACCAGGGCCTCCCCGCAGGAAGAAGCGTTGGAGCGCGCCCTGCGCCCGAAACTGCTCAATGAGTATGTTGGCCAGGAAAAAATCCGTGGCCAGTTGTCAATTTTCATCGAGGCCGCTCGCGCGCGGAAAGAGCCGCTCGATCACACGCTGCTGTTCGGCCCGCCGGGTTTAGGCAAGACCACGCTTGCACATATCATCGCACGCGAAATGGGCGTGAATTTGAAGCACACCTCGGGCCCGGTGCTGGAGCGCGCCGGTGATCTCGCTGCGATGCTCACCAATCTTGAAACCAACGATGTCTTGTTCATCGATGAAATTCATCGCCTGAGCCCTGTTGTTGAGGAAATTCTCTATCCGGCTCTGGAAGATTACCAGATCGACATCATGATCGGCGAAGGGCCGGCGGCGCGCTCGGTGAAACTCGATTTGCCGCCGTTCACATTGGTGGGGGCCACCACGCGTGCGGGGATGCTCACGAACCCATTGCGCGACCGGTTCGGCATTGTCGCGCGGCTGGAATTTTATTCTCCCGAAGAATTGAAACTGATCGTCTCGCGTTCAGCGCAATTGTTGAAAGTGCGGGTCGATGATCACGGCGCACAGGAAATCGCACTTCGGTCACGCGGCACACCACGCATTGCCAATCGGCTGCTGCGGCGAGTACGTGATTTTGCCGAAGTCAAAGGCGACGGCCATGTCGACAAGGCGACGGCCGATGCCGCATTGAAAATGCTCGATGTGGATGCAATCGGATTGGATGTGATGGATCGCAAAATGCTGCTGGCGATCATTGAAAAATTTGCCGGCGGACCAGTGGGTGTCGAGAATCTCGCCGCGGCATTGAGCGAGGAGCGCGATACGATTGAGGATGTGCTGGAACCATACTTGATTCAGCAGGGCTATTTGCAGCGCACCCCGCGGGGACGGGTGGCGACGGCACTCGCGTATCGTCATTTTGGCCTGGCTGCGCCGACTGGCGTATTGGCACCGGAGCTATTCTGATCATGGCGAAGTTATCGCTCAAAAATGCCCAGCAATCGCCACTGTTCACGTTCGATTTTCCGCTGCGCGTTTATTTCGAAGACACTGACGCGAGCGGTGTGGTGTATCACGCGCATTATGTGAAATTTCTCGAACGTGCGCGCACCGAGTGGCTCCGCTACCTCGGTTTTTCCAATAGCGAGCTCGAACGCAAACACAAGATGAATTGGGTCATCGCCGAAATTGCGGTGGAGTTTTTGAAGCCGGCGCGGCTCGACGACTCGATCAACATCAGCGTGGCGATCGAAAATCTCGGTCGCGTGCGCTGCACGTTTCATCAGGAAATCCGTCGCGGAGAAGAGCTGTTGGTGAAAGCGCGCGTGCTGGTCGCGACGGTCTCTGCCGACAGTTTCAAACCGATCGAAATCCCCGCCGATCTGCGCAAGAAAATGGAGGCCACCGTTTGAACGTCACCAGCGATATTGCCATACTGCAACTCATTCTTCAGGCATCGATCGTCGTCAAGATCGTGATGGCGATTCTCATCATCGCTTCGCTGATGTCGTGGTGGTACATTTTTGTAAAGATGTTCACCGTCAGCCGTACCAAGCGGCAGGCCGATGAATTCGAGCGCGAATTCTGGGG
>JAYTUX010000207.1:0-6386 GCA_043744315.1 Betaproteobacteria bacterium | reverse complement strand
GCATTTTGAAAATCGTCACTTTGTCGTGACGGCCCTGGGAGACAACGGTGGCGTTGACGCGCGCGCCGGCTATAAGAGGTTTGCCGATGGTGACGGCATCGCCGACCCCCACCATCAAAACCTGATCGAGCACGATTTGCGAGCCCACGTCCGCCGGTATCTGTTCTATTTTAAGTTTTTCGCCGGCCTGGACTCGGTACTGCTTCCCGCCGGTTTTTATGACCGCGTACATGGTTGAACTCCAAAAATGGGTGGATGCAATTGGGATTGCGTTTACGTATTTTCCGTCGGGTTTCGACAGAACCGGCTATGATACGGGCTTTTCCGCCGCCAGTCAAACCCATTCCGATGATTTATCTTATCGAAACATGGGTTTACTCTTCAAAGTTGCTCAAATTGGCGTGCCAAACCGTGTCCCGATGAATTCACCCACCAACCCGCTCAACCTCGATAACATCCGCGCCATCATTGCCCACGATTTGGCGGCGGTGGACGGCGTAATTCGCCTGCGGCTCGCCTCCGACGTCGTGCTCATCAATCAGATTTCGAATTACATCATTGAATCCGGCGGCAAGCGGTTGCGTCCCGCGCTGGTGGTGCTCGCCGGCAATCACTTTGGTGCTGAACGCGCGCATTGCCATGATTTGGCCGCCATTATCGAATTCATTCATACGGCGACCCTGCTTCACGACGATGTGGTGGACGAATCCGACTTGCGTCGCGGTCGAAAAACCGCGAGCTCGCAATTCGGCAACGCGGCGGCCGTATTGGTTGGCGATTTTCTGTATTCGCGTGCGTTTCAAATGATGGTCACGATCGGCTCCGTCAAGATAATGGACGTGTTGGCCGAAGCCACCAATATCATCGCCGAGGGCGAAGTATTGCAATTGCTCAACATCCACGACCCGGAGACCAACGAAGCAAAATATCTTCGCGTAGTCCGATTCAAGACGGCGAAACTATTTGAAGCCGCCTGCCGCGTCGGCGCGATTCTCGGCAATGCGTCAATCGAAGATGAATTGGCGATCGCAAATTACGGCATGCATCTCGGTACCGCATTTCAATTGATCGACGACGTGCTTGACTATTCCGGCGACATCGGCGAGACCGGAAAAAATATTGGCGATGACCTCGCCGAAGGCAAACCGACGTTGCCGCTGATTCATGCATTGACGCATGGCGATGCGCAACAGAACGCCGCAATCCGACGCGCGATTGAGCACGGTGGTCGAGCTGAGATGCCAATGGTAATTGCCGCCATCGAAGCGACCGGCGCGCTTGATTACACGCGTGAGCAGGCGCATCGCGAAGCACGAGTCGCGGAGGCAGCAATTGCGAATCTCAAGGGTTCCGAATACAAAGACGCTCTGCTACAATTATGCGTTTTTGCGGTGGAGCGAAGGTACTGATTTGCAAGATCGAACGGGGTGTAGCTTAGCCTGGTAGAGCGCTACGTTCGGGACGTAGAGGCCGGAGGTTCGAATCCTCTCACCCCGACCAGATTCGAAATATTAAAAAGCCGGCGTGAGCCGGCTTTTTGTTTGGGCTGAAACATGATTGAAGCGGCGTTCACCTAACGGCATAAATTGCATCGACCCAACGCGCGACACCGCAGTCTGCGCTACGATGGCAAAATCGTTTCAATGCATCGGTGGTGGCAAGGTCATGGTAAAAATTCTGTTGTTTGTCGCGGTCGGTATTCTCGCCTGGCTGTTGGTCAAAGGCTTGGGCAAAAAATTGGGCGGCGACGCGAGACGCGATACGTCGTCCATTGATGGGCCGGAGAAAATGGTGAAATGCGATGTCTGCGGCGTCTTCATGCCCGAGTCCGAGAGCGCACAAATTGACGGCAAGAAAACCTGCCTGACACCGCAGCAATGTCTGCACCGCCAATCCGCGTGAGCAATCGCGCGTCCTTCGCTCGATGTTAGCCGCACCCGCTCACAGCGCTGCCTCTGGTCGTCGTAAAGATCCGGTGGCAATATCTCGTCACGCCGACTCAATCTGGCCATCACTATCCACATTCTGTTCGTATCGCGTCATCATCTCGGTCCTTATGGCGTTGTCGGTTTGGGGTTCACAGCGCTATCAGGTGTTGATCGCGGCCTCGCCAACATTGGCGTTGTGGTCGCTCGGTTTTTACTTCGTCGCAGCGGTGGCCTTGCTGGGGCTCGCACATTTGCGTTTGCCGCGGCCGACGCTGCATTTGACCGCGCAGGTCGCCATTGATGTTGTCTGCATCACGTTGCTGATGAACGCTGCTGGCGGCATCAAAAGTGGCATCGGCTTGTTGTTGCTGGTCACACTTGCCGCCTCTGGCGTAGTGGCGCGCGGCAGGATCGCCTATTTTCACGCTGCCATTGCCGCACTCGCGGTGTTGCTCGAACAATCGTGGCAGTTCCTCTCCTTCGATACGGCACCCACCGACTTTCTACAGGCGGGGCTTTTAGCCGGAAGCTTTTTCCTCATCGCCGGGCTTGGCTATACGCTGGCGAAATACGCGCGCGGCGCGGAAAAGATTGCTGAAGAACGCGGCGTGGACTTGGCCAACCTCGCGCAAATTAACGAGCTCGTGATTCGCGATATGCAGGATGGTTTCGTCGTGGTCGATGAGAAAGGCTTGATACGCCAGCACAATCCGCAAAGTGAGGCATTGATTGGCGGACTGAAACTTGCAGGCCAACGCGCGCTCGCGGAAGCATCACCCGCGCTGGCCATCCAGCTCGAGCAATGGCGGCGCGATCCGCAACATAGTTTTTCGATGATGCGCGACGCGAAAACGCAGAAGGAATATCAATTGCGCTTTATCGCCATCGGTGAGGCCAGACCGGCACCGACGGTGATATTCATTGAGGATGCGAGCCGCATTCGCGCCCAGGCGCAGCAGATGAAACTGGTGGCGCTCGGCCGATTGACGGCGAGTATTGCGCACGAGATCCGAAATCCATTATCCAGCATCAATCACGCCGCCGATTTGCTCGCGGAAGATAGTGAACAAAGCGCGCCGCGCGTTGAAGATTTGCGGCTGCTCACGATTATTCGCGACAATGCGCACCGGCTCGACCGGATGGTCGAAGAAGTGCTGTACCTGAATCGCCGTGACCGGGCGCATCCGGAGCCGATCGAAGCGGGGCCCTATCTGGAACGATTCGTACAGGACTTTTGTGCCAATGAAAAATTGAGTGCAGAATCAATAGATCTCACGATCAAGACCCGGCTGCGGCCGTTTTTTGACCGCAGTCACCTCGATCAGGTGTTGTGGAATTTGGTGCGCAACGCCTGCCATCACGGCACTGGCAAGCCAGGTGGAATAACCATTACACTCCAGCCGGGCACGCTCACGGAAAGCCTGATTCTCGACGTGATTGACGACGGCCCCGGCGTTTCGCAGGAAGCGCTACAACACTTATTTGAACCGTTTTTCACCACCGATTCACGGGGTACCGGACTGGGACTGTATATTGCGAGGGAACTCGCCGATGTCAATGGCGCTCGACTTGAATGCATTGTTGAAGGCAGGGCCGCGAACGCGGGCGCGTGTTTTCGTTTGACCATGAACGGGATGCAACCAAAATCATGACGGCCAAACATGTACTGATCGTCGACGATGAAGCCGACATCCGCGAACTTCTCGTACTTACCCTGATGCGCATGGGCGTGGAAGCGGTGGCGGCGCGCAATTGCGAGGAGGCATTCACGCGCCTGAACGAGCGGGCATTCGATTTGTGCCTCACCGACATGCGCTTGCCCGATGGTGACGGCCTGGCAGTGCTTGCACACATCGCGGCGAACTACGGCAATACGCCAGTGGCAGTGATCACCGCCTATGGCAGCACCGACAACGCCGTGTCGGCCCTGAAGGCCGGTGCGTTCGATTACATTTCCAAGCCGATCCAATTGAAGCAGCTGCGCGATGTGATCACGTCGGCGTTGAATCTGCCGAAGCCGATCGCAGATCGCGGCGAACGCGGCAAACGTGGCGCGGGCGTGGATCGCGCGGGCGCTAGCGGATCGGGAGTCAGTGCTACAGGCGGTGCCGGCGCATCAATTACCATCGGCGCCGAGCCGCGCCTGCTAGGCGAATCCGCCCCGATGCAACGTGCCCGCGACATGATCGCCAAGCTTGCTCGCAGTCAGGCTCCCGTGCACATCGCCGGCGAATCAGGGACCGGCAAAGAAGTCGCCGCACGCCTGATCCACTCCGGTTCTGCGCGCCGTGAGGCGCCGTTTGTTGCAGTCAATTGCGGTGCGATCCCTGAGAATCTGATGGAGAGTGAATTTTTTGGCTATCGAAAGGGTGCATTCACCGGTGCCGACGCTGACAAGGAGGGCTTCCTGCATGCAGCCGGCGGTGGCACGCTATTTCTCGATGAAGTTGGTGATTTGCCGTTGCCGATGCAGGTGAAATTGTTGCGAGTTATCCAGGAAAAAAAGGTTCGTAAAGTCGGCGATACCGCAGAAGTTGCAATCGATTTCCGCATCATTTCCGCCACCCACAAAAATCTCGCGGAAAAAGTGGCCGCAGGCGAATTCCGCCAGGATTTGTTCTACCGTCTGAATGTGATTGAACTCAAAATGCCAAGCCTGCGGGAAATTCCCGAAGACATCCCGTTGATGGTCAAGCTCGTGCTGGAACGCATCGCACAACTCTCCGGCGCCGAACAGCCCGGCCTCGGCGACGACGCGTTACAGGCGTTGAAAGGCTACGACTATCCGGGCAACGTGCGCGAACTTGAAAATATCCTCGAGCGCGCGATGGCGCTGTGCGATGGAAAGCTGATTCGCGCGGCCGACCTTTATCTCACCGAAGAAGGGGCCGCTTCCGGAACGGCGGCAGCGTTGTCCGGCGAACGCACCATTCCGCTGCACGAGTATCTGGATCGCATCGAGCGCGAACAAATTCAGAAGGCGCTGGAACTCACGCGATTCAACAAGACGGCGGCCGCGAAAGTGTTGGGGATTACGTTTCGCAGTTTGCGGTACAGGCTGGATCGGTTGGGCATTGAGTGATTGGCGAGTGGGCTGTCGCGGAAGAATAGATATCTACGAAGCGAGCCTTGATTGTTAACTTGCATCCATTGAAATTGGCCAAATTGTGTTGCCAGGAACAAGGTCGGCAATACCGTGAAAAAAGCGTAATACTCGATAGCTGGTGCGCCTCTCCAAAGGTAAATGCCTGAAGACCCGCTTCAGTGCTTGGGTTCGATATCCCGCACCGCATCGATTTCTGAAACACGTCTGACGTGAGTGGGATAATTGGCCGATGAAAAATCTCTTTCAAATCTTCCCCGGAAAACTCACGCTGCCGCAGCTCCGCACGGCCCGCGATGGCCACCATCGATTTGAGTTGGACGGTACCGCGTGGGGTGACATAAATGCAGGCGCGGAAACGGTGGCGCGCATCGTCGCCAAGGGCGAACCTGCCTATGGCATCAACACCGGCTTCGGCAAACTCGCCAACACGCACATTCCCACCCACCAGCTTGAAGCACTGCAACGCAATCTGGTGCTCTCGCATAGCGCAGGCGTAGGCAAGCCGCTCGCCGATGAGGTGGTGCGGCTGATTTTGATATTGAAAGTCGCGAGCCTTGCGCGGGGGCGTTCGGGTGTTCGCCCGGTGATTGTGGAATCGCTGTTGCGGCTCTTGAATGCAGACGTATATCCGATTATTCCCGCCAAGGGTTCGGTTGGTGCGTCGGGCGATCTTGCGCCGCTCGCGCATTTGTCGGCGTTATTGCTGGGTTTGGGCGAGGCGCGCGTCGGCGGCAAGAGGCTGGCCGCGCACGAGGCACTGATCGCAGCGGGACTTTCGCCGATCACATTGGCGCCCAAGGAAGGGCTTGCGCTGTTGAACGGCACGCAGGTCTCCACCGCGCTCGCCATCCACGGCCTGTTTCAGATTGAGAATGTTTTTTCGGCCGCGATGGTGGCGGGTGCCATGAGCGTCGATGCCGCAATGGGTAGTGATACGCCGTTTGACGCGCGCATCCATCAATTGCGCGGGCAGCCCGGGCAAGTTCTCACGGCGGCGATTTACCGATCGCTGCTCAACGGCAGTGGGATCCGCGAATCCCATCTGGTGGGTGACGACAAGGTTCAGGATCCGTATTCGCTGCGCTGTCAGCCACAAGTAATGGGGGCGTGCCTTGATGTCATTCGCAACGCCGCTGCCACGTTGGAGATCGAAGCCAACGGTGTGACCGATAATCCGCTGGTGTTTCCCGATAGCGGCGACGTGCTTTCGGGCGGTAACTTTCATGCCGAACCGGTCGCGATCGCGGCCGATATTCTCGCCATTGCGGTGGCCGAAATCGGCGCGTTGTCCGAGCGCCGCACCGCCTTGCTGGTCGATCCTGGCTTATCCGGATTGCCACCGTTTTTGGTGA
>JAYTUX010000206.1:0-6396 GCA_043744315.1 Betaproteobacteria bacterium | reverse complement strand
ACGCTCAACCCCATGGAACGCATCGCCCAACTCGTGATCGTCCCCGTGCAACAAGTTCAACTCAACATCGTCGAAGAATTCACCGCCAGCGATCGCGGCGCGGGCGGCTTCGGCTCAACCGGAAAAAACTGAACATGAAAAAAATAATTGCGCTCAGCGCATTGCTCGCCTCGACGATTTCTTTTGCCGAAGTCGAAGCGCCGAAATTACCCAAGGTCACGCTAGGCATCGGCAATGTTCACAAAGTCACCGCCGAAGTTGCCAGCATTCCATCCGATCGCACACAAGGTCTAATGTTCCGCAAAAAAATGTCCGACAACGAAGGCATGCTGTTCGTCTACCCACAACCGCACATCACCGGCATGTGGATGAAAAATACGCTCATCCCGCTCAGCGTAGCCTTCATCGACGATAAAGGCGTGATCATCAACGTCGAAGAAATGAAACCCGAAACCCTTGACGCGCACATGGCGAAAGCACCGGCGAAATATTCGTTAGAGATGAACAGCGGTTGGTTTAAGAAACGCAAACTTGGACCGGGAACGAAAATTAAAGGATTAGAAAAGGCACCTGAGCCGCAATAGATATAAAAGTGAATTGGCGCAGGGCTCGTTTCGCCTAGTATTAACCCACTTCTTAAGCCATCCAAGAATTAATACTGAATTTGAACCGATACGATCTTGCAGGGTGATTCTGAGTCAGCAATTAGCCCAATCTCCCATATCAAACGGTGTATGGACTCGACATAGGCAATAAAACGCCGGGCACTGAAATGATCTTGGTGCTGTGGTATCAGCGAGCGCGTTTTGCCGTTGCGCGGTGAGGTTTATTGATCTGCGCAGGCGCATTAATACCTTGCATTACCAATCGCGTCGCCGCGAGCGCCAATTTGCGCGGCGACGCATCGCCCGCATCGAGCCTTACCTGTCCGCCGACGATAAGCTGCGACAAGCCGTGCACGGTTGCCCAGCAAGTGAGCGCGATCATTCTATCATCGCCGCTACGAAGTTGCCCAATCTTCGAAGCCTGCGCGACCATACGCGATAGTGCGCCGTAGGTTTCGTCCGACGCCGCGACCAGCGACGGGTAGGCATTCGCATCAGAAATCGATCCGCCGAACATGATCTGCAAGTGTTCCGGATGGCTTACCGCGAATTCCACATAGGCAACGCCCGCCGCCTGAAACGCACCGGCCGGACTGTCCGCATGAGCTCGCGCCGCCGTGCCCAAAGTTTCGCCGAGCTGTCGAAATCCCTGCTCGGCGATCGCCACCAATAAATCTTCCTTATTCGCAAAATGCCGATACGCGGCGCTGTGGCTCACGCCAGCTTCGCGTGCCACTTCGCGCAGACTTAGGCTACTCACGCCGCTGCGCGCGATATGCGTGAGCGCGACATCGATCAAGGTATTTTTCAGATCGCCGTGATGGTACGGCGCTTTTAGTTTTTTTTGTGTCATAGCAATATTATCTTCTCATAAAAACTCATGTTGACAACGGAAACATTTAGCGTCTATAATGTTTCCAATGGGTACATTAACCGTATTTTATCGATTGATGTATCGAGATTGGGATAACGTCAGGAGAGCAAAATGACCTATTGGAATATTCAGTTAAAACGTTGCAGTGCTTTACTTATCAGTGCAGCCATTGCCGGGTGCGGATTCATCGCCGTGCAAACCGCTGCGCCAAAACACGCGAGCGCGGCGCGAACCGACGCCGCGGTGAAAGCGGATCAACTTTTTTGGGAGACATTTCACGGCGGCGATTACGCCAATATCGGCGCGACCGCTGAAGTATTAAAGCAAGCCTATCAAGGTAATCCATCCGACGCCGTGACGGCGGCGCACATCGGTTGGCTGCACAAGTGGCGCCTAGGCGAACGCGCACGGCTGGACCGGGTGCCAGCGACGATTACCGATGACGCGATGTTGGCGCGGCGCTATTTTCAGGAGGCGGTGAATCTCAATCCGCACGAGGCGCGCTATCAAGGTTTTCTGGCGAGCTCAATGTTGGCCGAAGGACGTATTCACAAAGACGAAAAGCTGACGCGCCAAGGTTATTTCACCTTGCTCGACAGCATCAATGCCTGGCCGGAGTTCAATTTATTTACCGCAGGCTATGTCACCAGTAACGAGCCGCGCGGCTCGAAAAACTTCAATCAAGCGCTGGAATGGCAATGGCAAAATTTGGCGGTGTGCGTCGGCGAAAAACTGAATCGTGCCGATCCTAACTATGCCAAATATATGGCTTTAGAAACCAAGGAAGGAAAAAAACGCGTGTGTTGGAATTCCTGGATCGCACCGCATAACTTCGAAGGATTTTTCTTGAACATGGGCGATATGCTGGTGAAGTCTGGTGACTGGCAAACGGCGCGGAAAATGTACGCCAACGCAAAAATATCAGCGAGCTTTGCTCAATGGAAATTTCGTGATGTTCTGGAGCGGCGCATCGCTAACGCACAAAGCAACGTCGAAATTTTCAATGCCGCGCAACCCGGCGCGGACAAAATAAATCAGCGCATGATGTTCGATTCACCGTTTAACTGCATGGCATGTCACCAAAGTGACCAGCAATATTAGGCACGCTTATTCTCACCGCTGGCTTTGATACGAAATCGATGAGTGAACTTTCTTTTTTGAATAGAGAAGATCAGAGCGTGGGTACCATCAACGTTAACCGCCATCGTGGCCGCACGTTTGGGCTTAATCTTTCCAAATCGAAACGCTGGCTGATCACCATAGTGGCCACGGCCGCATCGACCTATACCCTGGATGCCGTTGCTACGGCGGCTGGGTTGATCCTCGTAAAGTCGCTTGCGATGGGCGGCCTTGACGGTTTCCCGGCGCTCCTATTCCTGGCAAGCACCTACCTAATCTGGGGCGCAGGACTGCGCGTGAATCTCGTGGAAAATTGGGCGCTGCTTGAGCGAACAGGCATGAGTGCCAACGTGCTATCCAAGGCCACCTACGATTTGATCAAGCGCAGAGCCAAAAGTAAACGAGCACAGAAATTCGCCGCCGGCGCCGGTTACGTTAGCGCTGAACTTGCGAAAGAAGCGCCATATTACGCCGGTGCCGTCGGTTTCGCTCTACTAAGTGATTCGGTCACGGGGAATGATGTCATGATCTTCCTTGGTGGCGCGAATCTTGGCGCCGCCGTCTACGAGTATGGCCTCGCCCGCATCATACGCGCGTTCCTGGCGCAGACCGATGTCCAAACCTACGCATCGTTCGACGCGGATTGGACGCCTCGAGAATACCTGGCGGATTACTACAGCACCGTCGCGCCCGATGAACGCCTGACTATCGCATTCTTCGTCGAAGCCATGCGGCACTCGGCGCCTGATGAGCCCATCCTTATTTTCGGCGTTGGGCCCACTCTTCACCATGTATTCCTCGCGACTAGGAACGCCAATGAAATTCACTTGGGCGACTATCTTCCAGCGAATCTCAGGGAGATCGAGCGATGGATCAACCGCGACGCCGATGCCCACAACTGGGGGCCGTTTGTCCGCCACACCTTGGTGTGCGAGGGCTTGGCGTTCCCCACTGATAAAGATGTCGCCCGGCGCGAAGACCAGACGCGCGCCAAGATCAGCAAGCTCCTAAAAATTGACCTGCGGCGCGCCAATCCCTTGGGTGAAGGTGTGGCGATGCGCTACGCCACGGTGATCAGCGCGTACTGCGCGGATTCCGCGACCAGCGACAAAGTGGTATGGGCGCAATACATGGCGCGTATTGCCAATCTGGTGCGCCCCGGCGGCATGCTGATAACCGCGGCACTGCGTCGATCCAGCGGTTACCTGGTCGGCGGCAAACTTTTTCCGAGCGCCGGCGTTGACGAGGGCGATCTGCGCAAGGTTCTTGAGCCGTATTTCGGCAGCGAGAATCTTGTCATCGAAGTCTGCGAGCTGCCCGACACAGACTCAAAAGACTTTGCAAGCATCGTCCTTGCGCGGGCGCACAAATCGTCGGCAAAAGCGCGAGCGGATAGCTACGGCAAGCGTGCCACGAACCGCATCGATAATGCTTCGCAGGGCATGCATGGCTGAGAGGCAAGCGCGATGGGGTTCGTGGCAAGGCATCAAAAATTGCAGGTAATCGCCGCTGGCCAGTTGAACCTTTACTCAATGGACTGGAAATAACCGTTAACCGCCATGGAATTGAACCACCAGGAATTTTGCACTGAACCAACGTCGGTTTTACACCGCGCACTTTTAGATATGGAGAAACAAAATGGATAGAACGATTGGATTAGACCACACCGCAACTAGTCATGTTTTTCACGATGCATTGATAGATCGCACAACGCTGACCAGGGTCATTCAATGCGCTTTACTGTCGACCACGCTGGTTGCAGTGCCGGCATCGGCGGCACTGTTTGACGTCGAAGTCACGACCGATTTACTTAGCGGCGATTTCATTTCCGGCACCGATACGGTGTTTGGCGTCGTGCCGGTGGATTTAGCCGTTAGCGTAACTTTGCGCGTGGACACAACGGCGGGCCCCCCGGATACCGTGGCGGCAGGTGACCCGAATGGCGCGTTGGTATTCACCGGCGATGTGTTCGGCTACAACGTCGTCTCGGCGACTGCGACGTTTGGCTCGAAGACCTGGGACAGCGCGGATTTGCTCACCTTGGTATTTGGCGACGGCATCGCCGATTCGAAATTGTTCGTCGATGAAGAACTCGTGAGCGGCGCGACGCCGGCGCGAGTGTCCGTGCGGTTGCAAGATAGCGACGGTTTTATCGAATTCGGCGTTCGTTCGTGCAACATCGTATCGTGCGAGATCGGCGAAGACTTCCAAGTGCGTGACTTCAATGGTGGCGTTTTGAGCGCAACCAATGACTTCGCATTCACCCGCAATTACTCGATTGCCGTCACCGACGCGGCACTACCGGAACCCGCCAGTTTGGCATTGATGGTGTTCGGCTTGACAGGATTGGCGCGGGCGACGCGCAGAAACATGGGCAAGTCGCAAGCCGAGTCCAAGTCATCATTTTAACGGCGAATCGATAAATGTCATTTTGATACCCTGCATTGCTCCGTCTTGTGAATTTCGCCGAGGTTGTAATAGCGAGAAAGTTTTTGGCGTGTTCACATCTCGGTCGATCGCGAATAACGCGACAAGTTTGAATATTTTCGTGAGACGTGACGGAAGATCGAAAACTATTCGAACTTAAGCCAACGCATCGCGTAATCGATAATATAACGTGCCAAGCACCAACCCCGGCGTACGCAGCAATCTTCCGCCCGGGAATGAACGATGTTGAATGCGCGCGAACACATCGAATCTCGAAGCTTGTCCGGCGATTGCTTCCGCCGCGAGTTTTCCCGCCATGCCTGACAGCGCGAGCCCGTGGCCGCTGAAGCCTTGCAAGTAAAATACATTCGGTGCGAGGCGGTTGAAATCGGGCGCGCGGTTGAGGGAAACGTCGATCATCCCGCCCCAGCCGTATTCGACTTTCGCGTCTTTCAATTGTGGATAAAGTCCGACCATTTTTTTGCGTAACCATTCGACGCCATCGCCGCTCGCGTGCTTTGAATAAGTCGAGCGGCCGCCCCACAGCATGCGATTGTCCGGCGTGATGCGGTAGTAATCGAGCAGAAAATTACTGTCGCACACGGCGGCGCGATGGCGAATTAATTTATTCGCCAAATCCGGATCGAGCGGCTCAGTCGCGAAGACGGTGCCGCCGACAGGCATGATTCGCTCGTCCAATTTTGGTACGACATCGCCGTTGAATACATTACTCGCCAGCACCACGAAGCGGCATTTGACGTTGCCTTGTGTCGTGGAAACTTGCGGACGATCGCCTTGTTGCAGCGACGTTACGTGGCTGTGTTCGAAAATTTTTACGCCCGCCGCAGTGCATGCTTTCGCTAAGACCAACGCATATTTCAGCGGATGCAGGTGACCGGAAAATTTATCGAACACCGCCGCGTGATATTGTGTGCTCGCTGTCCATTGCGAAATTTCGCTCGGCGGCACATAGTCGACAAATTCACCGTAGCCATATTTCTCGCGCAATTCTTCGTGCCATTCGCGCAAGTGCGCGACATGGGATTTGCGTGCTGCGAGCAACAACCAGCCCAGCGTGAAATCGCATGGTGCGTTGAATTGTTTCATGCGATCGTAAATCAGTTGTGCGCCTTCAATGGAAATATCCCACGCGCGTTTCGCATCTTGAAAGCCGAGTTGTTTTTCGATGACGCTGTTGCTACAGGCAAATCCGACGATGACTTGCCCGCCGTTTCGCCCTGATGCTGCCCAGGCGATTTGGCGGCTTTCCAATAACGCGACGGAGAATCCGCGTTGCGCTAATTCCAGTGCGGCGGATAGTCCAGTAAAGCCACCGCCGATGACGCACACGTCGGCTTCGATGTTGCCTTC